>NZ_RZGX01000001.1:0-337582 GCF_003990155.1 Legionella qingyii
TTTCATAGGAAGATGAAGCTGATTCAAAGACGTGCTTATGGATTTAGAAATTTTGAAAATTATAGGTTAAGGGTTAAAGTTTTGTGTTCTTGATTAGTGCCCCCTGATTTGGGGAAGAGCCAAAAATCCGCCAAAATCTTTCAGATTGGCAGCATTCGGAAATGCCTATTCAATACCGCGATACGAAGCAGAAGCTTATACGTGAGATAGAAAAACGCGTTAATGAATTGGAAGTGCCGATATCAGATAAAAGTAGTGATCATATTCATCAGTCGCTTTTAGATGTGCATAAAAATACTAACAAAGCCCAATTGCTCAGTAAAGCTGTAATTATGACTTATAATCAAACTAAAGATGAAAAGATTGATCCTAAAGCAGTACTAAACACAGCTACAGATTCCATTAGAATAGCATGGAATTTGGCTACTGGATTTGCTTTTGATGACTCCAAGTCGTTGAAAGAAAAAGCAATAGGCTTTGCAAAGGCATGCATTCAAGGAACTATGGGCATGTGTCAAGGAGCATTAAAGGGATATGAAGAAGGCAAAGGTTTTTTTGACACGGTCACCAAAATGGTAGCAGGAAGCTTTGACCAAGGTATGAAGGGATATAACCGATCACTTGCCACGAGTAGTTTGGATGATAGGAATAGAGCTGAGCAAATTATATCGGATATTAGAGCAGAACATGCAAAAGTTCGGAATGATCCCGATCAGAGTTCTATAACAGAAGCGCGAAAAATGATCAACGAGGAAGAAGAAAACTATATAAAAGAACTGGAGGGAAAATTAACACCCACCATCTCTAAAGAAGAACTTTCAAAAACAGTACGTTCCTTAGAATTACTACAATTGAGTAATGCTGCTACTTCCTTACAAAGCACCGGTTTATCATTCATGCATCGCGCACTTCTTGGAGAACAAAAAAATGTTTCCTCTCAAGTTTTAGAACAATTAGGAAAAGATACTTTAAATGTCACCAAAAATTTGAATCAACTACTTGATGATGACAAACAAAATCTACCATCAAAATTATGGACCATGACCAAAGCTTATGCTGATGCGGCACAAGAAGGTATAAAATCATTCTTTCAAGGCTTCAAAGGGGGTGATTTAAAAGAAAAAACGGTCAATGCTTTGGTCAGTGGCTTTTCCAGTTTTATGAGTAAATTTTCTGAAGCTCTTGAGAATAGTAATGCCAAAAAAGAATCACTTGAGAAAAGTAATACAGAAACGAAATCGTTCCCATTGGAGGATGATGAAAATATAGCGTTGACTACCCTGTCTCCGACCAATGGAAGTCAGCTCCAAAAGATACCAGAATTTTCAAGTGACCCAAAACCTTCATCGGGTGAAAATGGTGTAAAAGAAGATAATCTAAGTCCGAGTACCCCTCATAACTAGAACCATCCTATGACTTAGGGAGTTACTGAGCGCATGATGGGATTTTGTAATGAGATCAATGTCTCTGTTGATTGTATTTCCTCAATAAGCTGAATTTTATTGACTAATAGTTGCTGTAATGTGTCTATTGATTGACACATTACTTTAATAAAGATATTAAAATGATGGCCAATAGTATAATAAGCTTCAATCACTTCTTCTAAGTTTTCCAGTTTTTTTAAGACTGCCTGATAATCTTTTGCATGATTCAGCGTAATTCCAATGAAACAACAGACATCATATCCTAATCGTTTCGGGTTAATATGCACATGCACCCCTTCAATAATCCCTGCCTGGCGCATCTTTTCTACACGTACATGAATCGTAGCAGGACTTACAGCATACGTTTTAGCTAATTCTGCATAAGCGGTACGTGCATTTTTTATTAAAGAATTAAGTATTTTTTTGTCAAGATCATCGATTTGATAATTTTCAAGGTCTTTCATTGATTTTATTTAAATATAATCTAATAAGAATTATATTTTACTGAATATAATTTATCTTATCTATTTTTATTTTAAATTTGTGATAAAAATATTCAAAAAAAGAAATATAATGTCAACTTAAATTATTTTTGAGGTAAAATTATGAAGCAGGCATTCATTGAAAAACAAAAGCAAATAAGTTCTGTCAAGGCTTTTTTTTCGCGCGAATTGGAACAAAAATTAAGTCTTATTGAGGTGCAAGGGCCATTATTGACTAGTGTAGGGGATGGCGTACAAGATAACTTGTCAGGTACCGAACAAGCGGTCTCGGTTAAGGTTAAAGCCATACCAGAACGTACTTTTGAGATTGTTCATTCTTTAGCGAAATGGAAAAGAAAGTTACTCGCAGAATTTGCTTTTCAAGCAGAAGAAGGTATTTATACTCATATGAGTGCTTTAAGACCTGATGAGGAAGTTTTAAGTGCCACTCATTCAGTTTTTGTAGATCAATGGGATTGGGAGCGGGTCATCGATGATAAAGATCGCTCTTTAAGCTATTTGAAAAAAACAGTTATTGAACTTTATGACGCAATAAAGAAAACGGAAAAAATGGTTAGTGATCTATATAGTTTAAAACCATTTCTACCAGAGTATATTCATTTTATTTATTCTGAAGAATTACTTGCCCTATATCCTCATCTATCGCCAAAAGACCGAGAGCGGGCTATTACCAAAAAATATGGAGCCGTTTTTTTAATTGGAATTGGTGGCGCACTATCCGATGGAAAACCTCATGATTTGCGCGCCCCTGATTATGACGATTGGAGCACCGTCAATGAAGTGGGATTAACCGGGCTAAATGGTGATATTTTGGTTTGGAACCCGGTACTTTCTGATGTTTTTGAAATTTCTTCGATGGGTATTCGAGTAAATGAAGCCATATTAAAATACCAACTGGCATTGACAGGTTGCCAGCATCGTTTGAATTTTGATTGGCACCAGAAATTAATATCCGGATTTTTACCGCAAACGATTGGGGGCGGAATTGGCCAGTCTCGTTTAGCAATGCTTTTGTTACAGAAAAAACATATTGGGCAAGTTCAATGTGGTGTTTGGCCCGAAGCTACAGAAATTTGATAACAATGAAGAGCAATCACCATAATCCAAGGTACTACGGTACACTTGGATTACGATATAAGTCTTATCAGGGAAACACAATTTATTTCGCAAAATATACTTATTTGTGATGTTGGCGTTCGTTTAATCAACTATAATTTTTAATCATAAAGCTCGCATTTTAATGGATAAGCAAATGCAAAAAGAATGGATTTCATTTTCATTCGGCAGTGTTGGCAGGATTATATTCATACTTCTTAATCTTGCTCAGACATCATTTGCACAAGAACCCTCAACGAGCAGTCAACCATCCATTAAGATCGGAAGTAGTACGGCCTTAGAGGGACCAGCACAAACTCTGGGACAACGTATGACCCTGGGTGAACAGATATATTTTGATAAAATAAACGCTTCCGGGGGTATCAATGGTAAAAAAGTAACATTGATTGTACATAATGATTCATATGAACCTTCGCTTACTGCGCCTAACATGCGCAAATTAATTACGCAGGAGCAGGTACTTGCTGTCATAGGTAATGTAGGATCTCCTACTGCTGCAGTTTCAGTCCCAATTGCCCAAGAATTGAAGACATTGCTCTACGGTTGCTATGCTGGGGCACAAGTACTCCATAAAAAGCCACCTGATCGATACATTTTTAATTTTCGTGCAAGCTATGCAGAGGAAACGGCTGCTATGGTAAAAGGTTTGTTGAGGGCGGGAGTTAAACCTGATGAGATAGCCTTTTTTACCCAAAATGATTTATTTGGAGACTCTGGGTATATGGGGGCTATAGCCGCATTAAAAAAAGCAGGTTATCAAGATCCAGAAAAATTAGCTCATGGTCGATTCACCAGAAATACATTAAATGTTGAAGAAGGGCTGTCAGAAATTCTGGATGCAAAAAAATTACCAAAAGCAATCATTATCGTTGCTCCTTATCAGCCCGCTGCTCAATTCATTAAGTTGGCAACTAAAGAGTTGCCTAATACCTTGTTTCTCAATGTTTCTTTTGTAGGAAGTGAAACCTTAGCAAAGGAACTTGAGTCAGTAGGAGAAAATCATGTGATAGTGACTCAGGTTGTTCCGAGTTATGATTCGGAGCTCCCCGCTGTTAAGGAGTATCGGGAAAGTCTAAAAAAATATGCAAAGGATGCCCAGCCTGGCTACGTTTCATTAGAAGGTTATCTCGCGACGAAGTTATTTACTCTGGGATTACAACGGGCTGCAGACGCGAAAAAATTGACCCGAGAAGGGATTGTTCAGGTCATGGAAAACATGCACGATGTGGATATCGGTATCGGCATTCCTATCAGTTATGATAAAAACAATCACCAGGCACTGCATATGGTTTGGCCTACTATATTAAGAAATGGGAAATTTACCTCTTTTGATTGGACTGAATTGAGTCCATTAGTCAAGGATAAATGGAAGGATCATTAATGTACAGGAAACTAAAATTATCATTGGTAAATGTGTTTCTGTTATTTTTTATTCTTACTATCATTTTTACGCTGATTCTTAGCTCGGCGGCGCTTTATTTTAACCATCAACTAATCCAAAATCAGAATCTCTTATTAACTGTTTTTTCAATCGAAAACGCGCGATTTAAAATGAGTAATGCACGAGCTTTATTTTTAGTGAGGCAACAAAGCATTTTAACAGCTCGAGAAGAAGATGAATTATCCAAATTGGAGTCTCGTGTACCTATAGAGTCGCGTTTTATTGAAGGCCAGGAAAAATTAGCCTCTGTTACCAGTGAAGTTCCCCCTGTCTCGCAAGCACTTCAAAAACTTAAAGTGACCTATCAGGACTTTTTAAAAATTGATGACAGATTATTGAGATTGACCCAAGCTTTTTTGAAAACGAAAAAAGAATTGGCCGATCAAAAACAGCTCATTGATAAAGAAGTTAAAACAATTCACAACCAGTCAGAAAATATCAGTGGTGTTTTAACTTATCAATATAAAAAAAACATACGCCAACTACGTGGTTATCTCCATGAGGGGAAACTTACGCAAAGCGACCAGCTTAAAACAACTTTAGATGATCTGATTTTTAATAATATTTCTGATGCATTCCGCGTTGATGAAAAAATTAATACTGAGCTGGCATTTCTCATGGGATTAATCGAGCAACTCGCGGAAGAAGAGAATTCAGATGAATTGAATAATTTAGAGAAGAATCAACTTCTACCGCTCATACCGTTAACACACTCTAAATTGCAACAACTAAACAATTTATTACAGGATAACCCACAACTGCATCAATCTGCACTGGATTTGAGTCGTCAATTTGATTTGGTTGCTAACCAATTAACTAAAGGCTCAGGAAGTATCATTTCTCTACGTAAAGAACTCAATAATCTCAAATTGCAATTACAAAAAAATCATATCGAGGTACAAAACAATCTAGTGAGTCTCTCGAAACAATTTGACAACTTGGATGCAATAACAAGAAAACTAAAGGGGCAATCATTACTGACTTTTCAACAACTTATTTCAACCAATCGTATGATTATGATCAGTTTGCCTATTGGGATACTGTCGTTAACTATCATTGTAGCGTACATTTTTTTACATGCTATTTCCAAATCATTGAATGCATTAACTATGGCAATGCAAAGGATTACCAAAAATAAGGTCAGCTTAAAACATCGTTTAGAGATGACTCCCTACAATGATTTGAACGAGGTCGTGACAAGTTTTAATACCATGTCTCAAAGTCTGCACTATACACAAGAGCATTTACACGAATTGGTTGAATCAAGAACCATGGAGCTGAAAAATGTAAATCAAAATCTGGAAAAGCTGGTGGTTCAATTAAACGAAGCCAAGAAAGATTCTGAAGTGGCAAATAAAGCCAAATCTGAATTTATTGCTAATACCAGCCACGAATTACGTACCCCACTTAATGCCATCATAGGGTACTGCGAATTATTGGAAGAAGAAATGGAAGATGCCGGCCATGAGAGTTATCTGGATGATCTCAAAAAAATAGAGTCTTCAGCAAAACATTTGTTGTCTCTTATCAACGATATATTGGATTTATCGAAGATGGAAGCGGGCAAGATGGATATTTTTCTGGAAGATGTCAATGTCCCCAATATGATTAAGGATCTGGAGGCTATAATTGTTCCCTTGGTAAATAAGAATATGAATTCATTCAAATACGAGATCGACCCCCAAGTGAGTATCATGCACACAGATCTCGTAAAAGTAAGGCAATGCCTGTTAAATTTAATCAGCAATGCGGCTAAATTTACTAAAGAAGGTACGATTATTTTATCTGTGAAGCCGATAATGAGTAACGATAAATCGTACATACAATTTGCAGTGAGTGATACAGGGATCGGCCTAACACGTGAGCAATTAGGTACATTGTTCAAAGCGTTTTCTCAGGCGGAGTCGTCAACAACACGTCGATTCGGTGGTACTGGATTGGGTCTTTATTTGACCAAAAGCTTTTCTAAAATACTGGGAGGAGATGTCACTATTGAGAGTGAATATGGTAAAGGTTCCACGTTCACCATCATGTTACCAATGATTAGCACCGTGGGTGTTGAGAAAATATCTCCGGAAAAACTACCACAACTGAATGCCAAAGAAAAAGCAGCAGTTAAAACAGTTCTCGTGGTTGATGATGATCCTGAAATTCATAAAATAATGGAGAAAAGCCTGAATGAATCAGGTATCCGAGTATTGCACGCGTTCCATGGGGAAGAATGCCTTTCTTTGGCAAGAAAATACCAACCTGACTTGATTACTCTTGATGTTATTATGCCCATGATGGATGGATGGGCCACTTTGTCGGCATTAAAAGCTGATGCCAATCTTGTGAATATTCCCGTGATTTTAGTTTCGATGCTGCTGGAAAAAGACCTGGGTTTTGCTTTAGGTGCTGTTGATTATCTCAATAAACCGATTGAGCCTAGGGCACTAATGGATAAAATTGAGCACATATTACCTAAGGATGCACTCAAGTCTGTATTAATTGTGGATGATGAAGCGGATTCACGGCAGATCATGGGAAGAGCCATCAAAAAATCCAAGTGGAACGTGCTGGAAGCTAAAAATGGCCGTGATGCGTTAGCTGTTTTAGCGGAGCAAACCCCTTCTCTTATCCTCCTGGATTTATTAATGCCAGAGATGGATGGTTTTGATGTTATACGCGAATTACAAAAGCATGAGAAGTGGGCTCAAATTCCCGTAATTATTGTAACTGCAAAAGAATTGACTCAGGAAGAACGCGATTTTCTAATGAATTCGAGCAAAGTTGTTTTACAAAAAAATTCTTATAATCGCCAACAACTTATTGCAACGATAACGGATCAGATTGGACAAATAATTAAAAATCGTTAGGAGATACTGCTATGGCGGTAAAAATCTTGATTGTGGAAGATAATGAATTGAATCTTGATATGTTATCAAGACGTTTGCAACGTAAAGGATATGGAGTGAGCTGCGCAGTGGATGGAGAAAAAGGAGTTATCATGGCAAGAGATGAACATCCTGATCTTATTTTAATGGACTTAAGCCTGCCTGTTTTAGATGGCTATGAAGCGACGCGACAACTCAAATCAGATCCAAATACCCAATCCATCCCTATTATTGCTTTAACAGCACATGCGATGGTGGGCGATCGGGAAAAAGCGGTAGCAGCAGGTTGCGATGAATACGAAGTGAAGCCTATTGAGCTTCCCCGCCTTCTTGAGAAGATCGAACGGTTAGTAAAAAAAGCTGCAGAGTAAAAGAGTATTTCACTCGATAAGGGAACAGAATTAATGAATCTCAATAAAAAAGCAAAGCCGAATCGTAACGTAACTCTAACACGTGAACGAGAAGCTTTATTTGCCAGCTTACGGAGTGAGTTTTCCACACCTCTTGATGTAATTGTTGGCTATGCTGAGATTTTACTTGATGAGCTTGCATTCTATCACCTTGACAGGTACGAGGATGATCTTGAAAAGATTTTACAATCAGGAAAACTCTTGCAACGCCGTGTCGATGAAGTTTTAAGCTTTGGCTCGATTGAGAGAAAACCAAAAGCGTTTAATTTGAAAACATTTAGTAGTGATTTGCAATTTAATTTACTTACACCACTCAATTCAGTGATTGGCTATTGTGAGTTGCTTTTGGATGAAGAATTCTCAATGGAGCAAGAACAGTTTATTTATGATATTGAAAAGATTCTTTTGGCTGCAAAATTGTTTATTGGATACATTGACGAAATCAATAAATTGGCCCAAGTGCAATGGAAGGGCTCTGATTTATTAGCGCAATTTAAAAAGTCGAACCTGGTAATTCGTGATGTGATTATCTCCATTCCTCCGCTTGACAAGAAAATTATATTTCAACCTAAAGCGTACAGAGGTTCTATTCTCGTTGTTGAAGATAATGAAATGGCAAGAGATTTAGTAATACGTCGACTCAAGCATTATGGGTTTAATGCAACACCTTGCGGAGATGCTTCCAAAGTGCTTGACGAAATAGACAGAGGCAATTTCGATTTAATACTTTTATCAATTATCACATCAGGGATAAGTGGTTTTGACGTTTTAAAAAGAATTAGGGGCCACAGCCTTTATTATTACCTTCCTGTGATTGTCATTTCTCCGCTCAAAGAAATTGATGCAGTTGTACGTTGTCTCGAAATGGGGGCTGATGATTATCTTCTTAAACCATTTAATCCTGTTATTTTTAAAGCACGCATCGAATCTTCCATAGAGAAAAAAATGCTGAGGGATAAAGAAAAACTCTATCTTGCCCAATTAAAAGAAGCAAAGAAAAAATCGGATGATCTATTGTTGAGTATTGTGCCAAGTGCTATTGCAGAACGTTTGAAACAGGGCGAACAAACAATTGTTGAGCGATTTTCTTCTGTCACAGCCATATTTATCGATATTGTCAATTTTTCGAAATTAGCAGACAAACTGACTCCAAGTGAGTTAATTGAGATGTTGAATATCATATTTTCGGCTATGGATGAACTTACAGATCAATTCGGTCTTGAAAAAATTAAAACGATAGGTGATTGCTATATGGCGGTGGCTGGTGCACCAATCAAAAATCGATCTCACGCTGAATGTGTTGCTGACTTTGCATGTAGTGTCCTTGAAAAGATAAAGATGGTGAATGAACAGTTTCTTTTTCCCATTCATCTTCGCATAGGGATTCATACTGGAGCTGTAGTGGGTGGTGTCATAGGAAAGAAAAAATTTGCTTATGATCTGTGGGGAAAAACGATCAATATCGCGAGCCGTATGGAGTCTCACGGTGAGCCGGATCGAATTCATGTGAGTGAAGAAACTTATCAACTGCTGAAAGCTCTTTTTGTATTTGAAAAAAGAGGGACTATTTTGGTTAAAGGAATAGGCAACATGCCAACCTATTTTTTAGTAAAGCGACTGGTTAAGTCCTGAATCCGTTATTTTTATAATTTCATGTAATTATAAATTAAAGTACTAAAATTAATTTATGCATATAAAATACTACTAATTATATGGACATAAATTACAAGCTCGCAAGAAGTTCAATTATTTTAAAAGAGTATGTGAACAAGTATGCTTATATAGGATTAAGCATTGCGATTTGTAGTATATTAATCGCTTCACTGGTTGTGTCTTATCAAATAACCGGTTTTGTCAATCTGAATGGCTTTATTAAAGCACAAACAACAAATCCCGCTATTTGGATTCTCGATCTAACCCCTTTTCTCTTTGCTTATTGGGGACAATCATTTTTTCATGGATTGGTGAATACTGCAGAATCACTGGTTGCAGATAAAACCGAGGCACTTCGATACAAAAGTAGCGATCTCGAATCAAAACTAAAATATAAAAGTGAGCATGATTATTTTACACAGCTGCCCAATGCTTTTCTGTTTAGCGAACAAATCAAACAAGCCATTAATAAAATTGAGGAATCGAATGAATTGGCGGTCATTATATTAAAGTTAAATGATTTTAAAGTCATTCACGACAATTTCGGTAATTTTAATGCCAACAGTGTTTTAATTCAGTTTGTTAAAAAATTAAAAGATATGTTAGTTAATCCTTTTATGTTACAGGCTACCATGGGAATAAATACTATTGCTCGCGTTGAAAGCGATGAATTTGCTTTATTATTACCAAGATTGAATGAACAAATTAATTACAATACCTTGTTGGAGGCCATTATTGATGCAACTAATCTTGATCTTATAGTAGATGGAATTCATGTAAATATCGGTACCACTGCTGGGGCTGTGATTTATCCTCGTGATGGAGAGGATGATGTTTCATTAATAAGTCATGCACGAACGGCAGTCTTTCATGCAAGGAAGAACAAAATACCTTTTGCTATTTATAATTCAAACATGGAAGAGGACTTTACTACCAATCGAATTGTGATGAATGCATTAAAGAAATCCATAGAAAATCAGGAGATGAAGCTCTATTATCAACCTTGTGTGGAGCTGAAAACCGGTAGAATTATTGGGGCTGAGGTCATGGTTCGTTTTGTACATGAACAGTATGGATTAATCAGTCTGGAAAAATTTATGCCGCTTATCGAGAGATCAAGTTTAACCCAGCAATTAACATCGTTCATGTTAATAAATGTTACAAAACAATTAGCGCTTTGGCACCAGGCTGGACATAAGATTTTTGCATCAGTCAATTTATCGGTTCAGGATGCAATTGATAAAAAATTACCTGAATTTGTAGAGAAATTACTTAATGAACATAAAATTGCCCCCGAGTATTTAACATTGGAATTCAATGAGCGCGCTTGTTTATCGGATCAGGAAAAATCAATAGAGGTGTTAAATCAATTGAGCCGTTTAGGTGTAAAGATATCAATACATGATTTTTGCAGTGGCTATTCTTCTTTTCTGTATTTGGAAAATCTCCCAATCAATGAAATAAAAATTGAGAAATCTCTTATTTTGAACATGACTAAAGACAAGAAGAAATCGAAAATGGTTGAAGCTATTGTTAAATTGGCACAAACCTTGGATTTAGAGGTTTTGGCTGATGGAGTAAAAAATAAGGAAATTAAAGATCAACTCAAACAATATGGTTGTAAATATGGACAAGGAACGTATTTCTCAAACCAACTAAGTCCTTATGAATTTATGGCTTTGTTGGATTCAGGTATAAGATGATAAGCGATTTGAACAGGACTTGCGAAAAACTCTAAGGTTGAGGCAAAAAATGTTTTTACTGAGGGAGTTAAGATATACTAAATGACCGAATTAAAAACATTTTTTAACGAAGAGATTGGAGTTTTTCGTAAGTTCTGTTGAAATGAAAGAGGAGGCTCTTTTACTCCTCCTCTAAGAGTTTTCATTCATTTAATTTAGTCGTAAATCCTGGCTTCTGGGGCTCATTTGTTGACGTTGTACTGGGTTCAGTACTTGGAGTATTAAAAATTCCAACTTTCCCTATGGCATTGCTTAAAGTATGAACGTCTTCATTAATACTGAGTTGAGCAAGTGCACTTGTTTCTGGTATTGGAACCGATACCTCTGCCTTGCTATTATTGTCATCTGAGGGTGGGTAAGTTTTAGATAGTGTTTCTTTGATTCCTGATTTGGTTTGCAAAATGACACCGGTCATTTCTATTTTATCTGCGAACTTTATCGCACTTTCTACATATTCGACATTGCCCGACTCTAAAATTAGCTGAACTTCTTTTCCAGCGAAAAATTTATTTAACGTCCCATCAAATAAAAAGGGCGCTAAATCATCCTTTTTGTGAGTGCATAGATTTAAATCGCCTCTATAGGTTACTTTATCAAAATCCCCACTATTCTTAATGGTTGTTAATAATTCAATGAGTTTCTTTTTTACATCGTTATTATCGTATTGTTCAGGAAGATCTCCTTCTAGTTTTTTTAAATCTCCTTGTTTTAAGCCGTCCTTTTTAATTAACGTAAAACCATTAAACGTGGATTGGAATTTCTCATGATAACTTGAAATCACGAGTTCTTTGTTTGGTGTGATTGCGTAAGAGATATAAATTTTTGGGGACATAATCATAACCTTCCGTATTGAATTAAATAAGGCTCACTATAATTATTTATAATATAGACTATTTGTTCTATTATGGTGCTAAAATTAGTCTGGCTGAGTCGGAATCCAGGGATGCTGCAATTGGCTGAGGTCATAGCTCGTTTTGTACATGCCCTAAGATTTCTCATTCATTTATTTTAGTGGTAAATCCTGCTCTCGGGGTCTCATTTGTCGACGTTGTACTGGGTTCAGTACTTGGAGTATTAAAAATTCCCACTTTACTCAAGGCATCACTTAAAGCGAGAGGGTCATTAATATTCACAGTAGATTGAGCAAGTTCACCAGTCTCTGGTGCTGGAACAGGTGTCTCAGACGAACTCTTATTGGCATTTGATGGTGGGTAAGTTTTAGATAGTACATCTTGGGATCCTGATTTGGTTTGCAAAATGACACCAGTCATTTCAATGTTATCCGCGAACTTTATAGCACCTTCTACATATTCGGTATTCGCTGACTCTAAAATTAACTGAACTTCTTTTCCAGCGAAAAATTTATTTAACGTCCCATCAAATAAAAAAGGTGCTAAATCATCCTTTTTGTGAGTGCATAAATTTAAATCGCCTCTATAAGTTACTTTATCAAAATCCCCACTATTCTTAATGGTTGTTAATAATTCAATCAGCTTCTTTTTTACATCGTCATTGTCGTATTGTTCAGGAAGCTCCCCCTCTAGTTTTTTTAAGTCTCCTGGTTTTAAACCATCTTTTTTAATTAAAGCAAAACCATTAATCATGGATTGGACTTTTTCATGATAACTTGAGATCACGAGTTCTTTGTTTGGGGTGATTGCGTAAGAGATATAAATTTTGGGGGACATAATCATAACCTCTCATATTTAATAAAATAAGGCTCAATGTAATTATTTATAATATAGACTATTTGTTCCATTAAAGTACGGAAATCAGTCTGGAGGAGTTGGAATCTTGGGGTGCTGGAATTGATTTCTTATAATATGCAATAAAAAAATCTTTAGCCTGCGATGGTGCTTCAAACCCCTTAGAATTACTACATTTAAGACCCACTCCGATACTTGCATTTTGTATGCTGTATTTGCTTTCGTTTAAAATTAATTCTGCGTAATCTAATGATTCTAAAACATGCTTATATTCAGCCTGGGCTTCTTCAAATTTGAAATTATTGAGTAACCACAAACAATAATGAGATAGCGCATCGGCCAAAACCATATAACCATAACTGCCATAATACGGAAGCATAAGTTTGCTATTGGCGATAAGTTCTTGGTAAAGGCTATAGGAATCTTCAGCACTAGCTTGTTGTAATTTATAGTAAATGTATTCGTTATAACGTTGAATCGCATGAACGGAACCGTGTCGAATTGCAATTTTGATTGATTCCATTTCAGAAAATCCAAAATCAGTTTTTATGTTTTTTCTTATTTCTTGCGAGAGATGAAAAAAATAAGCTCCTCGTACTAAATCAAATTGATTTAATTGTGGTTGTGAAAAAAACATTATTAAAGGTAGATTTTTTTGCTGGGCTAAAGCGACACCATAGGCACACCATATTTTCCCCCAATATTCTTTCAATTCTGAATGATTACAAAATATTTCAATGGATGGGTCGTGATAAGCAATTCGAGCAATTGTTTCAATTTTCAGGTTTTTAATTAGTTCAAGTTTTTTTTTATGATTTGCTTGATTAAATATATAGATAAATATCCTATCTTGTATTGTTAATTTTAACGACGTATTCAATGTCTTAAAATCAAAAAAACCATGCATATTTATTACCTTATTATCTACTTGCTAAGTTTTAGGGAATCGAAAATGCGTTCATCTCATGTCCCGTTTCCTCTATTGGACTCAATGGAGATAATATCATTTAAACTACATGGATCAAAACGGCGTTTTAATATGGCCATCTTATGACGCCATAAACACATTTTGGTATGAGATACGATGATGGGTGTAATTAGAGTCTCGAGATTATTTTTTTATATTATAAACCGGTAAATCAAACGGGGATTCAAAGATATTTTTACACGGCTCATAAACTCTTTGAAAATTATAATTTGCTGGGGCTCGGAGCATTTGCTCCGAGCAAACAATACTATTTTGCGGCAATTTCTTTCCACCAATTTGTTTTGGTTTCTGTTGCCCAGTGTCCTTCACGCATACGAGCAACAAAAGCCTCTGCTTTTTCAGGAGTTGATGATTTTTGATCTAATTTGATGCACCAATCCCATTCGCCTGTTGTAGTCCACATTTTTTCTACGCCATCCCATTTTGCCATTGCATTCATATCAGATATTGATTTGTTACTTTTTACAAAAATTACACTATTCCATGTATTCATTATTACGATCCTTATAAAAATTTGTTTAAGTAATCTACCAGAGTCGATGACTCAAGCTTATTAAGAATAGAATAATTCTAAAGTTCTTTCCAGGAATCCAGAAAATTTTTATTGCTTGATTTTTGTAGTTATTTTTCAAAACTTTTATAGATGTAAAAAAATCTGTATCGTGGGTACAGTAAAGAGAAATTCGCTATACTGCACCCAGATTGCATATTGAACATTTAAGTCAATTATATCCATCGTTTGTACAATTGGTTTTTTTTGTATCCATGCGCATTCTTTGTTATCATTCAGTCAAATTTTAATTTTGTCTAAAAAAGAATGCCTGATAAAAAATCTGAAATCCTCTCTTGTACCATCGAACAAGATCAAGTTGCTGTTGCTCAGCAATGGGCAAATACCTTTATCTATAATTCGAAGGATGATATAGCGGTTAATATGACGCAGTTATTGCTGTCCTGTTTAGCTTCTTGTGACTTCAAAGTGCGTCCTTATTTATCCAAATCGCCTGAATTACAAGCTCCTTCGGATCAATTAAGTATTGCTGATTATTTATCCCATGCCAGCCGTATTATTCTTGACTATCAAGGGTTAAGCGGAGACAGTAGAGAAGAATTATTAAGTTATTTTCCTGATCCGGATGAAAAAAAGAATAAGGTTTTTTCCCGCTCAGCCACTCATAATGTACGTCGCGATATGGAAGGGAACGTTGTCGAAGGGAAGGGATTTCTGTTGGGTTTAATAGGGCAATTACCCGGACTTATTAAGACTCCTCAAGATTTTGGTATTAATATCGCTATGGGGGGGGATGGGCAAGATAATTTTTATGGGAAAAAAATATCAGCCAATGGTTGCAGTGGCCATTTTTACTTTCACCGCAATGACAGTGATTGCTTGCTCATGCTTGGGCTTGAGCAAACAGCGCCAGCGGCTTCTGCATTTGAATTTTTGATGGGAGCCCAAAGGGATGCCAATAATGTACAACAAGATCATGATCAATTCGGTCAAGGGCATTCATTAAAAGGGGCTTCTGACACATATACAGCTGCCGGGTCTTTATATTTTAGTGATCCAGTGTATCAAGCAAAACTTTTATTGGAAAAAGGAGTTTTTCCACCGGATAAATATGGAGCAATGCAAGTCACGATTACCGATAAAAATTGGCCATATGTCAAAGAAACTTTAGAAAAACTGAGATCGCTCGCTGATGAAGAGCATAAAGAGGATCTATTAGCATTGCTGCTCACCAAACCAGCAACTGCTGTAGCGTTTAAAGATACTCCCTTAAGTTATATTGCACTTGATTTCGATAGTTATTTGAAACGTATCTATCAAGTGTTTATTATTGAGAGTCAAGTGGATGTTGAGAGTCAACGCCACCTCTCCAATTTACAGACTAATCTATTAATAACTATCAAAAAATTACAACAAGGCCACATTGATAGTTATGGGATGTTGGAACATCAAATTGCAGAAATTATTCAATTAAAAAATATTCCAGTTGCGTACCAGAAAGCTATTGTTCGTATTCAAGAGTTGTTTAAGTTACAGCTTGAGATTGATCCGAAATTGAATCAAACTCATCAGGAGCTTTTGCTAAAAAATCAATACGATGATTTACAGGAAGAAAGTAAAGTTATCCTGGAAAAATTATTGAGTATTCAAAAGCATTTTCAACATCAGTCTGTTACCAACGAGCAAGAAACGCTGCAATTCTTTCTTCAGCAGCTCGAGATCCAAATTCGAGCCCTGCAAAATCCATTCTCATCCTCTTTAGAAGAGAAGGCTGATTTAGGTACAAGCTGGGTATTGTGCGATTATCCGCTTTCAATCAGTATGGATTCTGTCGACAAGTTAAGACAAACAATAGAGCGGGCTAAAGTATTTACTCAGACTATCTCTTTGACACAGAGTGATGAAATCTCATTCCCTGAATTCATATTAGGATTACAAAAAAATTTCTTACCCTTTGCTCAAATCAATCTTATTGATTATACGAAACTAGACTTAAACGATCTGGCTAAGCAATTTAATCAGTATGTGGATATTTTAGCGCAAAACGCAGAAACTCTTAATCTTTGGGAACACACTTCTTCACAGATAACAAATATTCTCGTTGACTGCTCGAATAATAATGCCGAGCTTAGTCTTGGACATGCTTTTGTACCGCAGTATCGTGAAAGTACAATCCTAAGACGTTTGTTTACTGTTGATCTTAACGATCTTGGTACTTTGCGTTTTAAACCCTATGAAGGGCCTGCTGAGAAATATGCAAATAAGCATCCTGATTCTTATTGGTGCAACATCAGTAGACTTCTTACAGCGGGTTCTGATGTGATTTCCATGCTCCGAACTTTAAAAAAGCAACAGAATAATAACGCCTCATGGGAAGATTTGAGTGGTACAGTAAGTTTGTTTCAAGATGCTGTAGAACGATTTAAAGACGCGAGTGCAGTAATAACAAAAAAGCATCTTGATGCTATAGAAAAACCTTCTGATGAAGTTTTTGAAAGTCCTTTTTTCTATTTCATCAGTGATAAAGCACTAAAAGACATGAATGGCGTACAACTTGCTACTGTATGTTTGGAAGAGTTAAATGCAGAAAAGCCTAGTGCTTTGGTAAAACGCATCACGAATAGCAAAGAATTATGGCAACGTATGGATGAAGCACTTCATATTGAAGAGACTGAGTTCAAAAGGCGTAAAGATAATGTTGAGCAGAAAATTATTCAATTACGCACAATCCACCATTTTGGAGAGTTAGTCCGCCAGTTTAAAGAACATGCCGATCTGATAGACAAAGAGAAGTTTTTTTCCGAACTGCAAAAGTTATCGCAAGAATTTCCCTTCATTTTTGAAGCCAGTAAAGCCGTTGAAAATGCTCAGATTGAGCTCACAAAACTACGTGAGTTCCTAGGGCTTCTGCATGATTTTGCAAACACGAAAGATCAAGCTGTCACACTTAAGCTATTTAAGCTATTGGAACAAAAATATCTAATGCTTCCAGAACAAGAACAAATACACTATGCCTCTCAAATGAGAGAGTCCACAGCTCTTGTTTATAAGACGTATCTTGAAAAAATCAATGAATCGCAAATAATTGAAGAGAGAAGAATAAATTTTTGTGTTTTAAATCAATTAATTGGAACATTACCAGAAGAATCATTTCAGGTTGAACATAAAGTTAAACAAACAGAGGATAGTTTGTATCAATTATATTTTGACGTAAAAAATGCAACTTCTGTAAATGCCAAAAAGCGTATATTTGATAATCCATTATTTGCTTCGACGATAAAGAATTATGAGCAATTAAGTAGCGAGCTTACCTCTGAGTGCGCCAAAAAAATTCATAAGCAATTAACACGGACCAAAGTTATTTATGAAAAGCTTCTTCAGGCCAAAGTTATTTCACTTGAGTCTTCAAACAAATCCATAGATGCACTTTTAAATCAACTAGCACCAATACTTGATAGTATTAAAGAGCCTCTGCAAAGCCAATTAACAAAGGCAGTGTTACAGGATGAAGTTCTTAAGCGAACAATTCTAAGAAAAGGAACTGATAAAAAGTTCACCTCAGTTTTGCTCGAGGATCTGTTAACTCTAAAAGAGTTTCGAGAGCAAAAAATTGCTCTAAGCAAAGAGAAAAACTATGGCAGCGAATACGATCAATCAATCGATCGATTTTATGAAAGAGCCTTGGATATCCGTTTGTCAGATCTTCCCATAAAACAACAGGCTGATGACATAATTAGTGCTGCCCGCACTGAGTTTAAACATCGTCACGATGCTCGCCGCTTAATTGCCGATATAGCCATGATAGTTAGTGTCACTTTTTTTGGCTTAGGAATTTTTATAGGAATAGGGCGTTTAGCTGCAGGAAAAACTCTATTTTTCAGCCGGTTTCTCAATGAGGTTGAAACTGATAGAGAGGCAGATTTAAAAAATCATTGGCTTGCTAAGGAATTACCGAAAGAAGGAAGTGAAACTCGTTTACTGAACGCTCCTGCAGCTTGAGAAGCGGTCAGAGTAAACAAGGCAAGCACATTATAAATAGTAATTAAGTGCAAGAGCACCAGTTACGAATTTAGCTGCGTGTGGTCCTGTTACAGAAAACCAAACACCACCGATAATGCCGAAATTGGAGTTAAAATTATATTCGATGGCAGGAGCTAGCGATACTTGTTCGTTTGCTCTTCCCCCTATACCTGCAGTCCCGCCTGGAGTAAATCCTGGATTACCTTCAAAATTACTGCTAGGGTTATGCACATACAAAACTTCAAAAACAGGAACCCATTTTTGTGTTAACGTATATTCGAATGCCAAGTCAACGGAATAACTGTTATCAAGTTTTACCCTGCCTTCAGTCGTTGAAGTACCGCCAAAAACGTTTACTCCTTGTACTTTGACATCACTAAATTTGGCTCCAACCAGGCTCAAACGTGTACGTAAATAATGGTCATTCTTCAACTCGAACAATCTTTGGAAGTTAAAGCCAAGATATGTTTGATAAGAGCCTAAGCCCGTTTGATCGGTGCCCAATTTTTTTGGGTCCAGGTTATCAAAGCGTCCTGTAGGAAAGACCTCTTGTACTACCACGCGAAGATCAGGGAGCCATGAATCTTCTGTTTGTCGCAATACTTGAAATCCTGCAGCCAAGCTGTAATCTCCAACCCCATTTCCATGCTGCCCTTTATCCCAACTGTAATCATAAGGAAGAGAGGTTTGTAAATCTAAAAAACTAAAAACTCCAATGCTTAGGATGGGAACAACTTCGAAGTTTCTAAATCCCTGTGGATAACTGCTATAAAATGCATATGGTTCAAAATTTAGATGGCCTCTCGCTATTGTTTTTCCAGCCGGAGCAAGTAATGGTCCTGTGAACCATGGACTTGCAATCGCGGCATTAGCAAAGAAAAATAAAAATAGTAGTCTTAAACGCATGGTGAAGTAGTTCTTAATATTATTAGATGAAAGGTAGAATTTAAAACTTTTTTCATCTTAATGGAATCTATTTTTACTTACTTTCGCTACTTTTTCGTGAAAACCCTGTTGGCACTGACTTAGTCGTTAAAAATATTTCACAATTTGCATTTTTGAGTTCAGAGCATTCATTTCAGAAGATGGCAAATCAGCGGAAAAAGTAACACATTTAAGAGACCCGCTAAAATCATAACCAAGCAAGCAATTGCTCCTTCAGCATGTCCTATTTTATGAGCTTGTGCAGTCCCTGCTGCATGTGCTGCAGCACCGAATAGTGCGCCCCGAGCCAGGGTCGAGCGAAATGATAAATGTTTGAGAATGAGGTCGCCAATAATAGCGCCTGATATGCCTGTAATAATTACGAATATGGCCGTCAATTCAGGGATACCCCCAATGCCATGTGATGCTTCAAGCGCGAATGGCGTGCTGATAGACCGAGGTAGAAGACTTAACAGGATACTTTTATCAAGGCCAACAAGCATCGCTAATGCCCAGCTCGATGATATTGCGGTAAAACTGCCGACAAATACACCAATTAAAAGTACCAGCCAATGTTGACGAATAAGTGCGCGTTTCTCATAAATGGGAATTGCAAAAGCAACAGTCACCGGGCCTATTAATTGAATTAGCCATTTTGTTCCACGAAAATAATCTTGATAGCTCTGATGGAGTAAAAAAACAAAGCCGGCAATAAGTAAAGGTGTTAAAACCAGTGGCATTAACCACCAAAATGCCCACCGCCTATGTAATTTTTTGGCAATAAAATACATGCCAATCGTTATAAGTGACCAGAATAGTGTTTGCGTTATTGGATCAGAGGGAATGTGACTTGCCACGGTCACTTCTCCAATGATAACAAAAATCCACAACAGTTGCAGTGACTAACATCACACATAGCGTACTAAGTAAAATAACAAAAAGAATTTTAAGACCTAAGATGCCAATAAACTCATGATGCTTAAGTAGTGAAAGCACAGCTGGAATAAAAAAAAGGAGCATATCTGCAAGGATTAATTCAGCTCCATGTTTAATAAGGTTGAGCGTTAAGCGTTTTGTAGCTAAAAGCAATAAAACAACCCCCAGGCCAAAGATTCCGCCCGAAAAAGGGAGTTTGAAAAAGTGAACAATAAGTTCGCTAGCAAGCCAAAATAGGCATACTAGGCCAACTTGGAGCAGGGAGCATTGCTGAATTTTTGATGTTATATATCTGATCATTGTGACTATTCCTCTTTCAATGGATTTTACACTTTTATTCAATATGAATAAAATGAATTTATCGAATATAAATCATTCTAAAATGGAATAATTATGGAATTAAAACTGCTTCGTGCTTTCATTGAGGTAGTTCGTCAAGGTAGTTTTTCTAACGCTGCACAAACTCTTTTTGCTACTCAGTCGACAGTGAGTAAAGCAATAAAGCAGCTTGAGGAAGAGCTTGGTATTCCACTTATTGAACGATTTAAGAAGCGTAGTGTGCCAACTGCAGCGGGTGAAATTGTTTATCGCCGAGGTATTAAGCTCCTCGCAGATCGCGATGATCTCTTTAAGGAACTGGATGACATTCGTGGTTTGAAACAAGGACGATTACGTCTTGGAATAGCTCCAGTGGGTGCCAGCACTCTATTTGCTCCTCTTTTTGCTCGTTATAATCAACGCTATCCTGGTATTGAAGTAGAACTTATGGAACATGGAGGGGTTAAACTTGCGGAATGTTTACGAGCAGGTGAAATCGATTTTGCTGGAACATTATTAACTATTTCAGAAGAGTTCGATAGTCAATTAATCCGTAGTGAACCGTTAGTTGCTCTTTTGGCATCGAGTCATCCTTTGGCAAAACGACCTTCAATTTCTTTATTAGAGCTTAAAGATACACCATTTATTTTATTTGGCAGTGGTTTTGCCTTGCATCGAATAATACTGGATGCGAGTCATCGGGCAGGTTTCGAGCCCAAGGTAGTTGCCCAAAGCAGTCAGATTGATTTTATGTTGGAACTTGTTGCTGCGGGCCTGGGTGTTGCTTTTTTGCCAAGAATGATTGCTCGTGAAAAATCAAATCCTCAGATTTTCTTTCCTTTACTGGAAGGAGATGAGTTTCAGTGGAATATGGCGATGACCTGGAGACGTGATTCTTATCTCTCTGATGCTGCAAAGGCATGGTTAGCTCTAATACGCGAAGTAGATAGTACCCATTAGTTTTCTGCAAATTTTGTAATTAGTTAGTTCCATCTACATTAAAATAAATTTTAGGCGCCTAAAATTCTTATTCGTAAATAAATCCAGGTTGAATCTGAAATGACCCAACCTCATTGTTGGATTATTATGGAGTATACGCATGTGACAGTTCTGATAAAGATTGATCGAGTGTTTCAAGTATGAAATTGACTTGCTCTCGATTAATTGTCAAAGGTGGTGCTATTCGGAAGACATTACCATACTGTCCTCCTTTTCCAACTAATAGTCCTTTGTCCTTGCACAGATCCATTAATTGAAGTGCCTCATCTGATGCAGGTACTTTTGTTTGAGGATCTTTGACTAATTCAATTCCCAAAAGCAAACCGCGACCACGAACATCTCCAATGAGAGGGTGCTTCTTTTGTAATTCACAGAAACCGTCTTTTAGCAGGTCCCCCATGGCACGAGCATTTTCAACAAGCTGTTCTTCTTTAATAATTTCCAATGTAAGCTTGGATTGGATCATTTGAAGTGGGTCACCTGCAAACGTATTAAAATATGTTTTGCCAGTCATTGTTTCAGCAACGTCACTTTTCATAAGTATAGCGCCAACTGGAGCGCCATTTCCCAAGCCTTTAGCCATGGTTATCATATCTGCATCAATATCCAAGGTTTTTGTAAGTAAGAGATCACCGCCACCGCGGCCTGCTCCGGTCTGTACCTCATCACTGATGTATTTACCACCATAATTATGAACAATATGGGCAACCTCTCTAAAATAGTCATCGGGAGGGGTAATAAATCCACCTACACCCATCACCGGTTCAAGTATAAAAGCGGCTATCTTTCCATGCGTTGAATTCTGGATGGTTGTTTCAACATTTTTTGCACATGATAGATCGCAACTATCTGGTTTTTGTTTAAACGGACAGCGATAGCAGTAGGGCTCAAGCGCAGAGGTTACACCAGTGACTGGCTGCCCTTTGAATCGCCATATTGAATGACCACATGAAGCAAGTGCAGCAGAAGTTCCACCATGATATGAATGACGGACATTCACTACCATAGTTTCTCCCGTCGCATGGCGTGCTGCCATAATTGCCAATTCATTGGCTTCTGAACCGGAATTAGTAAACGATACTCTGTCCATGCCATAAGGTGCTTCTTCAAGCAAGCGCTCTGCAGTTTCGATGGGGGCCTGATTTAAGTACAAAAGGCTTGTGTGTTGAATCGCATCACTTTCAATTGCTTCAATCAGTGCTTTTTTGATTTTAGGATGATTATGTCCGGCTGAGATACAAACAATTCCGCCTATGGCATCAAGATAACGTTTTCCTTCAGAGTCCCATACATAAGTATCTTGTGCTTTGACGAGCTGAATTGGTTCTTTATGGTAAAATCCTGCAGTAGGTAAAAAATGTTTTTTTCTAAAATTAGTTAATTCTTCATTTGAGCGTAGTTGTATTGAATCGTTATGTCCATTCATGAGGGTTGCTTCCTTTTATGTTTATAAAGACTTGAACTTGTAAATAAAGAATTTTTGCAGACTCCTTTAACTTCAAATTCCTGTTGAGTTATTTTGAGATTTACATCTTTTCCCAATGTTTTTTGAACACTATATTCTCCTAAATCCATATCTTTATCCTTCTCCTAGGTCAATTTTCGCTTTAAAAAAATGAATATAAATTGGCTTGATTTATCTAAGAGATAGCGCAAAGCCGTTGGTTTTTAACTTGCATAAATGTCAAACAGTTGATAAGCGTTTGATATCATCTTGAATATGTAAGATAAATAGATGACATATTTCTTCAGGAATTAAAAGTGGTTTTGAGCAATTTAATTTTGGTTGTCCGAAAAGTGAGGTAATAAAGTAAAAATGAATAAAAAATATGCCCTATTTAATAAATGAAAAAAAAGGTGGTAGACATTAAGATTTCTTTGTCAAAAAGATGAAGATATTTCAGAAGATTAACCCAGAGAGAACTATCATCATAGTTGGATTATATTGGAATTCAATTTTTAGTTATCTTGCGATTTATACAGTAGAAAATCCACCGTCAGCTAAAATTATTTCTCCATTGATGTAATTTGACTTAATGATTGCTAGAACCAGTTCAGCAATATCTTCTGGTTTACCTACTCGTTTTATTGGTGTGTGGTTTTTAAATTTATTAACCGCTTCGCTAAAGTTTTCTGCACGAGGAGTCATGATTAACCCAGGGGCTATTGCATTGGCTCTTATTTCAGGGCCACAGTGTTTTGCTAAAAACTTGGTTAAATGATTAATTGCAGCTTTAGCAATGGAGTAGGGGATAGCGCTCGATGCTGATGCAGGATCAATTCCGGCACAAGAAGTTATATTAATAATATTTCCATCACCGGACTCTTTAAGATAGGGTAGGGCTTCACGGATGAGGCACCAGGTACCGACGACGTTGGTATTCAGGATTTGACTAAAATCATCATTGCTTATATCGAGTATGTCTCCATTATTACGCAGGGATTGTCCTGCATTATTGATTAATATATCAATTTGACCAAAATGACATGCTGTTTCAGTGATAATCCGCTTGCAATCTTCTTCGAGGGCTATATTCCCTTGAATGTATCGTGCATTACCTAATTCTTGTGCTAGTTTTTCCCCTTTTTCAATTGAGTTAACAGAGTTAATCACTGTTTTTGCGCCTGCAGCAGAGAGCATTTTAGCAATACCCTCTCCTATTCCGCTGGTAGAGCCAGTTATAATAGCAACTTTGTTTTTTAAATTGGACATGGAATTTTTTGCATGTGAAAAATTAGAAAGAGTACAAAACAAAATTTGTAAAATCAATTGGAGATGAGTTTTGTGTAAATTCAGGTTTTTAAAATTCATGCATTGATTTAATATTATTTTATTCTCTTTATGTAACCTTTGAGTTTCCAGAACTACATAATGCTTCTTCTGCAGAGGTGGGTTCATCGTGCTTATCAAAAAAAGTATGCTTTAAAAACGAAAGCATCGTGTTTGACGATGTCCTTGTTGTAGAGACCCGCGCAGGGGATGCATCAGAAGTGAATTGATGGGACGTTTTTAAACTATAAGATGCCAGCACATTCAGTGCTGCCTGATTATCGTGATTTTCTGCAATCTCATAAGCGGTTTCTCCATTGAGGTTCGTGAGCGCGATATTGGCTCCAGCGTCTAAAAGCAACCTAAATAGTGCAGGATTTTTTTGGGTATAATAAGATTTACAGGCCAGCATTAAGGGTGTCATTTCTTTGGTGTCCTTGATATTCACCTTAATATTTTTATCGCGTAGCAATAATTGCACCACGCTTTCATTTCCATACTCACAGGCAATACCAAGAGGCGAGCGACCCTTATTACAAGGAATGTTGATATCTATTTTTGGAATATTTCTCAGTTGATTCATAATATTCGAACGATTGCATGCTGCGGCATAAAAGAATGCATGCTCTAATTCGGATTGGCTGATTACAGGGGATTTATTATGTAATCTCAGTATTTTGGAGACCGTATTCCAGTCATCATTTTGAACTCCAATGGACAGTGCACCATAACCACGACAATTACTAATTTGAGTACACTCTAAATTGACCGGGTACAATTCATCAAGAGATTGTATTTTCTGGGTTAATTTTCTTTGCCCAGGTTTTGCAATGAAGGCGCAGTGAATTACTAATTGTTTACTGGTCTCAAAAAGAGAGTGATATAGAGCTGGGCAAAGTTCTTCGCTTGTTAAAAGTTGATAAGGATACTCCTCACTTTGTTCATATAATTGGTTGATATTCATGAATAGCCATACATTGTTTTTATGCTTTTTAAAGCCTACTGTATGCTCTTCGCTACTACATACTATTACGACATCATTTTTAATGAGGAGGATTTCATTGAGATTATTCAAAAATTTGTTGACGCCTTCAGGGGATGCAAAACTCATTGTTTTGCCAAATAATTTTTTAACTACATTTTGAGTTCTACAAAAATGAAGTTGGATCATTTTGTAGATCGCATCGATATTAGATTGTTGGAGTGATTGAGCATAGAATTCATAATAATCATCAGGAGACTGAGCCAGGCATATGGCTTCAAAAAAAGGTCTTATTTCATTTCGTTTTTGTTCCTTTTTAGAGAGAGTTTGACTTGATTTTATTTTTTCAGTAATGGCGTACAGGCTATTGGGTAAAGTCTGTTTTTCCCTTTTAATCAGATTTAGGCGATTATAAAATTGATGGTCTAATCCTAGCGCTGCTTCTTGAGCCCAGGTTAATGTAAAACCATGACATACACCATCATCGTGTTGATAATTAAATTTATCAAAAAGAGCCAACAAATCTTCGTGCTCCAAAGCATTATGTTTTGATGCATAAGAAGATAAAATCGGGATTATTCGATTCAATGATATAAAATGCTGATCCACTACAATTAGTAGAAAGATTAAAATAAGCACAGCGAGGGCGTAAATCATTTTACTAATTAGTTAATTCCTTTCTCAAATCAAATCATATTCTCTAAATGAAAGCAACTTGGATATAGGGGCATAAAAGCCTCAAAATGTATTCATAAGTTCTATAAAAATAAAAAAATATGGACAAAATGGAACATGGAACTACACTTAATGTATCTAAAGTCTCATGTTTAAATGGCGGAATAATGATGGAAGGACTCATTTCTTCCTTATAAAGAAAATTCCAAATAAGCTAAAAGTCACGGAGGACACTATGAGAATTTGGCAATCAAGTGTAGTTGGAATTTTACTGCTGCTTTCCTTAAGTCAGGCCGACGCTCAAACGAACACTATTCCTCTTACCCCTACTAACAATATCACTGATTTTCCGCAATTGGTGGCCGCGGTTGAGAGTGGTAATGATGTCCGAGCTATTGTTCATTTCGATAACTGTCAAGTGACAGGCTCCAAACTTCAGGAGCAATTAAGAAGTAAATTAGATGGAGCCACAACACGATTTAATTTTACCCAGTATTTTCATGGCAAAGAGAATGTTAATGATCGTTTAATCGATACTGTAACCACCTCCATGAAAATTTTTATAGAGAGTTCTTCGGGGGAGGTCTTAACGCTTTCTGGTCGATTAAGTGTTTTTGAGGACAATACTGCGATACTACATGTGGATTTCTTCGATCCCATTCTCCATCAACAAAAATTAGTGGTTGATTGGTCTTGCACTATCAGTAATGGTGAAGACAATAATGGCTTGGTGTTATTCAATTTCTCTTAGTGCATGAACACGTCAGACTCCATAAATGAATAGGTGATTGATAGAATTTTAAGATGGAAAACCTTCCTTTAAAAGAAGCACTCCATGAGGTTTGCAGTATGGCCTTAAGCAAATACTGCAAATTTTCTGCTGAATTAAACCTTATAAGCAATACGCCCATCCTCTTCGTCAAGCTGATATACCTCGGCCTTTTTTGCAAAACGTGTAATCTCTTTAATTAGTGTCTGGGTACGACTGGTCCCAATACTTGCAAAAATATCTTCGGAAGAATATTTTTGCATAATCATGTTGAGCTGTTCTTTATCAAAATAATTTTCGTTGAACAAATTTAATATATCTTTTAACACCCCCAATTTTTGCATCCGGGCATGAGCACGATAAAAACGAAATGGGCTATGCAAATCGCGGTCTAATTTAGCAATATGTTTTGTGATTAGCTGTTTTAGTTTACCTAGCTCTTGCGGTAGAATTATTTTTAGATGCCCTTGTTTTTTTCGAATAATCTCTTCTCTTGAGTGAATAGCCTCTTGCCCTTCTTTTAACCAGGATAAGTCATTACATTTACCTATAGTACCCTCATTTTGAAGCGCATTTACAGTTTTTAAACTTGATGCAAATGGAATGTAGTTTTTAGAAATAAAACGCTTCTCCAAACCGTAATGAGAAAAAGCAAAAGTATTTATTTTATCCTGTTTAATTGTATTACTATCAGAAAGTAAATATTGACTGAGCAACCCGTTTAATAATGCACCTGGTCCTGTGGTATAAACAACGCTACTTTTTAAAAGTTGCAGGCGTTGATTTTGACGTACTTTAGAGACTAATTCTTCATCATTTTTAATAGCGGCTAATTTTTTTAACTCCTGATAAATAGCCTTAGGGGTAATAAGCCAAACCAGCCAACTTGCCGCACTTTTTCTAATTTCCTGAGCACAGTCCACAACGTTGGTGCTTTTTTTCCTACAGAATGATTGATTATCCTTATATTGCTGTTCAATTTTAAATCTAAGCTCAGGCATGGAGTTAGTTGATGCTCTTAATTGGTCAAGTTCTTCACTTATCTGCAATTCATTTCCGGCTGACAGACTTAAGAACAGGCCCCCTACCTCATCACCCAATACACTATTGTAAAGCCTTCTTACTTGATCAAAATAGCTAGAAAATAAACGATGCTTGGTGGTTAAATTTTTAAGAATAGTGTCCTGGACCTTTTTTACATAAGGTAGGGCATCATTTGGGTCAACCACAGCAATAATATCATTATTGATTACCAGGCTTTCTGAAGAGGCGATTTTTATGCTACCCATGCTTAATAATAAAGGGTGCTCGACTTCGATTAGAGCCGGAAGACCTCGCGTATCTATCCGTGTATCAAAATCCGCATAAGTTCCAAGCTTATAAATATCCTCTATCCATCGCAAAATATCACTTGCAACTGCCAAATTTCCCCCCCGCCCCAAGCACTTAATTTCGTTTGAATAATGCTCCAACAATTGGTGCTCAGTTTCATTGTTCCCCTTTAAAGTGGCAACATCCATAGGAGTAATATGATGTTTATTACAAAACTGCTTTAGGTCTTCCTGAGCCTTGGGATTTAGCAAACGGGAGTCATATACAAAATGAATTTCATCATCAGGATTTAAATAACGCATTTTAATGAGGCGTTTTTGATTTTCTAAGTTTAAAAAACTATTTCTATCTTGACTAAGCCAAATTTTGACATGGCGATGGGGGTTAAATTGATATCGCATTAACTTCTCTCATTCAAATGAAAAATCACGGGATTTTATCTGAGAATGCTTAAGAAATTATTAATATGCTCATTTATTGATTTTTCCAAGCACAAATTTTTTTTTGTAAAAAATTTATTTGTTAATCAAGCCTTAAGCTTAAGTGTTTTACACTGATAAAAAGTCAAGAGGAGATTAACATGTCAAACAAAAAACTCACTGAACGTTTGAACTATGAGCTTGATGAGCTAGGTGTTCCAGCCTTAATGACCGAACGTGTTCAAGTATGTTCTAAACTATTTGAATTACCTAAATTTAAAATAGAGGCACTATTATATGGTGTTGCTCTGGATGCTCCTTCTATGCAGAAAATTGCTGATGAGCTTGAGGTGAGTTTTGATTGGCTATTAGGTCAAGCAATGGAAAAAACACGACACTAATCCCAGAACTCCCGTGTTAACAAAACTAATACGGGAGTTATTTCTTTCTCAATATTTTTATTAAAATTGGCTGTCTAAGTGAGCCTCTGGGCAGTTCCTGTTTGACCGATATGTTTTGTCATACTAATCTGTAATTATCTATTTTATTCAAGGGATACCATGGCATGGAATCGTTTCTTTAGCAGAGCGTGTTACTCTAGCAATGAATCATTCTTTAGCTCTGGAGTTTCTCGAAATAAATGTGTTCTAATTGTTCTTATCGGACTCTTGTTAACTTATACCACCATGGCGAGTGCCCTGAATGTAGAACTGAGCGAGACAAGCCCTGCATCACCTGCAGTATTGCATCAAGACGAATCGCTATATGTTCTTATTCATTATCAAAGCGAGGAGCCATTACGTTTCCAGGCAATAGGAAAATATCTTGGACAGGAAATCAAGACTAATATCCGTATGAATCCCTCCCAAGCCTACCCTGTAGGTGACGGTCAAGCTATTGCTTGGGTGTCTTATTTCAGGGAAACAAAGATCGATTCAATAATGGTCACTGTTTATAATGCCAATTGGCAGCCTCTGGAAACTCAGTCCATCTCGATTTCGGCTAAATGGGAGGAGGATAAGGATACAATATCGAATCCCAAGGCTTCTTGGGTCAATGAGTTGAATCAACAGCAGCAAGCTAGTGTGAAAATACCTCAAGAACCTCTTTCAACTTGGGATATTCTATTCGTGCAATTACTTTATTTTTCTATCCCCATATACTGGATTTTACAGCTTAGATTGTTATGGAAATGGTCGGGTAGCTGGCGGAAGCTTGCTTGCATTCCTTTATTAATTAGTCTTCCTTTACTGGTTTATACTGTTTTCGCATTGTTTGCAGGATCTAATTTGTGGCCATTGATGATGCTCTTTATTACACCTGTTACTTTATTAATGTTGTTAATCATTATGGGGTATAAAAAAATGAGGGCAAATAGTTGATGGTAGCATCTGCCCATTTACCTTAATTTTTATAAGTAAAACCCGCAATTGTATAAATAACATCTGAAAATTAAAATTACCCTTGATTTATAGTCGTTGGAATGTGCTATTTTTCAACAAAAAAGCTTTGCTTTGAATTGTTAATAATAAAGGAATATGACAATGTCAGAAAAAATAAAAGGAACAGTGAAATGGTTCAATGAACGCAAAGGTTTTGGATTTATTCAAAGCAATGGCCAGGAGTATTTTGTACATTTTAGCTCCATTCTAGGGAATGGTTTTAAAACACTTCGGGAAGGTGATGCGGTTTTTTTTAAACAAGGCAAAGGACAGAAAGGTCTTTTAGCGGAGGAAGTGCAAGTAGTTTAGTTTTTTTATGGCCATCTAAATATTGGCGAGCCAATTGATAATTGTTAGGACGTTGTAGATTTAAATAAGTTAATGAAACCCAATATTGAATTTCGCGGGCCCTGGCCCGCAATCCTTCCAGTAAAATCCATATTAATTCTGTTTCGATATTAATACATTGAAACAGAACAATGTATTATCACATGAATTGGTGCTTACGCCTCAATTTCTTCTGGCAAATCAGCATCAATCTTTGATGAGAATTCATTTTTCATTGCATATTTTTTCAAAAGATAAACCACGATTCCATCGATTTGATTGTCTATTTCTTCAAACGTCTCTATGTTTTTATTGTCCATAATGACTCCATTCTTTAGGTTACTCTAATGTATTAATCGAGCTACAGCGCAACTAAGCTTTTACATATGAAACATTGATATTAATACTGGCAAATCAGTAAGCCTGTTTGATGCTTGAATCGCCAAATAAAATTCGATTGAAAATCATTCTAGTCTATTCGTTTTCTGGAATAAAGTGTTTGTGAACTTCTTAATCAGCAATTGCTGCTATTTTAATTTCCATATACTTTTTTTAACAATCGTGGATCGTGCTTATAAAATTAAGGGAAACAGGTATGCATTGCATTCCTCTGGAAGGCAGCGTTGACTTGGTTACGATTAAGTTCAACGCTACAACGGCAGAATAATTTATCTTAAGCTTTTGTGACGTTCGTTTTCATATACATACCGGCTTCAAAATGACCCGGGATATTACAGGCGATGACAACGTCATGTTTCGAATTGGCTTTAAATTTCCAGGTCAATCTTTTGGTTTCGCCAGGGTTAACAGTAATTGTATTGCCATCTTCATGAACCATTCCTGGCATAGCACGCATCATTTTTTGGTGTGCTTTTTGTTCGTCTTCATCACCTATAGAAAACTCATGTGCTACCTTTCCCATATTTGTAACTTCAAATGTGATAATTTCGCCATCATGAAATTCGGGTTTTTGTGAAAAAGTAAAGCGCATATCATCCGATGCGGTCACTTTTATTATTTTGGTAGTTTTTGTTGCATGCGCGGGACTTCCAATTGAGCTTGTTTCATGGTGAGAATGGGCAAATGATGAATTAATAGAAATTCCTGAAAAGAAACCAGCTAAAATAATTATTCTTGAAAATGCTGTAGTCATATTTGAAATCCTGTAAACAATATTATGAATGATTCTAAAACCTCTTAGTGTATCATTTTCTTTCAAAAATAGATGCTCTATTATCCGAGCCCTTAAGGCTTTGGCAAAAATTGATTCCTATGCGACTATTTAGTATTTAGGGGATTTTGTAATTGAAAGCTAGGGTAAACCCTTAAGTCACCGAATGTATTTCATAATGGTTTCATTTTAAAAGAACTCATACAGTTTAATTTGAAAAAAGCAGTTGCAGTTATCAATAATGTACTGAATTGACAGTTTTTTTCAGATTTATACTTAGCCTTTACCTCGTTATCAATTACTCTATAAAACTTTATGCGACTTGTTTGTGCACTTGAAAAAAATCAAACAAGCCGCTAAAGCCCTCAAGAAAATGGAACAATAAGGGATGAATTTTGTCTAATAAAAATTTTGCTACAGGTGCTGTGGTGCCAAATAATATTATAGATTGCATGCCTTGAATCGAGTTTGGGTTTATTGAGTCAGTTATGGTAATTAAATGGTATAAAACTTAAGTAAATCAGGTTACACTGAAATAGTATTAGGGAATAAATAATTAAAGGTAAGGAATGCGCTACATTGGTTTTACCGTTATTTTAGTGATGAGCTTCACATGTTTTGAAGCGTTAGCGGTGGCTCCCCTTACATTCAAAGAAGCTTTAGAGATTGCCTATCGTAATAATCCTGAATTGCAAGCAGAAATGGATAAAGCACAGGCGATGCGAGGTTATTTTATCCAAAGCGGCCTTTATCCCAATCCTCAACTGACGTTAACTGCAGAAAATTTTGGTGGTTCAGGCAGCTATTCGGGTTATGAAGCAGCAGAAACTACGGCATCTGTGACCCAGCCCATTCCTTTGGGGCATCGCCTTGATTATCTTAAAAAAGCAACTTATGCAGATTATCTCGCATCTTTGGCTCAGATTAAGGTTCAGAAAGCGGCACTTTATATCCTTGTCGGCGTGACCTATGTTGACGCTTTGTATGCAGGACAATGGCATCAAGTAACTAAAAAGCTAATTCACTTGAATGAGCGGATTGTGGCTGCAATTGAGCGACGCGTTCAAGCTGGAGTAGGTACCGAATTGGATTTGCGATTAGCGCAAAGACGTTTAGGTGAGGCCCGCATCCAGGAAAAAAAAGCGATGCGTGATGCACTTTCTCAACGAGCAAAGCTTGCTCGTTTATTAGGGGATGGATTAAAAATTGACAAACCCTTGGTGGATAAAGGCTTGCCTGACGTAGTATTAGATTGGGCAGCTCTCTTAAAAAAATTGCCTCAAAGTCCGCAATTAATCCAAATGCAACTGCAACTTCGCGCTAAACGCGCAACCATTACCGCAGTTAAAAAATCAGTTTGGCCTAATTTAAATATACAATTAGGAGGTCGTCATTTTTCTGATGATGGGAGTAATGCCGCAGTAATTTCCGCGTTTGCAGAAGTGCCCGTTTTTGATCGAAATCAAGGAAAAATTCTGACGGCAGAAGCGCAATATACGCAAACTGCACATGCCTATCAAGGAACACGACTTGATGTGCGACAAAATATTTATAATGTTTTTTTGCAAGCGCAGCAGAGTCAGTACGAAGTGAATTTGGTCACTGAATCTCTATTGCCATTAGCTCATAAATCGATCAAACTGGCCAGAGATGGGTATCAAATGGGACGATATACCTATATCGAATTATCTACTGCATTAAATACGTTATACGAAGAGGAACGACATTATCAACAAGCCCATGCCGATTATCATAAAACATTAATTCAGCTTACGGGACTTTTAGGGCTCAATCCGACTAAGGAGAGTAAATGAAATTTCCAAAATCAGGAGGTTCTTATCTGTTATTGCTTGTTCTTTTACTAGGGTTAAGTTTGATTTTGTGGGGAGGTAAGAATACTCATGCAACGGATGAAGGAAGTCAACAAGAAACCTGGGAAAGGGGGCCACAGGGCGGTCGCTTATTTAAAGCAGGTGATTTGGCGTTGGAGCTTTTAATATTTGAACGCGGGATGCCGCCCCATTTTCGAGCATACATTTATAAGAATGGGAAAGTTATTGCCCCGGATAAAGTGCATTTAACTCTTTTATTAACCCGATTTAATGGTAAAAAAGGGAAGGTTTCCTTTATTCAGGCAAATCATTTTTTAGAAAGTAACGAAGTGATTCGCGAACCCCACTCTTTTGATGTCACGGTTCAATTAGAGTATTTAGGAACTAAGATGAATTGGAGTTATGCATCTTATGAAGGACGTGTAGCGATAGGAGCCGTAGTTCTTAAGGCAGCCGAGATCCAGACTGCGGTAGCGCAAAGTCATGAAATCAAAACTCAATTGAATGTAGTAGGAAAAATTCTCCCCAATCGTGATACATTGGCACCGATATATGCGCGCTATCCAGGGATTATTAAATCAATGGCTAAAAATCTTGGTGAGGAGGTCACAAAAGGGGACGTATTAGCCACTGTTGAAAGTAATGAAAGTTTACAAAACTACACTATTACAGCACCAATTACCGGTACTGTTGTGCAAAAAAATGCTACAAATGGGGAGTTAACTCAAAATACCAAACCGATTTATGAGGTAGCGAATTTAGCGAATGTATGGGCTGATTTCACTTTATATCGTAAAGATGCTCCTCTTGTGAAGCAAGGAATGGATGTTATTGTCACTGGAGATGAAGGAAAACCTAAAGCCTTGAGCACAATTTCCTATATCTCACCTTTAGGAATTGAAGACAGTCAAACGAATTTAGCGCGTGCTATTCTTCCCAATGAGGAGCGTGTCTGGTTGCCAGGAATGTACATTAATGGTGCGATTATCATCAATAAAAAAACAGTTCCAGTGGCTGTTCCTCTCTCTGCAATCCAGAAAATGAATGAAAAAGATGTGGTTTTTGTTCAGCAAGGAGATTATTTTGAGGCAACTCCTGTTCTTTTAGGAGAGGAAGATGGGCAATGGGCAGAGGTTCTTTCAGGTCTTGATGCTGGTCAACGCTATGTCAGTAAAAACAGTTTCTATATTAAAGCGGAATTAGGCAAGGAAGGTGCCAGTCATGAAGATTAAGGATACAAGATGCTTGAAAAAATTATACACTTCTCACTAAGACATCGTTGGTTCGTCCTTTTATTTACAATAATTATTGCGATTCTTGGTGTCTATAATTTCCAACGCCTTCCAATTGATGCCGTACCTGATATTACTAACGTCCAAGTACAAATTAATACCCAAGCCTCGGGTTATTCCCCGTTTGAAGTAGAGCAACGCATCACATTTCCTATTGAATTGGCGATGAGTGGTCTGCCTAATTTAGATTACACGCGTTCTTTATCGCGTTATGGGTTATCCCAAGTTACTGTGGTATTTAAAGATGGGACGAATATTTATTTTGCACGTCAGTTGATCAATGAACGTTTGCAAGAGGTTAAAGATAAACTTCCCGCAGAAGCAGAAACGACATTAGGTCCTATCTCTACAGGTTTGGGTGAGATATTTATGTACATTGTGAGGAATAAGTCTAATGTGCCTGAAGCCCAACGTTATAATTCTACAGAGCTTCGTACGATTCAAGATTGGCTCATTAAACCGCAGTTACGTAATGTGGAAGGCGTTGCAGAGGTTAATACAATTGGAGGTTATGAAAAGCAATTTCACATTACACCTGAACCGAGCAAACTGGTTCGTTATGGTTTGAGTTTAAATAGTGTGGTTGATGCGTTACAGCGTAATAATGCGAATGTAGGGGCAGGATATTTTGAGCGCAACGGTGAGCAGAATCTCATTCGAATTCCAGGGCAGGTGAAAAATATAGCTGATATTGAAAATATTGTAATCGCCAGTTTTGAGGGAACTCCTGTCCGCATCCGCGATGTGGCAAATGTCATTTTAGGGAAAGAGCTACGCACAGGTGCTGCAACCGAAAACAGCAAGGAAGTGGTGTTAGGCACGGTATTTATGTTGATGGGTGAAAACAGCCGCACAGTGTCGGAACGCGTGGCTGCCAAGATGAAGGAAATTAATAAATCACTTCCCGATGGAGTTGAGGCAGTTACTGTTTATAACCGAACCTCACTGGTTAACGCGACAATTAACACGGTCAAGAAAAATTTACTTGAAGGCGCTTTGCTGGTTTGTGTCATTTTATTTTTATTTTTGGGAAATATTCGCGCCGCATTGATCACTGCTATGGTTATTCCCTTATCGATGCTACTGACGATTACGGGGATGGTAAGCAATCAAATTAGTGCCAATCTGATGAGTTTAGGAGCCCTTGATTTTGGACTAATCGTTGATGGTGCCGTAATTATTGTTGAAAATTGCATGAAACATTTGGGGGAACAACAGCATCGACTTCAGCGTACTTTAAACCTTGAAGAGCGCCTAAAAGTGATCGCCTATGCGACTACTGAAGTCATCAGGCCCAGTATTTTTGGTGTATTTATTATTACTGTAGTTTATCTTCCTATCTTAACCCTAACGGGCGTTGAGGGAAAAATGTTTTTGCCTATGGCGGAAACAGTGATTATCGCATTAATGGCGTCGATGTTATTCGCCTTAACCTTTGTGCCAGCCGCGGTGGCTGTATTTCTAAAGGGACGCATTCAAGAGAAAGAAAATTGGTTGGTACACCGCATTTCATTAGGGTATGCACGAGTTTTGCGATATTGTTTTCATGCACGATATTGGCTAATTAGCGCGGCTGTCGTTTTGGTTGCCATTAGTCTTCTGATTGCTTTTCGCTTAGGTGGTGAATTTATTCCAAGCCTTGATGAAGGGGATATTGCCATGCATGCGATGCGTATTCCAGGTACGAGTTTAACCCAAGCTATTGCGATGCAAGATTTAGTCGAACAAAGGATCAAGCAGTTTCCCGAAGTACAGATTGTTTTTTCCAAATTGGGTACAGCCGAAGTCGCTACAGATCCAATGCCGCCTAACGTGGCTGATACGTTTATTATGCTAAAACCTCGTAAAGAATGGCCTGATCCAAAAAAAGCAAAACAAGATTTAGTGCAAGAAATTGAAGAGGCTCTGCAACGAATTCCAGGGAATAATTATGAATTTACCCAGCCGATTCAAATGCGCTTTAACGAACTAATTTCAGGTGTGCGAAGTGATGTAGCGGTGAAAGTATTTGGAGATGATATGAGTACTTTACGCGAAATTGCTGAATCAATTAGTTCGCAGCTTAAGAAAATACCCGGCGCTGCTGATGTGAAAGTAGAGCAGGTAAGTGGTTTACCGCTTCTCACTATTGAAATAAATCGAGATATACTGGCTCGTTATGGATTGCAGGCAGGTACAGTTCAAGATGCTATTGTCATTGCAACAGGTGGTAAGAAAGGGGGCGAGCTTTTTGAAGGAGATAAACGTTTTGATTTAATCGTACGCTTACCAGAACCCTTGCGTACAAGTTCTGAGGTATTAAGGCAAATTTTTGTTCCATTGCCACCAGCAAAAGATGGCGAGCTTCATTTTATACCTTTGAGTGAATTAGCTAAAACAGTACGTAGTGAAAGCCCTAATCAAATTAGCCGGGAGAGTGGTAAGCGGCGAGTGGTGGTTACGGCGAATGTCAGAAATCGCGATTTAAGTTCGTTTGTAAATGAAGCCAAACAACGTATTGAACGTAATGTCCAATTACCTAGTGGCTATTGGATTAATTGGGGAGGGCAGTTTGAACAATTGCAATCCGCGTCTCAACGTTTAAAGCTTGTGGTACCCGTTACATTATTAGGTATTTTTTTATTACTGTTTATGAGTTTCGGTAATGTCCGGAATGCACTATTAGTTTTTTCTGGTATTCCCCTTGCTCTAACTGGTGGAGTATTTGCTTTGTGTTTACGAGGTATTCCTTTGTCCATTTCTGCAGGGGTAGGGTTTATTGCCTTATCTGGGGTGGCTGTTTTAAATGGTCTTGTGATGATTACTTTTATTAACAAGTTGCGTGAGCAGAACAAATTCTATTTAAAAGATGCGGTATTGCAGGGTTCATTGGCAAGGCTTAGGCCAGTACTGATGACAGCACTGGTTGCTTCTTTGGGATTTGTACCCATGGCATTAGCAACAGGTACCGGTTCAGAAGTACAAAGGCCTTTAGCGACCGTGGTTATTGGCGGAATTATTTCTTCTACCTTTTTAACACTACTGGTTTTGCCTGGTTTATATTATGTGTTTCATCAACGCCATAAAAAGAATAAATGAATTTCGCTATTAAAAGTCAATCGCATTCTTTTTAGCGTGAATTGTGTTTGCAGTTCCTTTAAGGTAATTTATATTTATATACAAAATATTACCCATGGAAGGTACTATGGCCAATATGATTATTTTGGCAGCACGCAATCCTACATTGACTTTTTTTATTTTAGGTTTGTTATTTTCTCTTGCAGAATGGTTGATCCAATTCAAACTTATGGAAAAAGCCAAAATTATTGAAATTATATTTTCCTGGTTTTTGCTGTTTAATATTGGTCTGGCTTTTGTATTCAACTTTATAATGCATGTCTTCTTTGGCGATTTTACCGCACAGTTTATTGGCTGGCCACAAAGCCCGTTTCAAATGGAATTGGGATTTGTTAGTTTGGGAATTGGTGTAAATGGGATAATCAGCTTTAGAAGTAAAGTTGCGTTTCGTGCTGCAACAATTATAGTTCCTGCCGTATTCTTATGGGGAGCTGCTGGTGTGCATCTTTTTCAAATGTTTACTGCCCATAATTTCGAACCAGGTAATGCGGGTACTGTATTTTGGACTGATATTATAATGCCAGCTCTCGCTTTTCTATTACTCGGGCTGCAATATCGAAATCCGCTTATTCGATAAGCGGAGCCTCGAGCCTGAATCTTCTTCACATTGCTGAAAAACTAATTCTTCTCTGCATATGCTCTATTTTTAGTGTATTAGGTGCATTTGACAAAACTGATATATGTACCAGAATTTTATAAATGTCATAGATAATATGGAGGTGTGTCATGAGCAAGGTAACACAATTTAAAAAAGGGACCCCAAGCAAAGGTTCATCCAGCAAAGGATCCTCCATTCAAATTAATCGTTCACAAAATCCATTTTTAAGTCTTCAAAATGAAGTAGATCGATTATTTAGCGATTTTAACGATTTTTTTTCCCCATCTAGATTTAATTGGGGCCAATTTGAAAAAATGGATCTCGCTCCTTCAATGGACATTGTTGAAGATAAAGAGCATTTTTGTGTTCAATTAGAAATGCCTGGTATGGATGAAAAAGATATTAAAGTAGCTATATCTGATAATCTACTCACTATTAGTGGCGAAAAATCCAGTTCGAAAAAAAATGAGGGTAAAAAATATATTTCCCGAGAAATTAGCTATGGAAGATATGAGCGCTCTATCTCTTTACCTTCAAGCATTGATGTAGCTAAAGCGAAAGCAACCTTTAAAAAGGGAATGCTTTGGGTTGATTTACCTAAAAAATTAGAATCTAAAACAGGTTCTCGAGATATAAAGATTGAACAAGCCGAATAGTTTAATAATGCCCTATGGCTTAGCTATAGGGCGATACCTTAATTATTAAGATCCTCAGGCTTTTATCCAAAAAATACGAACTAAAACGTACAAGATCGTCATGCCTAGAATAGGGATAACGAGAAAGGCAAGGAAATTATAAAATCCTATTCTATTTTCCGCTGAGGCATTATAAAACTCTTTAAATTTTTTCCATAAAGACATTACAAAGTAGCTCCAATTCTTGATTAAATCTTATTTTCAGGACTTACGAAAAAAAACAATCTCACCGTTAAAAAATGTTTTTAATTCGCTCATTTAGTATATCTAAAATCCCTCATTAAAAGCATTTCGAAAGTCCTGATTTTATAAGATTATAGCTCCAGCATAAACCAATGACACTAAGTTAAGCTTATTCTCTCAGAGCCTACGTTGCGCTTAACCCAGGTTAGAATGATTAAAAATTATCATTTAACAAGTTGTGATTGACAGTTCAAAAAGTCAAAATCACCGAGGGCAGCGCCAAATTTTGCACTTGCTTGAACCAGAGTATCTGTAATCACTGCTTCAATAATGTCTGTAAGCGGTGTTTCTTTATAGCGTCTCATGGATTTAAGGCGTTTTTCCAAATTTTGTCCAGCAATTGTCTGCGGGTTGGTATGATTCAATTGAAATTGTCCTAGACCAATTTCACTGGTTATCTTATTCAATGCATCTTGATATGAAGCAGTCATACTGGATTTAATCGTTTGTACTAAAGATACAACAGTAGAACCTTGTTTTAGTAACTGAGCACATATATTTGCTAATTCATTGATCTCATTGAGATAACCTTGTTGGTTGCGTAACATTAATATCTTCATGGAAGAAATTGCTTTAGAACCAACCAGGTGTATATCTACAGTTTCTGCAGTTACCTCAAAAAGTTTTTCTAACGAGAATATGGATTGATTTGCTTCAGTTTTTCCTTGCACAGTAGACTCCAAAAAATAGGATTAAGATAAATGGATTGTTCGGTTGAAATAATAATGGGAAAACAAATAATTGCACATTATGTGGTGTATTTTGCGCATCTGCAAAGAATTTTTTTAAAGTCTAAATGCGCTATAATATGTATCTTTATTTTGACCTGTTTTTCATAGCGAGTAATTAAATTGATTACCAATCGTATGGAGCTTCGTTCCTATCATACTGAAAGTTGTAGTCATTCCCATGATTTTGCTCAATGGGTTCTACCTCTTTCTGGCTCTATGGAGTTAGAAGCAGGTTATTATTCGGGGGTTGTAGATAATCATGTTGGTGTATTTATTGCGCCTAATGAACGACATTGTTTTGCTGGGAGTCAGGAAAATCTTTTTTTAGTGATTGATGTGACTTCTCACCATCAGCTTTTTGAGGAGCGCAGGTCGCATGCGTTTAATTTAACAGCGAGCATTAAAAAACTTCTCTATTTTACACATCATTATTTGGCCGCTCATGAAGGAGATTTTTTTGCTGACTCTCTGATTAATCAATTACTCATTCATTTTGCTGCCAAATCTTTTTCACCTGAGTTGGACCAAATGGCGATCAAGGCAAAAAACTGGATTGATTTTCATTTCGTAGAGCCAGTTGATGTAAGTAAAGTGGCGCAGCACTGTCATCTGAGCGTAAGCCAATTGCAACGCCGATTCAAACTCGCTCTAGGTTGTAGTATGGCAGAGTATTGGCGATTTAAAAAATTGCACCATGCTCAGAAATTACTATCTTCTAAATGTTGTTCTATTGAAGCCATAGCATTTGCAGTAGGTTATGAAAATTTGTCTGCGTTTAGTCGACGATTCAGTAAAGTATTCGGTGAATCTCCTTCTCAATGGAGAATAAAGGCGTTATCAGCAAATAAAACGCGTGAAATGGATAATTCAAACTAAGTTTAAAATTGATAAGCTATGAATTCGTTTTCATGCTTTATTCAATCATCTAATTATTATGAACAAATCCAATGCTTCTTTTTTCCAGGGTATGCTTTTTCTTATCTTGGCTCAAATTATGGTAGGCATAAATATTGTATTTTCCAAATACGTGCTCTCTTCGATTCCAGTCTTGGTTATATTAACACTTCGTTTTACTTTGGCGGCCATCATTTTATTGCCTTTGCACTGGTTTACAGCGGCTAAAAATAAACCGATTAGTTATTATTTTTCACGTTTGAAGCACAGAGACTGGTTTTTTATTGGCGCTCAGGCCGTCTCTGCAGGAGTGTTGTTTAATTTCCTTATTTTATCGGGATTAAATTACACGGATGCTAATGTGGCCGGTATTATTACCAGCGTCTTGCCTGCAATCATTGCGATTATGTCTTGGATCATTCTTGGTGAAAAAATTTCAGGTAAGAACGCCATTTGTGTAGGGTTTGCCACACTTGGATTAATTGTTATTGCATGTGATAAGCTTGCTGGAATCCAAGTGAACCATTCTTTTTTGGGGGATGCACTTGTTTTAATTTCTCTCTTGCCCGAAGCAACCTATTATATTTTAAGTAAAATGCATGCTAATTCGCTGCCAGTATTTCTAATTTCTTCGTTACTCAATGCAATCAATGCTATTTTATTATTGCTTTGCTTGAGTTTTAGTTCTTGGGGCGATTTAACTATTCATCCATTAGATTGGCTTATTTTGATCATTTTAGGTTTAAGCTCAGGTCTTTTTTATGTTTTTTGGAATTTTGGGTGTCAGAAAGTAGATGGAGTAATGGCTTCATTATCTACTGCGGTGATGCCATTAGCTACAGTACTTATTGCCTGGATGCTGCTTGGTGAACGTTTGACTTTTGGACAGTCTATAGGAATGGGAATGGTTATTCTGTCTATTGCTGTATATGCAAAACGCTAAGGCAGATAATAGCGCTCTAATGGTGCAAAGAGTGGCTTTTAGGCAAGAGTAAGTCGATTTTATTTTGCAACATCTCCTCAAGCCACGTTATGATTTACAATGCCCTAAATTTTTTAGTTTTGATTACTATGCCTCATTTGATTTTGGAATTAAGCAATAATATTGATTCTCAGCATTTAAATCAGTTATTTGATAAGTTACACCAGATGCTTGCAGAAAAACTTCCTACTCAATTATCAAATTGCAGGAGCAGATGTGTCGTTCATCCCTTGTTTTATATCGGGGATCAGAGTCCAGCAAATGCTTTTGTACATTTAACTCTGAAAATGCTTCCTGGAAGAGATGATGCGAAGAAAAAAAGCATAGGTAAGGAGCTTTTTGATTTATTGGATAATTTTTTCAGAACAGGCCAAAATGAATTAAATATCATGTTATCTGTAGAAGTTTTAGATTTGGATAATCATTATTTTAAAGGCTAAAGTATTGTTTTCCTGAACTGGATTTCTAATTCAGGCTATTCTCAAATGATAAGAGCGGGATTCTAATGATTGCGCAAAAAAAATGGGAGCATTTCTCTCATGAATCAGATATAGGGGTGAGGGGGTATGGCTCTACTTTATCTGAAGCCTTTGCCATGGGGGCTTTAGCTCTGACCAATGTTATTACTAATTCACAATCAGTCCAACCTTCCAAGACATTGCATGTAAGGTGTGAGGCACCGAATCAGGAGATTTTATTTGTCGATTGGTTAAATGCCATTATTTATAACATGGCAGTTCACAACATGCTCTTTAGTCAGTTCGATGTTTCCATTAAAGATTTGCGGTTAACTGCTATAATTGCAGGAGAGCAAGTAGATATAAAGCGGCATCAACCCGCCGTAGAAGTCAAAGGTGCTACGTTCACAGAATTAAAGGTGTATCACAGCAATAACATTTGGGTGGCACAATGTGTTGTAGACGTGTAAGGCGTAAATTCATTCAATATGCTCTTGGGACTTAAGGTAGAAAATCAATGGACTTGAACCTGTTGGAAAAAATAAGTGACTTTGAATGGCGAATTCCCAAACATGGGAAAATGCGTGTGCCTGGGATTATTTTTGCCTCAGAAGAATTGATCCTCAATATGGATATGAAAGTCTATGAACAAGTCACTAATGTAGCAACTTTGCCAGGTATTGTTCAGGGATCCTATGCGATGCCTGATGCACATTGGGGATATGGATTCCCTATCGGTGGTGTTGCGGCATTTGATCCAGACAATGAAGGTGTTGTCTCTGCTGGTGGTGTTGGTTTTGATATTTCTTGTGGAGTAAGACTATTATCTACTGGGCTTAAACGTGAAGAATTTGAACCTTATAAGGAACAACTGGCAGACGCGCTTTTTGCGCATATTCCTGCGGGTGTAGGAAGTAAAAGTCGCATTAATCTAACGATGAAACAAATGGATGATATGTTGCATGGCGGTGCTGTTTGGGCTGTCAAGCAAGGATATGGTGAATGGGACGATTTGGAGCGAATTGAAGATAATGGTCGAGTAGAAGGCGCATTACCTGAGCATGTTTCTGAACATGCCAAAAAGCGACAAAAAAATGAAATGGGTACTTTAGGCTCTGGCAATCATTATTTGGAAATTCAAGAAGTACATACAGTATATTGTGAAAAAACCGCTGCCGCATTTGGTTTGGCTCAGGGGGATGTGGTTGTAAGTATCCATTGTGGTTCTCGGGGTTTAGGCCATCAAATAGGAACTGATTTCCTGCGTTCGATGTTAATTTATGCACAGCAGCATGGTATTCAACTTATTGATCGCGAATTAGCATGTGCGCCAATTCGCTCACCAATGGGGGAGCGTTATTTAGGTGCGATGCGTTCAGGAATTAATTGTGCTCTGGCAAATCGAGAAATCATTACTCATTTTATGCGTGACGTTTTTCAAAATGAGATGCCAGGAACCCAAATAAAACTCATCTATGATGTATCCCATAATACCTGCAAGGAAGAAACACATCAGGTAGAGGGCAAGACGATGCGTTTATATGTTCATCGCAAAGGAGCAACTCGAGCTTTTGGCCCGGGGCACCCTCAATTAACAAAAGCTTTTAGCCATGTAGGTCAACCGGTCATTATTGGCGGCAGCATGGGAACAGCGTCTTATGTTCTTGTAGGAGCAGCAAGTGCTGAAGATAAATCTTTTGGTTCTGCTTGTCATGGTGCAGGACGTGCGATGAGTCGACATCAAGCAACTAAACTATGGCGAGGTAGCGAAATCGTTGAGCGATTAGCACAACAAGGCATTTTAATTCGCAGTAGCTCCTATCGTGGTGTTGCAGAAGAAGCTCCCGAGGCCTATAAGAATGTTGATTTCGTTGTTGACTCGGCGCAAGCATCCGGGTTAACCCAAAAAGTCGCAAAGCTTAAGCCCATTGTATGTGTCAAAGGATAATCTAGCTATCCCATGGCAATTTGCATCGTGTATTAAAAGGATTAAGTACTATTTTCAATGAAAGAGCAGGTTAATGTGACATGAGCACCTCTGTTATCTTACATCCGGTTGCGCCATTTAAGTTGGATTATACTGTTTTTGCTTTGCGCAGGAGAAGTAAAAATAATGTTGATCTTTGGGATGGGCAACATTACACAAGACTATTGGTTATAGACAATGTGCCTGTCAAAGTGGTTCTTGAACAAAAAAAAGGAATTGATGAGCCCGAACTTTTGCTCTCTATAGAAAGCGAGCCTCATGAGTTATCTGCAACCCGAATCATTGATGAACTGGAGATGCTCCTGGGATTAAAGCGCAATCTGCATGATTTTTATCAAATCACACAACAAGACCCTCAACTAAATCCCCTTGTTTGCCAATTTATGGGCCTTAAACCACCACGATTTCCCTCTATTTTTGAAGCACTGGTTAATGCGATTTCCTGTCAGCAAATATCGCTGGATGCTGGATTGCAAATTCAAAATCGCTTGACTGAATTTCTAAGCATAAGACTAAAGGAAAAAGAGCAAGTGTTCTATGCATTTCCGCAAGCGGATGCAGTTGCCAATTGCACTGTTTCTGAATTGAAAAAAATAGGCTATAGCACCCATAAAAGTGAAACGCTGATCCGACTTGCGGCAGCGATCGTTGATGATAAATCAAGTTTTAGTTCTTTGGAAAATAAATCAAATGAGGAGGTAATTAGCTTTTTATGTCGCTTTAAAGGAATAGGGCGTTGGACTGCGGAGTATGTTTTATTACGCGGCTTGGGGCGAATCGATATTTTTCCAGGCGATGATATTGGCGCACAGAACAATTTACATCAATTACTCCATCTTGATAAGAAACCCGATTATAAAAAAATAGGGGAAATTACTGCAAAATGGCACCCCTATGCAGGACTAGTTTATTTCCATTTATTATTAAAAAAGTTACATGAAAAAAGAGCACTAAAATAATTGTTCAAGCTCAAAAATCAATTCGATAAAAGGCTTTGTTTTGTGATAATTCTTGTATAAAATTATGAGCTTAGTTTGTGAAACCTTTCACATAAGGAATGTGTCGAATGGATCATCTATCCTCAAATTCAAGTGCTGAACCTATAGCCTCGGATAAAGTCTCTAATGTATTAAAATGGATTCTGTTAATTACTGCAATCATCTGTTTTATGATCTTAATTTGGGGGACCTATAAAACCTATCAGCTTGTTCCTCCTTTACCGCAGCAATTTCAATCTGCTTCGGGACAGATCGTGATGACCGCCGATGATATAGTCGCAGGCAAAGCAGGGTTTCAACGTGCAGACCTCATGGATTATGGAAGTCTTTATGGTATGGGTTCTTATTTTGGAGAGGATTATACGGCAAAATATTTAGTAAGCCTTGGTCGAATTATAGAGGATAAAATAGCACAACAACGTTTCGGCAAAACTTTCCTGAATCTGGCAGAAGGAGAGCAATACGTTGTGCGCCAGGCAATGCAGCGAGATCTACAACAAACGGATCTGAGTCAACAAACCAGTATGTTGTCGCAACCAGTTGCTGATGCAATATTGCAACTGCGGAATCAAATTTCACAAACCCTGCTTAATCATGATGCCGAAGCAGGTTGGACCAAAGCGTACAGTTTGAATGAGCAAACTGCCTTACAAACCGCTGACTTTCTTATTTATTCTTCGCTCACTACGATTGCTCATAGACCAGGACAAAATAGTTCATATACCAATAATTGGCCCTATGAACCTACTATGGGTAATACGCCTACAGCGCATACTTTTTATTGGACTTGGGTATCGTTTTGTTTTGTATTTTTGGGTTTTGGCGCGGTACTTTATATTTATCATCGATATTTGAGTACTCCTGATGATTCATTTAAAACACCAGTGTTTTTGGGGTTTGAGCCACTGACACCAAGTCAGCGCAAGGTAGGGCAATATTTTGTTGTCGTTGCACTGGTTTTGCTAATTCAAATCGCTGTAGGTGCCATTATGGCGCATTATTACACAGAGCGTACTGGTTTTTATGGAATAAATATTAATGATTATTTACCCTTTAATTTCTTACGTGATGTACACATCCAAACACCTATAGTCTGGATCGCTCTTTCATGGGTGAGTGCTGCTGTTTTTATGGCACCGCTTATTAGTAAAAAAGAAGCGAAACGACAAGGTTTTTTTGTCGATCTGCTGTTTTGGGTCACTTTATTTATTGTTGGTGGAGCCATTGTCGGTAATTATTTGGGGATTATGGGGTATGTGAATGAATCCTGGTTTTGGATTGGCAATCAAGGTTTGTCTTACCTACAGCTTGGCCGATTATGGCAAATTGGATTTTGTGTAGGCCTTTTCCTTTGGAGCTTTATTGTTTTTCGTGGTATGTGGCCTACCTGGAGTGGCTTAAAAACGGCAACCATTGAGTTTTGGACTGGACGTATTCGTTTAGAGCATCTTTTTTGGGCAAGTACAATAAACGTTGCTGTACTGTATTGCTTTGGAATGATCCCATTAACCGGGATTGAAAAATCGTTCACAATCACAGATTTTTGGCGGTGGTGGGTAGTTCATCTTTGGGTAGAGCAGTCATTTGAGTTTTTTGCTGCATGCGCCACTGCTTATCTCTTAATGGGAACAGGATTAATTTCGCGTTCTTTGGCAGAACGAACCATGTATTTTGAAACAATTCTGGTATTTTTGGGAGGTATCATCGGTACAGGTCATCACTGGTATTGGACAGGCACTCCGGATTTATGGGTGCCCTTAGGATCTATGTTTTCATTTATTGAAGTATTGCCTTTAGTGCTCCTCATTATTGATGCTATTGAACATCATCAATTGATTAAGCGACAACGGGCGTTTACTTATAATCTGGCTTATCTCTATATCTTGGGCGCCTCCTTTTGGAATTTTGTTGGTGCAGGAGTTTTCGGTGGAGGCACACTCAATGCGCCACTTGTAAATTATTATGAGCATGGGACATTTCTTACTTTAAACCATGCACATACGGCATTATTTGGTGCATTTGGTTTGCTTGGCCTTGGTTTGATTTATTTTTGCCTACGCTATGCCGCCGGAGATCGTCACCCATGGAGTGATCGTTTAGGAATTTGGGCCTTTTGGTTATATAACCTGGGGCTTGTCTTATGGATCGTGTTGAATTTCTTTCCTGTTGGTTGGGCGCAGTTGATGGATGTGTATGAGCATGGTTTTGCTCATTCAAGAAGCCTTGAATTTTATAATACAACAGTACTCTGGCAATGGTTACGATTACCTGGAGATGTAATATTTGCTCTAGGTGCATTATTTATGGCCTATGATTTTATTAAAAAACTAGGTCCTTTTTTTCCACGTTGGGCTGGCGCGAAGAATTTAGAACAACAGCCTGTTCGTGATATTTAAGGAGTAATTTAATTTAGGGGGATGCCTGAGTTTTTACAATTGGTCATTCAACTTATCCTTTGCACGAGTTTCTTGAAATAGTTCAGGCACATCAAATGACTCATGATTTTGATGTGCGAACAATATCCTTTTGTGATGCGTCTTGATATCAAGTATTAAATGAGCTGGTAATACACTCCTTGCTCAAGTGACTCTCTAAGTCCAGCAAGGGCATTTGTTTTTTCTCCACATAATTTTTCAAGACGGTCCGGCAAGCAGCCCACCACCGGGTACCCCCGCGCGATCGCCCTCGCTGGGCGCGCTTCCCCGCCCACGCCATAATAACTATAACAAGCAAAATCGAAACCAAGACCAGAATCAATTTGTAAGGGGAACAATTTCTTTTCATTTAACAACTCAAACGTCCTGCTGAATGAACTCTCGTTATCTAATACGCTCTCTACACCCGAACAATGAATTTGGGCGTCATAACCGGTCATCTGCCGCTGCACATAACCAATCACTTTTTGCCAAAATAAGTCACGGTTGTCCCAATTATCCAAAGTATCAAAGTTATCGATGTAGGCCTGATACGCTGCGATTAAGTGCTGCAGATTAAAATGCTTGCCTTGCGTAATTTCCTTTTGGCAGGTTATTTCTTTTCTAAATCCTTCAATCACGGAGACACCATGGTCTTCATCATTGATAATGGCTAATGCAATGGCATTGTAATAGGCTTGTAGCTCTTCTGCAGAAACTTCATCCTCAATTCCCTTGGGAAACTGCTCATTAAACTGTCTTAAGGCTTCTCCTTGTTTTAAGTTCTCACAATAAGGAAGTATCATCTCCCACATGGGTTTGTCTCCGGCACCAAGTGCCGCTCGAAATGCTGTTCCTATAATGGTTCTTCCGGAGTAATCTACGGCTTTTGATTGAATCAAGAGCAATGATGGATTCGCTTTTATCATGACTTCTGCTTTATTTTGCTCACCCATAAGCACATAAGTTAAGAGTTGTTTTGCTGCTCGCTGAGTCAGCTCAGCTGATGCTACTTCGTTGAGTGTTTTTGAAGTTAATGAAAGAGTTGATAAATCTTTTTCCGTAAAAAAGGCGGGTTTAAATCCTTCTGAATAGATTTGCAAGCGAGCAAATACTTGTTCTGCTACAGAAAGCTCATTAATGCTTTCAATATCATCGACATAATCCTTGTTCGAATCGTTTTTTACTATTTGCTCTTCTTTTGAATGCATCATTTCACCTTGCGTGACTATTAAAGGTGGCATAGCATATCACAAAAGAATCGAAGTGGGCATTAATTGTACTTGGAAATGGCTATTTCGCGCCAGCGACTAAATAAAGGAATTGCAATTCCTTCATAACAAATAGACAACATAAACACGTTGATCTTAGCTATATCATATAGGCTCCTTTTTAGTCGAAGCAGATCATATAAAATATATTGTAAATCAGTGAGTTATCTCTAATTATTCTTGTTTGCATTCGTTTTTTGTCCGGCACAAAGTAATGAAAATTACAAAATCACTTATTTAATAAAATATTAAGGTTGATTATTTATAATTGATTTCAATTTTATTAAGCGGTTGTTAAAATGAACATTGCAAAAATATTTCAGTATATAAAGAATAATCTCGATAATCGTTTAAAAATTCCATATGTCTCACAAAGTTACACTGATGCTGCGAAAGAAGAGCTCTTTGCTGGAATCCTAATTGCTTTGCAAAATGCTGAAAAGGTACTAACAACAGCCCAAATTATTGATGTTTTCAATGCGATGAATCCAGCAAAACGCGCCAATATGAAATTCCCTACTCGAAAAGGTTCAGTCGCATTTCTTACAGATGATAGTAATATTAGTGAGCAGGGAATACTTGAGCTGCTTGAATGGGCTGAAAAAAACCATTCGGGTTATGGACCTCGATTTGAATTGGTTGATGTTAATACCCCTCCTAGACATTTCAAAACAGTTCAGGAAATGAGAGATAGTTTTAAATGTCAATCAAATAGTGATATGGCCAGGAGACTGTTTAATGAATTAAAAAATGCAAGATATAGACTTAGATATATTCCACCTTTTGATAGTATTAATCCATTTATTGATGCAGTAAAGCTTACTGAAAATGAACTTTCGGAACTTATTAGAATACAATACATCCTTGCTAGATATGAAGATTTTGATGCTATTCAGCCAAAATTCGAACACTTGGTGGCTGAATTTAATCAAATAAAGTCCCCCTCATTAGTCGATATTGCACGTTTTATCAAGTCAATGATTTTATTACATCCCTTTCCCGATGGTAATGGGAGAACCTTTACTTTAGGTATTCTTAATCAGCTGCTCTTGAAGAATAAATTGGGCATTTGTTTGGATTTAGATCCGCGGATTACTCTGTTGTCCTGTGAAGAGATCGCCAAAAAGATAAAAACGAATTTAATCAAGCTGAAACAATTTGAGCTGGAAGAATCATTAGACCCTAACAATGCAGAACTGAAGTCAGACATAGTAATAGATAACTTTAATCCACAGGAATTTGAAGATAAATTACTCAAGGAACGAGGTAGCAACAATCAAAAAGAGTGGCAAGCACTTCAAAAGTCCCTGGTGAACTATGTCAAAGAAAGTGAATCATTGTCAGACTTTCTAGCACGAGTAAAGCAATTAAAAAAAACGTTACAACTTCATTTTTATGTAACAACCAACTCCATAGGAGAAGAGATTTATGGCTCAGAAATGTATCGCTTCTTCCACTATTTTGATTCTTATAAATTTCCAAATTCCTGGGAAACACTCAGAAAATTTGGGCAAGATACTTATGGCATAGACATTAATACACAAGACGAGCAAAACGATGCGCTTCAACTTGTATAGGTAATAGGCTTTGTTGATTCAATATTAAGGATGTTGGGAGCCCTGAGTTCAATACTTTAAGCAAACTACTTAGTGACTTAAATATCAAGACTCCCCGGTACAAAAAGACAGGAAAAACCTTTAGTGGGTGTGCATGTACTAACCATGGATTTTACTGGAATCAATTTATTAAGACTAGGCTATACAGTGGATTCGTGAGTTATAAGCCAATATCACAATTCTAGCTTCCGCTGCGCTGCATCCTAAAGCTAAAATCTTATAATATTTGCGGACTCAATCATGTTATTATTGATTATATTATTAACTGAATCACGAACCAGCTTAGGAACATTGTCACTATAGACCGGATGTATGTCCTCTTTATTTTCTCCTGATACAGCTAATTGAATCATTTGTGGGGTACTGCCTAAAATATTTTTTTGATAGAGATATGAAGGACACCCTTCCACTTCTCCAAATCCTACTCCTTCATGAGTAAGCTGAAACCCTGCTTTTTTAAGAAAATATTCAATTTTTTCAAATTTCATTATTGGTACTCTTGTTAAAGTAAAGAGCAACATTATGGGTAATAACTATAAAAATTTCAATTTAATCATATTATTAGCATCATAATTTAAAGCTATAGCATAGCCCATTATGTTTTAGACAAAGCGCAAGCGAATGAGGCGAAGGAGTGTACATAATAGTACATACCAAACTATAAAAGGAGATTACCATCCACCTTGATAAGGTCTATGTTTCTTCATTTGGCTTTCATTTTCACCACGATGATAATGCAATTTCCAAACAGATTGATTGGTTTTTTTATCCCAAAAAGGATGATAGTCAATGGCAAAACAGCGTTTTAATTTGCCATTTTCCTGTTCCTTATAAATATTGAAACCAACGCCACCGCTTTTCTGATACAAAAGAAAAGCAGCTCTGTAATTGCCTTTGCGAAGCAAAGCATAAAGTGCTAAAGAACTGGTTACAAATCCCACCGTTTTATTTATTGTCTTTTGATTTTCCGGGGGTATTTTTTCATTTTTATTCATCATTTCGTATATTGTGCTCCAGTTGCAGAGACATTATTGGCTTGATTTTATACTATTTTCGACGCCCTTGCTCAAAATTTTAAAAAAACAAAAAAAATCAATAGGTTAGTTTAAATATTTCACAGGTCTAATGTTTTGGTATACTTTTTAATTAACCCCATATTAAATTGTTTCAAAATGTACATTAAATCCAGTCAATTAGTTTTTTCGCCATCGGATCTCACTCAGTTTATGGAAAGTCCTTTTGTATCCTGGATAGAACATCTTGCAGTGGTTCGCCCTGATTTATTACCCCCATCTGATAAAAAAGATGAATTAAATGATGTATTGCAGCATTTGGGCCATCAACATGAATTAGAACTTTTAGAATTTTTTGAAAAACAAGGATTATCCGTTGCAAATTTGCATCAACAAGCCAATTCATACGAGGCAACGTTAACGGCTATGAATAATGGCGTCGATGTGATTTATCAGGCTCATTTGCAATCGCCTCCATTTCAGGGGTATGCCGATTTTTTAATAAAAACAGCAGGCCAAAGTCGATTTGGTGAATACATTTATGAGGTTTGGGATACCAAACTTGCTCGTTCTGTGAAACCTGGTTTTCTGCTGCAATTATGTTGCTACGCGGAAATGCTCGAAGACATGCAGGGCTGTAGAACAGAATACATCACCGTCGTTTTAGGAAATAAGGAGCAAAGACGTTTTCGCACTGCAGATTATTTTTATTTTTATCAGAATTTGAAACAACAGTTTTTATTGGCGCAACAGAATTTTGATCCTGCTGCATGCCCTGATCCTGCGGCATCTAAAAGCTGGGGAAGATGGAGTACTTATGCTGAGGAGTTATTAGTCAATGCAGATCATTTGATTCAGGTTGCAACCATTACGACAGGACAAATCAAAAAGCTGTATCAGGCAGGTATTAAGACAATGACTGCATTAGCTCATGCAGATTGTTCCTGGGTCAAAGGAATTAAACCGGAGCGTTTTGCGCGTTTGCAAGCACAAGCTAAAATTCAAAAAAAAAGTAGCGGCAAGGATATTCCTTTATATCAAATGACAGCTCACGTCCCAGGACAAAAGCACGGTTTGGCGCTTTTACCTGCCGGATCATCACAGGATGTATTTTTTGATATTGAAGGTTTTCCCCTTGAAGAAGGGGGGTTGGAGTATCTTTGGGGGATTGCTTATTTTGATGAAAAAGGTCAACGCCAGTATAAAGATTTTTGGGCTCATAATTCGGCGCAAGAGAAAGAAAGTTTTCAAGCTTTTATAAAGTGGGTTTATCAGCGTTGGCAAGAAGATCCGAAAATGCATATTTATCATTATGCCAACTATGAAGTTTCTGCATGTCGACGACTCATGGGGCGATACGGCGTGTGCGAAGATGAGGTGGATCAGCTTTTACGTAATGAAGTATTTGTTGATTTATATAAAATCGTTAAAGCCTCTTTAATTATTGGCGAGCCGCGTTACTCCATTAAAAATATAGAGCATTTATATAGAGCTAAACGTGATACTGAAGTAGGATCTGGAGGTGATTCAGTCGTCGTTTACGAACATTGGCGAGAAAATCCAGACGGAGAAAATTGGCAAATGTCAAAAATATTAAATGATATTCGCGCTTATAATATTGATGATTGTAATTCCACTCAGGAACTGGTTGATTGGTTGAGAGTGCGGCAAAAAGAACAAGGTATTAGTTATTTAGGTAAAAAGGAACCTGTTGAACTTGAGGTAAAGGAAGAATTAAGTGAGCGTATTCAATTACGAGATCGATTACTGGCAAACGCCGAATGTTTAAAAGCAGAAGGTAACTTACAATTAGCCAAAATAAATTTGATTTTGGCATGGTCAATTGAGTTCCATAGACGTGAAGCCAAACCGGTGTTTTGGCGTATGTTTGAACGTCTGGGTTTAACTGGAGAAGAACTACTTGATGATATTGATTGTTTGGCCTATTGCCGACGAACCCCTAAGCCACCATATAAGCTTTCACCCAAGTCACGTAATATGGCTTATGAGTATTTTTTTGATCCGGAGCAGGAATTTAAAGGAGGAGCCAAGCAATATTTCATTTTAGGTCAGGAAACAGAAGAGGGTAAGACGCTCACCGCCAATTATTATGAAAAAGACAGTAATCTGGAACATGGGATTATTGTCTTGCAAATGAAAAATGAACCCGATGAGCCTATTACTTTGATTCCTAATGAATATGTCGATCCTCATTCGATTCCTGATGCAATTGCCAAGCAAGCTGCTTTATTTGAGCAAGGCTTACTAGAACATACTGCGATATTGGATTTTCTAAACAAGTCTTATCCGCGAATTAAAGATCATCCTCAAGGATTAGCTATAGCACCAAGTCATAATCCCCAAGAGCGATTAACTGAAATTATTCGTGCTGTTATCAATTTAAATAATAGTTATCTAACACTTCAAGGTCCTCCTGGTGCTGGAAAAACCTACACTGGGAAACATCTGATCGCCGAGCTCATTCAAAGAGGAAAAAAAATAGGCATCTCATCAAATAGTCATAAAGCAATCAATAACTTGTTATTGAGTACTGCGGATTACTGCCTTGAAAAAGGAATAAAAGGGCATTTTGCTTGCACACGTAATACAGATGAGGAAGTTGACACTTTAAATATTGCGGTTCTGGAGAATAAAGAAATTGTTGATTTTATTCAACCTGGGTGTGTTGTCGGTACTACGGCTTGGGGGTTTAGCAGAGAAGAATTAGCCGATGCTTTTGATTATCTTTTTATTGATGAGGCAGGACAGGTTAGTGTTGCAAATTTAATTGCCATGAGTCATGCAACTCACAATATTATATTAATGGGCGATCAAATGCAGTTGGGACAACCTTCCCAGGGAAGCCATCCTGAAGAAAGTGGTTTATCCATATTAGAGTACTTGTTACACACAACCCCAACAATTCCAGATTCTATGGGAGTTTTTCTGGGTACTACCTATAGAATGCATCCTGCGGTAAATCAATTTATCAGTGAAGCTATTTATGAGGGAAAATTGGAAACTGCCTCTGAAAATGAGCATCGATTAATAAGCATTCCCCAAGGATATCAGGGCGTGCTAAATAAGGAGGCGGGAATTATTCCTGTACCTGTCATTCATGAGGGAAATACCCAAGCCAGTGATGAGGAGGTCCAGCAGATTGTATTATTGACCAAGGAACTTTTGGGCAGAACATTTAAGGAAAAAAATGGTTCGCAAAAAGTAATCAGTTGGGAGGATATCCTGTTTGTTGCTCCATACAATCATCAGGTGAATAAATTGAAGATAGCACTCGGTGAACAGGCTAAAGTAGGAAGCGTTGATAAATTTCAAGGGCAGGAAGCACCAATTGTTTTTTTGAGCATGTGTGCGAGTAATGCGGATGAATCTCCTCGAGGACTTAATTTTCTTTTTGATAAAAACAGAATAAACGTTGCCATCTCGCGGGCTCAGTGTTTGGCAATTGTTGTCTATTCGCCTTTCTTGCTTGATGCGATTCCAACGAACATCGAGCAAATTGCGATGATGAATGTATTTTGTCAATTGGTAAGAAAATAGTAGGCGGTGGGAATGAATTGTAAACACGCCCTAATCAAATACAACTTCCGTCAATATTGCGACAAAGAAGTATACTTGTTCTGTTTTTTTGTTCTATTGAAACTTTTGTGCTATTAAATAAGTATGAATCAGGACTTCTAAATAACTTCAACTACCAAAAATCAATGGGTTAGGTTGAAGTTATTTAGAAGTCCTGTGAGCGTTATGATGCTCATTTTAAAGGCACTCTGTGAATAAATTTTTGAGCCAGGACGTTATTGTTTTCAGATGAAATAAAGATAGTGGGGATATGTTGAATCAGCATATAAAAGAAACTGATATTCATTAATAAACAAAATCAAAGTGTGTTTATCCTATCATGCAAAAATTCAGTGTCTTGTTATAAGTCCTTATTATTGCTATTTTTTATTTTTATTTTGTGTACTGCCCCTGGTGGTCATTGCCATTAAACTTAATGGTATTGTCTCTGGTGGTATGGGAGTATTTTAAAGTGGTGAAAAATAACCAGGAACATAATCTAATAGACATTCTTAATGAACCTCTTGCAATCATTGGAATGAATTGCCAATTTCCTGGTGTTGATTCGGATGTAGAAGATGTTGAGGCATTTTATGCGATGCTGCTCAAGGGGCTTTCGCCTATTAAAGAAATGCCAAGAGATCGTTGGGATGTTGATGAGTATTATGATCCTGATCGTGAGAAAGCCGATAAAATAATTGGTCGTAAAGGAGGTTTTCTTAATAATCCTCAGTTATTCGATGCATCTTTTTTTAAAATATCTGCAATCGAAGCCAAACAAATGGATCCCCAACATCGACTTTTTTTAGAAGTAGCGATTCGTGCTTTAAATCATGCCAACATTCCACTGGATTCATTAAATAATTCAAATGCAGCTGTATTCTGTGGTTGTTCAACTCAGGATTACAGCCAACTCAATTATAAAGACAATATTGAATTTAATGCGTATACCCAGATTGGTGCAGCCAGCAGTGCTGCAGCAGGAAGACTTTCGCACTTTCTCAATTTGAAAGGACCCAGCATCGCAGTGGATACAGCCTGTTCTTCTTCATTTTCTGCTCTTTACCTCGCGGCAAACTCATTGAGAATGAAGCAATGTTCTATAGCAATTGTCGGTGGAGTTCATCTTAATCTTTGCCCTGAAAATTTTATAGGTTTGACTAAAGCAAATATGTTATCTGCGCAGGATCAATGCCGCAGTTTTGATAAGAATGCGGATGGGTTTGTCCGAAGCGAAGGGTGTGGCGTTGTTATTGTAAAACGCTTAAGTGATGCGCGCAAAGATCAAGATACAATCCATGCGGTACTCAAAAGTATTGTCATGAATCAGGATGGTGATGATGGGACGATTCTGGTTGCTCCAAATATTAAGTCACAAATTGCCCTTCACCACGAAGTGATGGCACAAGCTCATTTAACTCCAAGTGATATTGATTATATTGAAGCGCATGGAACCGGTACAATCGTTGGTGATTCAGTTGAGTTTAATGCAATCCAACAGATCCATAAAGGGCATCATACTCAAGATAATCCTCTGATTGTTGGTGCAGTAAAAAGTAATATAGGTCACAGTATTGCATCATCAGGGGTTGCATCACTGATTAAGGCAATTGGCGCATTAAACCATGAAACAATTCCAGCCAATTTACATTACACGAAACCGAACAAAACCATAGATCCTGAGGGTATACCTGCACTTTTACCCGTAGAACCAATTGCTTTTAAGAAGCAAAAAAATAAAAAGAGGCATGTGCAGATCTCTAACTTCGGATTTAGTGGAACCAATGTCAGTGCCATCATTGAAGAAGCAACTCATGATTCCTTGCCATCCGCATCATTAGATGATGGGCAAGCAAAATGTTTTGTTGTGTCAGCAAAGAGTGAGTATTCATTAAGGCAAATGTTGGCACGTTATGCATTATATCTTCGAGAGACGCCGACGAGTTTGCACGATATTTGTTTTACACTCATCAACTGTCGCGATCATTTTAAATATCGTTGTGCCATTGTTACTCGAGATAAAGAAACCTTGATCCAAAAGATTGAGTCTGACAATTATGAATTACACAAGATCACTGTAAAAAAAGAGATACAAAAAATAGCTTCTGATGCATTTCAGATTCATGAGGCGTTTCTTGCAGGATTTAATATAAAAATCGATCCAGATAATGTTCCATTTAATAAAGCAGATTTACCGCTTTATTATTTTGATAGAAAGCCCTATTGGCATGAGCCCAGAAACAAGAATGGGTTAAATACTTTATGCCTGCAACCCAAAGAACTACAAATAGAAACGATTAAAGAGAAACTTGCCGCTCAAATACAATCTCTTTTAAAAAAAGAACACATTGAGGAACATCAGGATTTCGGCTTTTTAGGGTTCAACCAGGAGTCATTAACCGAACTCGAGCAGAGTGTTTATGAGCTTTTCTCCTATAAAATGTCAATTCCCGCTTTTCTAACTTTGGATAAGTTGGCCAGACACATACAACAAATCCGGATGCCAGAGCCAGTTTATCGACAACCCACTGTCAATGTACTCAGTAATGAACCTATTGCGATCATTGGAATGAGTTGCCGTTTTCCCAAAGCAGAAACTATCGATGCATTTTTAACCTTATTAGAGCGCGGCGAAAGTGGTATGGCTGATATTCCTTTAGAGCGATGGGATAATGAGAAATATTATGATCCGGATGTTAATGCTTTAGGTCGACTCTATATCAAACAACTGGGCTTAATTGAAAATATAAAAAATTTTGATGCGGATTTCTTTAATATCAGCCCACGTGAAGCCAAGCTCATGTCACCACAATTACGGGTGTTTCTGGAGACGAGCTATCATGCTTTGGAAGATGCAAACTTATCTCTAGCTGCGATTAAAGACAGTAAAACCGGAGTTTTTGTTGGTTGTGGTACGAATGAGTATCCACGATTATTAGCCGGTCTTGGTGTAGGTTTGGACGATCTAAACATTTATTTTGCAACTGGAAATGTTTTAAATGCGATACCTGGCCGGGTGGCTTATGCATTTGATTTCCATGGACCAATACAGGCAATTGATACCGCCTGTTCTTCATCGATGACCGCCATTCATGATGCATGTTTGAGTTTGCAAAATGGTGATTGTGATATGGCGCTTGCAGGTGGAGTGAATATCTTACTGGCTCCCGATTCCAATATTACCCTTTCAAAGGCCAGAATGTTATCCCCCGAAAGCCGCTGCAAGACATTCAGTGAGGATGCGGATGGTTATGCGCGTAGTGAGGGATGCGGTGTCATCGTTTTAAAACGGTTAAGCAACGCTCTTAAAGACAATGATAATATTCTTGCGGTAATCAAAGGAACTTCCATTAATAGTGATGGTAAGAGCGGGGGATTTACTGTTCCTAATGGTATTGCTCAAGAAGAGGTAATTCGCAGCGCCCTTGCGAAATCACAATTATCACCAAAAGATATTGATTACATTGAAGCACATGGTACGGGTACGCCATTGGCCGATCCAATCGAAGTGAATACCCTGACTAAAATTTTTAGTGAATTCCATAGCACAGAAAATCCCCTTTATATCAGCTCGGTAAAAACGAATATAGGCCATTCTGAAAGCGCTTCTGGAGTAGCTGGAGTGATTAAGGCTGTTTTAAGTCTACACGCTCATAAAATATTCAAACACCTCAACTTTAAAAAATTAAATCCTGAAATTGAGTTAAAAAATACTGTCATTCCATTGAATACAATGGATTGGGTTAAGGAAGATGGGTTGCGATGTGCCGGCGTGAGTTCATTTGGATTTAGCGGTGCGAACGCACATATCGTACTGCAAGAACCGCCTGTAAAAATAATAGAGGCACGTACACTGCCGCAAGAGTCCTTATTAGTGATTTCTGCTAAAAGTAAAACCGCGCTTGAATTACTTTTAGCAAGCTATCAAAAGTATTTGGCAAATACGCAAGAAGAGTTTGCGGATATATGCTTTACCGCAGCAATGTGTCGAAGTCATTTCTTATTTCGAGTCGCTATTAAAGCACGCACGGCGAAAGAAGCGGCTGCAATTATTGGAAAGAATGAATACACACTCTCTCAAATAAAAAAAGAAAAAAGCAATCCAGTATCCTTGCAACATCCAATCTCATTGGCGCAATTACAGGCTGCTTATCAAGCAGGTTATATTATTCATTGGGCCGATTTTTATCGGTCACTAAATATGCAGTTTATAAAAGTTAAACTCCCTTTATACGAATTTGCTCGAGAAGAACATTGGTTTGAAACAAAAGATAAACTAAAAGATACGCTTTTGCCTCAAGACTGGTGTTTTCAACTGCAATGGCAGCCTCAACCCTGTGCTCGGACTAATCGTAAAATGCAGGGGAATAATTGGCTTCTAATTGGCGCACAACAGCTGGCTCCACGTCTCATTGCTCAGGGTTTAGATATTCTGCTGGAGGAGGAGAATCCTCCATTGGAACAATTGGATGGGATTATTTTTGCCGTAGGTCTGGACGCTCCTTCAACAGCAGATATCGAGTCCAGTATCGATTTTCAAAAAAATACCATCAAAAAGCTCTTGGCGCTCGTTAAAGAGCTTGATAAAAAAGCCCTTAAATTGCAATTAATTGTGCTTACTACGAATGCAATTACCGAACTCGCAGCAGGCCCGCTGAATCTGGGGGATAGCCCACTGATTGGATTTTGCCGAACACTGGTGTTAGAGCTGCCACAATTAAATACTGTTTTGATTGATACGGAAAAAACAGAAGATGAAAATTACGCTGGGCAAATTGTAGATGAAATCAAGCATAATTTTGAAGAATGCTATGAACATATTGTCGCTTATCGCGAAGGGAAACGTTTTATAGCGCGATTGCAAAAAGCCAAATTGTTGGATAAGAAAAGATCGCTCTATGGAAAGGGGCGTTATCTAATTACCGGAGGTTGTGGCGGTTTAGGTCTGGTCACAGCGCAAGCTTTGCTTTCAGCAGGTGCAAGAGAGGTTATCCTTACTTCGCGAAATGTCGATAAACCTGCAGTAAAAGAAGCAATTAAAAAAATTCAATATAATTATACCAGTCGAATTATTCGTCCTGTAAGTTTGGATGTTAGTGACAAAGAACAAGTACGTCATTTACTTCTTGAGTTGAATGCAGATGGATTGTTAAAAGGTATTATTCATGCAGCAGGCGTAGCGGTTAAAGCTCCCTTATTGGAACATAATAGTGAGGATGTAGATTATTTATTTTCTGCCAAGGTGCAAGGCGGATGGTATTTGCATGAGTTAACTAAAAACTTCGATCTGGATTTCTTTGTTGTCTATTCTTCGATTTCCTCAGTATTTGGCAGCAATAAAGAGTCAGTTTACAGTGGTACTAATAGTTTCGTAGATGCTTTGATTGCAGAACGTCGGCGTTTGGGATTGGTAGGAACTGCAATTGATTGGGGGCCTTGGGGCGAGGTCGGTATGGCCCAAAAACGATCTCAAGACCAAGGGTTAAAACAGTCTTTGATAAGTAATGAGCAAGGACATACCTTTATTAAAACTTTGATTAATGATCAGTTAAGCCATGCAGTAATTATATCCCCTGATTATCTCAAATTTATGCTTGAGTTTGTTCCTAAGCCTGCGCCTGTTTTCCACAAACATTTAGCTGATACTCTGCATGCGGCAGAGCAATTTGCCAATAAGAATTTATCTTTATGGCTTAATGATTATTTGAAAATTAATGCAGAGAATCGATTCAAGACCTGTAAAGATTTGGTGTGTTCTATTTGTAAAGAAATCCTTGAGCTAACCGAAGTGGACGAGTTGGATGAAGATGAGGGATATTTTGAACTTGGTTTTGACTCATTGATGATTACTGAACTGGCAACCAAGCTTAAAGAAAAGCTAGCTCCTACCCTTAAAATAACTGCGACAATAGGTTTTGATTATCCATCAATTAATAAGCTGGCTCAGTTTATAGAGTCGGAATTGGGGAAACAATTAGTTATTAAACAAGCTCCCCAACCAGTGGTAGAAAAAACCGATGATGCAATTGCTATTATAGGCATGAGTTGTACCTTTCCTAGTGCTCCTGATCTTGATGCCTTTGAAACGTTACTTGAAGAAGGTAAAAGTGGGATAAATGATATACCCATGGAGCGTTGGGATAACCGAAAATATTATGATCCTGATATGGATGCACCAGGGAAATCTTATGTCAATAAACTAGGGTTAATTGAAAACATTAAATGTTTTGACGCAAATTTCTTTGGTATTAGTCCTCGTGAGGCAAAATTGATGGAGCCTCAACAACGAATCTTTTTAGAGTGCTCCTATAAGGCTATAGAAAATGCAAATTATTTGCCTGGGGCATTACGTGGCAGTTTAACGGGGGTTTTTGCAGGTGTCGGTCCAAATGAATACTATGCGCAACTGGAGAAGTCGGGTTTTTCTAACGAGGAACTTAGTGTTTATTCGATAACGGGCAATGTATCGAATCTGATTCCAGGACGCGTAGCATATACGTTTGATTTGAAAGGCCCATCAATCAGTGTGGATACGGCCTGTTCTTCATCATTAGTAGCGATTCATTATGCATGTCAAAGTTTAAAAAACAGGGAAATTGATTATGCGCTTGCTGGTGGTGTCAATGTGTTGCTATTGCCTGAAGCAAACATTACTTTATGCAAAGCCAAAGCTTTAGCTCCTGATGGTCAATGTAAAACTTTTGATGAACGTGCAGATGGATATGCAAGAGCAGAAGGCTGTGGCGTACTGTTATTGAAAAGGTTACCTGATGCGTTACGCGATAAAGATACCATTTTAGCGGTTATTAAAGCTTCAGCAGTAAATAGTGACGGACGCTCTGCCGGATTGACTGTTCCTAATGGCAAAAGCCAGGAAGAAGTCATGATAAAAGCTTTAAGTCAAACGGATTTATCCAGTGGTGACATCAGTTATATTGAAGCACATGGGACGGGCACCCCATTAGGAGATCCCATAGAAGTACATGCAATCAACCAGGTTTATGGAAAAGGACATACTCAGAATAATCCCTTATACCTTGGTGCAGTTAAAACGAATATTGGTCACCTTGAAAGTGCTGCTGGCGTGGCGAGTGTTATTAAAACAGTGATCAGTTTGCAAAAGAAGAAAATTTATAAGTTGCTTCATTTTAAAAAATTAAATCCACATATTCATCTTGGGGATATTCGTCTCCCTTTGCAACACATCGAATGGGAGGCGGACTCAAAGTTAAGAAGCGCAGGGGTCAGTGCATTTGGTTTTAGTGGAACTAATGCTCATCTTATTTTACAAGAGTTTCCTAAAACTGCAGAGCAGGGAGTACCTCAATCTGTTAAAACCGCTAAAGCCCAATTACTGGTCTTCTCGGCGAATTCGCAAACTGCTCTAAAGCATTTAGCCCGAAGTTATCAACGGTATTTAGCAAAAACATCAGATGATTTTAGCGATATTTGTTTTACAGCTGCGACCTGTCGTGAGCATTATACTTATCGATTGGCTTTAGTTGCTCATACAACTCAAGAGGCGAGCCAATTGTTGGAATTAGGTCAGTATGTTATGTCTCATGAAACAAGTAATGTTCTTGATGTGCAAAATGAGGCTGCACTCAATTCTGTTGTGACCAGTTACATGCAAGGGAAACAACTCGACTGGAATCTATACTATAAAAACAGTGGTCATGAGTTTAACAAAGTTAATTTACCTCATTATGTATTTGATGCGACTGAATTTTGGGTTGATAAAAAAATCTCGACTCAATCCCCCGCGGATGTTGTGCATCCTCTTTTAGGTCAAATGTTTTCGCTGCCTGGTAATGAGTTTTTATTTAGTAATAAGCTGGACTTAGAACATTTGACATACATCAATCAGAATTTTATTTTTGATAAAGTTGTTTTTCCCGCAACCGCTTTTATTGAGTCAGGTTTGGCAGCCGCCAAACTAGTATTGCAACGCAATGCTTTTTCTATTGAACAATTTCATATTGAACGTCCATTATACCCAAAGCAGGCTCAAGAGTTTCAGTTGCAAGTCAAGCCAAAAAGCGACGAACAATACAAAATCAATATTTTTGCGAAGCAAGATGATAATTGGCAACTGTTTTCTGAAATGGAAATCAATTCGCGAGCGCCGTCGCTTTCTGAATCGGTTGATATCAATGAGTTAAAATCATCTTTTGAGCGTCGCTTAGATTTATCGCAAATTTATGAGAATTTTAAAAAACATGCTTTGTCTTATCGAGATGAATTCCAGGTTCTGCACGAGAGTTACCTGCATCATGACAGCATTTTTTCCAAAATACTCCTGACCAAAAGCAGCCAAGGCTTTAACTATTATTATCCACCTATTTTGCTTGATGGGGTGATGCAAAGTATTTTATTACTCAGAATGAATGAATTTGAGCATTCCACTTATGTGCCTTATACGTTTGCGCGAATGACTACAACTCAGGAAGTACCTCGAAGTGTGTGGACCCGATTAACGCAAAGAGCTGCTGAGCATGATAATGAGCTTTGTTTTGATGTCAAATTTTATGATAATTCAGGTTTTCTGATTGGTGAAATTGAGAAGTTTAAACTAAGAAGAGTGACGCAAAGTCATTTTATTCCTTATGATTCTTATCTTCAGAATCTGTATCAAACTCGATGGAGTCCCTTCAAGTTCAATTTGCCGACCCAAAAGCAGACTTCCAGGTTGTTTGTGATATCAAATGAGCCGGAGAAGGCAAAAAAGCTATTGGGTGATCTGGATTATCAATTAATACATGGTCTAAATGAATTGGGGCCTATTGAGAATAAAGATATAGTGTTCTTATATAATCAAAGCCAATTCAATGATCTATTTCATTGTTGTCAAAAAATGTTTAAGTTGCGGCCTCATCGCTTCATATTGGTCACAGAAAATGCATATGCGATTCATGATACAGATAAGGTAAATCCCTACCATACTATGGCATGTGCTTTTTGGAAAACCTTTAGTAACGAACTTGAGCTTGTTAAAAATTATTCAATCGACTTGGATACCAAGAGTACCTTGCCAGAGATATTAAAGTATCTATTAGCTACCAACAGCGTTGAAAATCAGTTTGCAATCCGAGATACATTTTATATTCCCAGATTAAAGAAAGCGCAGATCTCAGCAAATCTTGTCCAACAAGAGTTTAAAAGTGATGCAACCTATCTGATTACGGGTGGGACTGGAGGCTTGGCAAAAACATTAATTGAGTACCTTATTCGCAGAGGGGCGCATTATATTGTCATTACCAGTAGATCGGAGTGTTCTGAGGATACCAAAACGCTGATCGAGCGTGCGCGCAAAAAGCAAGTATTTATTAAGCATTATCAGGCAGATGCCAGTAATTATCAGCAAATGGAACAGATCATTACTGATATTGAACAAAGTTCCAAACCCCTGCAAGGCGTATTTCATCTCGCCGGCATTGTGCAAGATGGCTTATTGGTTAATTTAAGTGACGATGAGATGCAAAATGTATTAAGTGCGAAAATGGATAGTGCGTTGATATTGCATCAGTTAACCAAAGATATTCCATTGGATCTATTTGTTTTGTTTTCCTCCTTAGCCTCTGTATTAGGTGCCAGAGGACAAGCAAATTATGTAGCGGCTAATGGATTTCTCGATGGATTGGCTTATTTACGGCAACAACAAGGATTACCTGCACTCTCGATTAATTGGGGGCCTTTTCACGCAACCGGAATGACTGCAAACCTGAGCCAGGCTATCCAACAACGTGGCTTTACCCTTATGGATAAGGACAGTATCGATGTTCTTGATGTTTTATTAAGTGCTCAATTGGCGCAAATTGCTGTATGTCCTATCAACTGGGATATTTATTTTAAATATTCACCGAAACAAGCATGGTTGGCTGAGCTTATGAAACATACTCATCCAGCCGATCGAAATTTCTTAAATTCTCTTCGCCAACATACCAAGGAAGAGTCGATTGCCATACTGAGTCAAGTTTTGCGCGAAATTACGGTGGATGTGTTAGGGTTAGACAATATCGAACAAATTGAAGTAGATGATGGTTTGTTCTCATTAGGTTTAGACTCGCTAATGGCTATAGAAATTCGCAATCGTATTCATGACAAATTGCAAAGTCCAACCCTGAACTTATCTATTGAATACTTTATTAATGAGCCAAGTATTAGCAAGATTGCTAAAAATATTGCGAATGAATTACAAAGTTTATTTAACTTTGATAATAGAGCGGCAGACCATACCGCTATAAACATCATTGGCGAAGAAGTACCGTTATGTGATTTTCAATACGTTTTTTGGGTACTTAACAGGCAAGGCTATTCTTATAATGTTGGAACGCAATTACAGATTCAAGGCAGGCTGAATAAGGATTATGTCGCTCAAGCATTTGATGCTGTTGTGAAACAAAATAGTAGTTTTTGGCTGAATTTCAATACTGAAGTGCCAATCCAGGTGTTAAATAAGAAAGGACAATTTGAATTAATCTACAAAGACATCTCTCTAGACAATGAGGAGACGTTACTCGATCAAGAATTCCAAAATAATATGAGGAGTGATATTCCGCTAACCCATCAACCGCTGATTCGAGTATTTCTTTATAAGATAAATAGTGATCTGCATGAATTACACATGGTGATCCCTCATATCATCGTTGATGGTCCTTCATGTGATCTTGTATTGGGTCAATTTAAAAAATACTATGAAATGTTGGTACAAGGACAGACGTTGATTCTGGAACCAGAAAAGGAGTCGTTTCTTAATTTCGTCAAAAAAAATAATCATCTTTATGAGACGAATTTAAAACATAAAATTAATTTTTGGCAGAATTATAATAAAGGGTTCAAAATGCTGTATCTTGGACATAAATACTTTATGCCTATAAGCAGCCAGAAAAAGTATTTATTCCATTATCCTATTGATTCGCATCAGGCAGAACAATTTATAGAGTGGCACCGAACTAAAAATATGAATGTCAGCACGGGATTAATTGCTGCATGCCATCTTGTTTTTTACAAGTTAAGTCGGCAAAAGAAAATTCCATTTATCCAGATTCATAGCGGCAGGGAAGGCAGTCAATATAATTCTGTTGTCGGTTTGTTTTCAGAATATAAACGATTAAATATCGCGGTACACGATCAATATACGTTCATTGATTTTATTAAGTCGATTGAGGATCAACAATTAAAAACTGCTTCTTTTCAAAAATGCTCGCATGTGATTAAAAACAGTGAATTTAAAGATTCTGGGTTAACAATAAGCCATTATTTATTTTATAGATGGAACAAACTCTGGTTAACCAAGCAATTTAAGAACAGTAAACTTCATTCGATGATTGTTGATTTTTATCTTAAGTATTTAAGTTGGGCCGAAGTAATTGGTTTTAATGCATCACTTAAAAGAAAAGTTAATAAATTATTTAAATTAAATATAACCCTGCAAAAACCAGAGCGATTAAGGATCCTGGTGAATATTACTCCTTCGTTTTTTAGCAAAGCAGCTCCAGAATCGAGTCATACAATTCTTAAATATCAATATGCGAACCATTTTGGAAGTGAGGATCGCCCTGTAACTAATCGGTCTTTGTGGGTTTTATTCTCAAAAAATCAGGAAGGTGAGTACTTAATTTCACTTAATGGGCCCATAACTACTCAATGTAAAGAGTTAATTGCCCATGAATTTAATCAGGTGATTGCTAAGGTAGTAGAAAGTGATGGGTATACAGTTGACGATTTAATTCGATGATACAGTAGTTGAAACCAATGCAATCAATCTGTATAATAATTATACATAAGATCTTTGTTTGAGTTAATTATTATGCCTAATTTTCTTATCAAAACAGCCGATACTTTATTACTTGATGTTCCTCGAGGTAAACGTTATGTAGGTGAGCCTGATATACTTAGAGCTCAACCTGCTCAAAAAGGAGGTACTTGTGCGCTCTATGCACTAAATCCGTTGCGCTTTCGTTTTGGGAAAAATGATAGGGATCCAGAGCATGGAAAAGAACGATTTATTGAGTTAGTTTTCTCAGAATATCGTCGGGGATTAAATAAAATTGAATTCGATAAAAACACTGCCAAATTGTTATCAGAAGAATTTGATGACTTTATTGCAGAACAAAAAGATAAGAATATTACCCAAGAGGTGATAAAAAACTTCATTAAAAAGTTGGAAGCGGATATGGAGGACCTTAAGTTCCTATCTATGGATACTTCTAAAATAAAACAACAGATAGAAACCTATATTGAATTTTGTAATGATTATATCAAAAAGTATAATCAATATGATGATTTTGAAGAATACCTCAATAAACGGGAATACGTTGATTGTGTCGCATTAGCAGAAAAAACGCTTGACCGTTTAAAACATATAACGGGTTTTGATGCCGAAATTGCAATACAAAATCATTTAGAGTTATGTATTAAATCAGTGGTAAAATCTCATGAAAATTATTGTGATAATATACAATTAAATAAAGATAACCCTGAGCTCATGGCTCCTTTCTACCATCAGGCAGTGGTTCGTCTGGCTGCATCATGCTATCAATTAGAGGGTTCAGAGTGGGATCCTTCAAAACCGATTGATGGACTCATGGAGATACTTCAAGAGTACGGTCCTATGGTAATTTATACAGCCCCTAGTGTCGTATTTATTCCTGGAATATGTACCATTGAGAGCAGTACTGATAAATATCAAATTCATACTAAGAAACAAGGCCCTCAAAAAACAATTGAAGGCAGCCATTCGCTTTTAATTGTTGGGGCAGAGCGCGGAAAAGAAACGGATTATGTCTATTTGATGGACCCTAATGTTCCAGCTCCATTAACTGGCCCATGCCAATTCTATAAAATTACTTACAAGGAACTTTTAGATAATCTTGTTAATATTTATGGGGTATCTATCAAAGAAGATGCTGATAAAATTATAGGACCTTTCGCTTTTCAAGCGAAGAAAGGGAATTTTGATAGAATATTTCAGTTTGTCGAGGGTTCAGTAAAGTATGAAAAATTAGCCAACACCAAGAAAACCTCTATTGATCTTTTTTTAGAGGAGATTGTTCAGCAAACGGAAGAAAAATTGGCTAAAAAAACATGATTGATTGAAGTGATGTATTGAGTTTCACCTAACAAAAATAGGGATAAGTCAATGATGCAACATGGACATTGTGATCACACACATCATCAAAAAAAAACATCAGAACCAATGAATGCACATCAGGGCTGTCACCGACATCATCAGATGCAAAGACAGCCAGATTATCCGGATAGTTATCGGACTGTGACCGGAATTTACACTTGTCCTATGCATCCAGAAATTCGTCAATCCGCGCCCGGAAATTGTCCCATTTGTGGCATGGCCCTAGAACCGGAAAGCGTTTCCGCAGAACAAGAAAATCCAGAATACAAGAGCATGAAGCATCGGTTTTGGTTAGCACTTATTCTGAGTATACCTGTATTTGTATTAGAAATGGGTGGACATGTGTTTCATGATTTTATCTTGGCAAATAGTTCTGCCTGGATTCAATTTGTATTCGCAACCCCCGTAGTTTTATGGTGTGGTTTTCCTTTTATCCAACGCGCGTTCATTTCACTGAAAACACGTCAACTGAACATGTTCACCCTTATTGCTATGGGGATAGGTGTTGCATGGGTTTACAGTACCATCGCCTTAGTATTACCCGGTTTATTTCCTGCTGCCTTACAGAATCAAGGTATGATCAACGTTTATTTTGAAGCAGCTGCAGTCATCACCACTTTGGTTCTGCTAGGTCAAGTGCTGGAATTAAAAGCACGAGAACAAACAGGAGGTGCTATTCGCGCTTTATTGAACCTGGTTCCTGAAAGTGCGCGTCGAATTGATCCAAAAGGTAATGAGGAGGAAGTAACCTTGGATCAAGTCCAGGTTGGGGATAAGCTCCGTGTTCGACCTGGAGAAAAAATACCCGTAGATGGTGAGGTGTTTGAAGGACGCAGCACTGTCGATGAGTCTATGGTTACTGGGGAATCGATGCCAATCAGTAAAAATGTGGGCTCAAAAGTGATTGGAGCCACAATAAACCAGAATGGCAGTTTTATAATGAAGGCAGAGCATGTTGGCAGCGATACCATGCTAGCACACATTGTACATATGGTCAGTGAAGCGCAACGCAGCCGAGCTCCTATTCAACGACTGGCCGATACAGTTTCTGGTTGGTTTGTGCCTGCGGTAATTTTGATTGCTGTAGTTGCTTTCATCGCTTGGTTCTTCCTGGGCCCGCAACCTGCGTTCAGCTATGGTTTACTTGCAGCGGTTTCAGTGCTGATTATTGCCTGTCCTTGTGCTCTAGGATTAGCCACCCCCATGTCCATTATGGTTGCTGTCGGCAAAGGTGCGCAGAATGGTGTATTAGTTAAAAATGCAGTGGCATTGGAACAAATGGAGCAAGTGAAAATTCTTGTTGTTGATAAAACGGGTACTCTGACCCTTGGTCACCCTAAATTAACCCAAATTATCACAGAAAAAGAGTTTGAAGCTGATGAAATACTCGCTCTAGCGGCTGCACTAGAACAGCAAAGTGAACATCCTCTTGCCAATGCAATTATGACTGCAGCAAAAGAGAAACAATTATCACTTGCAGCAGTATCAGATTTTGAAGCAGTTTCGGGAAAAGGAGTTATTGGCAAGATCGATGGTTTAAAAATTGCGCTTGGGAATCTGCAATTGATGCGAGAATATGGGACAAATAATCCCTCACTTATTGAGCGTGCAGATGAGTTACGTGCCGAAGGAGCAACCGTGATGTTTCTGGCTATCGCAGGTGAAACGGTGGCGCTTCTGTCAGTTGAGGATCCTATTAAATCGAGCACACCTGAAGCCATACTTGAGTTGCAAAAAAATGGGATTGAGGTCTATATGCTCACTGGAGACAGTCAAAAAACCGCAGAGTCAGTGGCGAGTCGGTTGGGTATCAATAATGTGATTGCTGAAATTATGCCCGAGGATAAGCGTCGCGTAGTTAGTGAGCTCAAAGAGAAAGGCTTTATTGTGGCAATGGCAGGGGATGGGGTGAATGATGCTCCAGCTTTGGCAATAGCGGATATTGGTATTGCAATGGGTACAGGTACTGATGTAGCAATTGAGAGTGCGGGTATTACTCTACTCCATGGTGATTTGAATGGAATCGTTAAAGCCTACCACCTGTCTCGGGCAACAATGAGTAACATACGCCAGAATTTATTCTTTGCCTTTATTTATAACGGATTAGGAGTTCCGCTGGCTGCAGGAGTATTGTATCCAGTAACCGGATTGCTGCTCAATCCTATTATCGCTGCAACTGCAATGGCATTAAGCTCTGTTTCGGTGATTATTAATGCCCTCAGATTACGAAGAGCCATGCTTTAAAATAGCCTTGTTTCAATACATTCTATAAACTATAGTCTGGTTATTGATGTGATTTAATTGATACAAAAATTTTTATGCCTAAAGTACTCATGAGCGCTTGTCTTCTTGGTCAAAAAGTTCGTTATGATGGGGGAGATTGCTTGCAAAGCCATCCACTTTTGCAGCAATGGTTTAAGGAAGGAAACATAATTACCATTTGTCCGGAAATGGCTGGTGGGCTACCTACACCAAGACCTCCTGCTGAGATTCAGGGTAAAAAATCGGGTGCTGATGTATTAAAGAAAAATGCTTTAGTCAAAACAAATAGCAATCAGGATGTGACTGATTTTTTTCTTCAAGGGGCGCAAAAAGCACTTGAGCTTGTAAAAAAATATCACATACGTGTTGCTATTTTAAAGGCGAGAAGCCCTTCTTGTGGGTTAAGTGAGATTTATGATGGAACTTTTACTCGCACATTAATAAAAGGTGCAGGTGTTACTGCCGCGCTATTAATGGAACACGGTGTTCAGGTATTTGATGAAAATCATATTGATGAGGCATTTCGTGTCGCAACTGCATTAGGGTAAACCTCAGGAATACAAGTTCATAATTTGTGTCTATATTGAAAGAAATTTATTTTCAAGGAGGAGTTGTAATGGAATACAAATGTCATAAATGTGGAATGGGCGTGAAAAACTTAACGTGCAGCAAATGTAATTCACCATTGGTTAACGATGTTGTCAAGACGAACGATGGTATGGTTCAAGTAGCGAAATGTCCTAATAGATGTGGGCAAATTAAATCACCAACATGTTGTGGTCACGATATGGTATGTTCTGATTAATTATTGGCTATGAATTGTGGCTGGGTGGGGCGTAGCAAAAACCGGGTTTATTCATACTTATATAGAAAATTTCTGAGTTCTGCTACCTTCTATTAAGTTATTAATCTTAGCCTACGCCCCGTGTTCTGACCCTGAGAGGGAGGCGCTTTTGGTGACCATCTCTCAGACCTAAAGCGCAATACGTAGAACATCTATTATTAAATAATAAGCTGCCTTTTATAGTTCAGGACTTACGAAAAACCCAATCTCTTCGTTAAAAACATTTTTTGCCTCGACCTTGGGGTTTTCGTAAGTCCTGTAGTTGTGTTATCTCAGTGATAACACAAGCAAGAAGGTATGGGATGTAGCAAGACACATGTTCATTAACTTATTTACGGCAAGCTTGCAAATAGATGGATTTGTAAATTAAGAATAAATCCATATTTCATACAATATTCTGCTGCATATTCGTGATTACGTTGATTTTTTTCCAGATCTAAAAGACCTGGCTCCCAAAAGCTGACCACTTCATTGATTTCAGAACGTTCTGCCAAAGTCAAATCCTGTCCTTTATCTCGAATGGCGCGAACACGTTGCGGTTCTTTTTGGTATCTATTCATGGGACTCACAAACACCTGTTTATTCGTTTTTTCAGCCCATTCATGTGCCCATGCCGGTACTTCGCTATAGGGTTTGTATTGATCTTCTTCGGGGGCTGACATGACAAACTTCAAATAATCAGCTCGTTCCAACATTTTTGCATTGGGTTCCAAGTATCGAATCGTTCGCCCATTTTTTTCCAGGCATTTGGGACTAACTACTAATATCGTGCTTTTTGGAAGGTCAGATAAAATAGAAATACCGTTCGATTCAATTTGAGTATATTGGAAATACGGTTGGGCTTCCTCTAAAAAGGCAGATAAATTTTGTTGTAATGAGGGTTCCCCACCAGTAATGACTAAAATTATTTTTTTTGCCAGACCCTGGGCCCAGGAGGGGGTAGAGAGACTCCGATTCTGAAAAAAAGCATCAATTAGGTTATCTGCTTCCTCCAATAAAGAGGAAAAACTTCTCCATTCACCAACGTCAAAGTAAGTATCACAAAAAGAACATGCTAAATTACATTTGGCTAGACGAATAAAATAGGCAGGATGACCACGAAAAGGCCCTTCTCCCTGTATGGTAAAAAAACGACTGGTAACAAAAAGTTCACCTGGATTTGCTGTTTTAAAAAAGGATTTTCCTACTTTTTCGTTCAGGCCGAACATTGATTTACCCTGGCGTGTATAAAATTTTTACATATTATACTCCATTGCATTTAAAATGTTAGCACTTGCTATTTATTTTTATTTTATAGTTGTATTGCGTGGTTACTTTTGGCTAGCTACTGATTGGATCAAGGAAAATCGTTTGATTAAATTGATGTTTTCTGAGGCCAATTGATAAATTCTTTCAATTGTTTGCTGGCTTATTTGATTGAAAGTGAGTCTTATTTCATTTTGTTGGGACTGTGGTATTGGTAAATATTCATGCGAGTGAAGAATTTTTTTCATTGAATTCAAATCAATAGCATCAAAAGCATAAAAATTATTGCGAGTATAAATTTCAAGGGGAAATGATGCCTTCTTTATTTCAGGATTAAAATTCAATTTACTAAAAGGTAGTTTATTATAGTTGGAGCAATTCAGATCTTTATATCGTTTTATGAAGTTTATTCGATTTAAATAGAAAAAATCTTGCGAAATGCCGCTTAGTTTTCTGTTTATAAAAGAGCAGTTAATTAAGGGGAGGCCCAGGCCTACATAATTGATAAAAAGCAATTCAAATACTCGTTCAATGTAGATTTCTATTTTATGTTCATGATGATTTATTAATGCTTCGTGAATAAATTGAAAGTCGAGTCCTTTCCATGGTGTTGTATCGAAATGTAAATACCAAAGAAGGTAGTAAACTCCATCCCATGGTTGTGCGTAATACTGCTCTGCTATTTTATTTTGCAACTTACGAATCTCATGAACGAGAGATGGGGTAATAATATAAGGAATTTTGGGCTTTAAACAAACCGCCATGCCATTTGTTTTATGATCACGAATGGCGAGTAACTCGATATTATGCACAGCAATCCTGATTAAAATAAAAAAAACAATATAAATAAGGGAAGAACATATAGAAGTGTAGTAAAGAAATCTGGATTTTTCAAAAAAACGCTTTTTTTATTGTTTATGGGCGTTAGAAACCAGTCGTACATCTATTATACTTGAAATGTGTCTTAATTGTTCACAAAGTTGGGTTAATGATTCTTTAGGTCCCGATATATCAATCAGGTTCACAGCAATTGCCCCACGTGATTTATTTTCCATTTGTTCAATGTTGTAGTTTAGTTTTGATATATTTTGGGTGATTTTCCCCATCGCTCCTGGGGCATTTTTGTTGATAATTAATATACGGTAACAATTCGGTACTTGAGTTGCTGAGAGGGATATATTAGGAAAATTAACAGAATATTCGATGATGCCATGTTCTAAATAATTACAAATATTGCGAATGACCATTTCTGCAGCGCTTTGTTCTGCTTCCTGAGTACTTGCTCCCAAATGGGGGAAGGACAAAACATTGGGATGACCGGCCAAATTAACTGTTGGGAAATCTGTAATATATCCCATGATTTGCTGGTTATTTAATTGTTGCAAAATCGCAGCTTCACTGACTATTTGTTCGCGCGAAAAATTGAGTAACAGCATATGGGGTTTAACCAAGGTAATATTTTCTTCATTAATTAAATGAGTTGTAGCTGAATTTAAAGGGATATGTAGGGTAATAATATCTGCATGAGCAAGTAATACATTCATTTCCATAACTTTTTCAACTCCAGGCATCAAAGCCAGAGCATTAGTCAAAGTCATATTCGTATCAAAACCCAATACCTTCATTCCTAAAGCCAGCCCAGCATTAGCTACTTTGACGCCTATATTACCTAAGCCTATGACCCCCAAAGTTTTACCTGAAATTTCATGGCCAATAAATTTCTTTTTTTTAGTTTCGATTTCTTGATTGAATAAATGCTCCTCCTCTTTTGACAGTTCAGTAATAAAGGAGCGGGTTTCATCTAAATGTCTATAACCCATTATCATGGCAGCCATCACCAATTCTTTTACTGCATTGGCATTTGCTCCGGGAGCATAAAATACCGGAATACCCATATTCGTAAGTACATCAACAGGGATATTATCAATACCGGTTCCGGCTCGTGCTACCGCCTTTAATCTTTTTGAAAATTGATGATTATGTAATTTATGGGAGCGCACAAGAATGGCATCAGGCTCAACTGGGTTAAGGCCTAGTTGATAAATGTCAGGATGAAACAAACTCAAGCCCTGTGGCGATATATTATCAAGAACTTGAATGATAAACATGGTCATCTCCCTTGATCAGAACAACAGAGTTATAAATTTCAGCAAGCCCCTGTTCATAATAAGCATAATATTGTGAAGGCAATTTTTTCAACTCATTCTGAGTTAGCCCTAAAGGGATTATCGGGTAAAAACTTGAATTGCTGATATAAAAATCAGAGTGATTTTTCACCCATTCCTTAGGATTTAGGCCTGCAAAACCAATAAATCGTGTTACTATTTCTCGAGCTTCCCAGTCACTTACGCCATCACCTATCAATAAAGAGCGTTCATCGGGTTTGAGTACTGAGGCAATTTCTATCGTTTTACCATTGCCTTGGGTCATATTGCTTTGTTCATCAAATCCTTGATAATTACCTTGCTCATCAAAATACACATCTACTGCGAGCACATTAGTTGCAGGAATTCCTAAAGTTTGGGCAAACTGAACCACTGCCAGTTTAATCCCAGCAGAAATAATATAGATTTTTTTATTCAAACTGTGTAATAGCTGAATGAGTTCTTGTGCTCCGGGAGCAATATGTTGTCTGTAGCATTCCGATAACTCTTCTATTTGTTTTCGAGTGGGTTGGACATAATCCAAGCGCTGGCGATAATCACTGGTAGTCATACCCGTTTTGCCCATACAGCGTGCAGTAATCTGATGTACTTGCTCTGCGACCCCGTTTATCGTTGCTAATTCATTAATGCCCTCAATAAGGGATAGGGTACCATCACAATCAAAGAAAAAAGTATTAATGGGGGTATTTATAGCCCAGGGATTCTGATGATGCATGTAATTGCCCCTATTTTTAAATTGAGATTCACAGAACTGGTGTTTCTGAGCTATGGTTATACGCCTCTTTGGCCATTAACCGGTGCAATTGTTCGGCAATTGTGTGCCAATAGTTTTTATCATAAATTATTCCTTGCCGTGGTTTATATTCATGGCGTTCTAACAGACGATTGAATTGTTCAAATAAATAAGTGGCAAAAGAGTGGTTTTCATAGCGGGTAGAAGGGTCCTCAAAAAATTGCTCCATCTGCTTCATAATTATATCAGTATTATCGCTAGCTTCTGCTTCATTGTTGATCTTTTCCGCTCTTATTTGTCCATCCTCGGTATGGCGCCACCAACTAAACCATCCATTAGGTTGGCGGGTGTTGATACCCAGTTTATAGTAATTACTATAAGCAATCCATGCACCCGATATGGTATTTTTCAACTCTTTAAGCCAGTCTACAGTTAAGTTTATATCTGTTGCACAACCTGTTATTTGCTCATTTTTTTTTAAAAAATCGTGCGATGATGCATTGAGTTTGCGCCGTGTCCGTGAAGGATTTTTATGCTTTATTTGGGGTCTTGATTTGGTAAGATGACTAAGTGGTTTCGTATGAGTATTATTTGTATCCGGATCAATGAATGTCACTGATGTTAATCTAGATTGTTCTCTGGCGGCAATTAATTGCGCCCTTCTTTGAGCAACTAATCCTGGAGGAATATCAAAATTGTTTTTTCCTGCAAATGAAGTTGACTGCTTATTCTTTTTGCCCATTATAATTCCTTATCCCTAAGTTATTCATTAGAGCTTCTGCATGTGCATTTTTTCATTTATTGCTGCGTTATCTCTGTTTCTGCACTGCTCATTTACTTCATGTAAAATCGGCTCCTCGAAACAAAAATGCCTTGTACTGAGGCAAAACCTACAGTTATGCAAGATCTCTATTTATTACATCAAATTGATATGATTCTAAGGCAACTTAATCATATAGGCTCTTTTTTTACTATGCAATAATCCTGATCCTAAATTCATCTTGCTTCAATTGTTAGAATAAGTTAAGGCTTAACGTCGTACCTCAAGAATAGGTCTATACTTGGAATATAATCGGTTCAGGAAAAGGAATGCCTATGAACGCTTATACTGTAGATATCCAACATCCAGTAACCATTCCCAGTAAAAATGTTTATCTCAACGGGTTTTTATTCATCCCTGAGGAGGCGAAGGGTATGGTGATTTTTGTACATGGAAGTGGAAGCAGTCGATTCAGCAATCGCAACCAATATGTAGCAAGCACCTTGAATGAAGGAAAATATGCAACGTTGCTTTTTGATCTACTTACCTCACAAGAAGATGTCATTGATAATGTCACTCGTGAATTTCGTTTTGATATTCATTTATTGGCCTCTCGACTTCTTGATGTAATTCATTGGTGTACCAAAGAATTTGCAGCATATCATTTTCCAATTGGTTTGTTTGGGGCTAGCACAGGAGGTGGTGCGGCACTTGTAGCAGCAGCACAGGGCCCTGATTTAGTCAAAGCGATTGTATCACGTGGTGGTAGACCAGATTTAGCCCGAAACTATTTACCTCAAGTCAAGAGCCCTACGTTACTTATTGTTGGTGGAGATGATGAGGTAGTTATTGGGCTTAATCAGCAGGCGATGTCTCAAATGAGCTGCATCACACAATTGGAACTGGTTCCCGGAGCAACTCATTTGTTTGAGGAGCCTGGAAAATTGGAGGAGGTTTCAAACTTAGCCAAAAAATGGTTTGACCAATATTGTATTGGATAAAGTTTGTGTCCGAGGAGGCTTTTATGAATAAGGATGCTTTGCAAAAGCTGGTCGATGAACTGAATGATACAATTGTCCCTTTGGGCGCCCAAGATGAAGATTATGATGCAGTGCTTGAGCAAATAGGCGATGCTCGTTTTGTAATGATTGGTGAAGCGTCCCATGGAACCCATGAGTTCTATCAGGCTCGTATTCAAATATCCCAACGTCTTATTAAAGAGTGCGGATTTATGGCAATTGCAATTGAAGGAGATTGGCCTGATGCTTATCGTGTCCATCGTTATTTACAGGGAGAAGGAACTATAGCTCATAGTGAGCAATCTTTGGATGCTTTTGAGCGATTTCCAACTTGGATGTGGCGTAATACGACGCTTCCTCCATTTCTTAATTGGTTACGTCTATATAATGACAGTTTGCCTGCAGCAAAAAAAATTGGATTTTATGGTCTTGATTTATATAGCTTAAATTCATCGATGCAAGCAGTAATTGATTTTCTAAATAAAATCGATCCTGAAGCGGCACTACGTGCCAAACAGCGATATGCGTGTTTTGATCATCTTAATCAAGATCCTCAAATGTACGGCTATCTAATTAGTGCCGGAATTAAAAAATCCTGTATTAATGAAGCAGTGGCTCAATTAGTTGAATTGCAACACCGTGCTTTTGAATACCTGCATCGTGATGGAATTGCTGTTGAAGATGAATATTTCTTTGCAACTCAAAATGCTCGATTGGTAAAAAATGCAGAAAATTATTATCGCTCCATGCTGGAAGGCAGGGTTTCAACATGGAATATCCGAGATACTCATATGGCAGAAACACTTAATGTCTTGGCTGATCATTTGGAAACACGCTTCAATAAGCCGGCTAAAATCATTATTTGGGCGCATAATTCACATGTTGGGGATTCGCGTGCGACTGAAATGGGTGAACGTGATGAATTTAATCTGGGGCAGTTGGTACGCGAGCAATATGGCATAAATTCTTATTCTCTTGGTTTCTCAACTTATGAGGGCACTGTTATGGCTGCATCTGATTGGGGAAGAGCAGGAGAGAAAAAGCACATAAGACCTGGTTTGCCAGGAAGCTATGAAGAACTCTTTCATCAGCTAAAATACAAGAATTTTTTCTTAAATTTACTCAATAATGAGAAATTGGAATACTATTTAAATATTCCTCGCTTGCAGCGGGCTATAGGAGTGGTCTATCTTCCAGAAAGCGAACGCTTCAGCCATTATTTTTTTACGCGACTTCCTTATCAATTCGATGGGTTAATTCATTTTGATAAAACGAGCGCTTTAAAGCCATTAAGTCAAAAACAGCTTATGACCAATCAATGATAACAAAAAAGGATACCTTTTGATGTATGTAAACTGGATGTAGCAGAGTGGAACTCGCGATTCTGGAATACTTCAATTACCCGGGTTTTGCTGTGAGTCCCCAGGCTACGATTATTATTTGATATGTAATGTGGCTAAATCTTCTTCATTCAGAGTTTCTTTTTTCAATAATAAAGTCGCGCCTTTTTCTAAAATTTTAATATGCTTTTTTATAATATTTACGGCATCATCAAATGCGGTTTGGATAATTTTGCGGACTGCTGCATCAATCTCACAAGCAGTTTCTTCACTAAACTCACGATCGTGAGGCGTCATAGGAGACTCCAGGAATGGTGAGTGTTCTTTCTGGTAGGTTACAGGTCCGAGTTCTTTGTCCATGCCGTAACGCATGACCATACTTCGTGCAATATCTGTTGCCTTGGCAAGATCATCGGCTGCTCCCGTTGAAAATCGACCAAATACAACAAATTCTGCTGCTCTTCCTCCGAGCAATACCATCATTTTATTTTTTAATTCTTCCTCAGTCATCAGATAGCGGTCTTCAGTGGGGCGTTGAATGGTATACCCCAAACTCCCTATGCCGCGTGGAATAATAGAAACTTTGTGCACCTGATCTACATTAGGTAAAGAAAGCGCGATCAAAGTGTGCCCCATTTCGTGATATGCCACTGCTTTTCGCTCTTCAGGATTGAGTAAGCGATTCTTTTTCTCCAAACCCGCTACAATTCGTTCAACAGCGTTGGTAAAGTCATCCATGCTTACAGATTCAGCATCATGACGCGTGGCAAGCAAAGCTGCCTCGTTGACGAGATTTGCCAAATCTGCACCAGAAAAACCCGGCGTTAAGGCTGCAATTGTTTCAGGATCAATATCGGAGGCTTTTTTTATTTTTTTCAGATGAACATTTAGAATTTCTACTCGGCCTTTTTTATCAGGTCGATCGACGAGTACATGGCGATCAAAACGTCCAGCACGCAATAATGCCGGATCAAGAATTTCTGGTCGATTCGTCGCGGCGAGTAAGATTAATCCCTCACTGGGGTCAAAGCCATCCATTTCAGAAAGTAACTGATTTAAAGTCTGTTCCTTCTCATCATGTCCACCGCCAAGAGGATATGCACCACGTGCTCTCCCCAAAGCATCAAGCTCATCAATAAAAATAATTGCCGGAGCTGTTTCCCGTGCATGGATAAAGAGATCTCGTACGCGTGCAGCCCCAACACCAACAAACATTTCTACGAATTCTGAACCATTAATTGAAAAAAATGGTACTCCTGCCTCTCCTGCCACCGCTCGTGCGAGTAATGTTTTACCTGTTCCAGGAGGACCAACTAAAAGTACTCCTTTAGGTATATGGGCTCCGATACGAGTATAATGCTGCGGATTCTTGAGGAACTCGACGACTTCCATAAGCTCAGCTTTTGCTTCATCTACTCCTGCAACATCTTGAAATGATACATGTGTTTCTTTTTCCATGTAGATTTTAGCTTTACTTTTCCCAACATCCAAAACTCCGCCAGCAGCTGAACCCATGCGCCTTATCAAAAAACTCCACAAAGCAAAAAAAAGTAATGCAGGAATAATCCAAGACAGTATCATGGTTAGCCATTTGTTTTCAGCTTGTCCATTAAATTGTACTTTTGCTGCTTCCAGAGTGGATACAAGAGAGGGATCATTAATACGGACTGTAGTAATCTGGGGTTCTTTGCCACCGTATTCTTTTATTTCTTTGAGTTTATCTTCTGGGAGTAATTCTGTTAAACCTTCAGGTTTTAAGTTTGCGGTAATATAGTCTTGAGTAAGTAAGACGTTATCTAACTTATCTGCTTTCAAAAGTTTTATAAAATCGCTATAAGCAATATCTACAGGATGTGATGCGAAAAAATAGTTCTGGAATAAGAGGATAATCCAGAAAATCATCAAAATATACCAGAGCGAAAACTGCCATTGTTTATTTTCCACCACTCCCCCTGATTTAAGATTTTTATCTTACTTAGTAGAGAAAACGAACTGGTTTTATACAGTATATACCAAACGATGAATGATCATGTCATCAGTATTAGCCAAATTTGATATTTTTTACGTGTAGATGTCATGCCATGATGCCTAATTGAGCAATACTAGCGCTCATTTTTTAAGTCGCAAATCGATAAATTTGGGTGTGCTAACTATTCCAGAAGATAATAAGAAAAGAAAAAGTGAGATATCTGAATCTGAATTATTTGAGGGGGGCGCAATATACCGCCAAAAAATCATCTTTGAATTAATATAGGGAACGAATATAAAAAATCATCAAAATACCAGCAAACTGCTGTTGGTTTCTACTACACTTTCAATTTAAGACTATTATTTTTTTAGTAGAAAAAATGAGCTGATTTTATCACTCCATGTTATAGGATAAATCATCATGTCCTCAGCCTTACTTCCATTCCATATTTTTTTATGCGGCGATGTCATGACTGGGAGAGGAATTGATCAAATTTTAACGCATCCTTGTGAACCACAACTCTATGAATCTTATGTTACAGATGCCCGTATTTATGTTTCCCTTGCCGAAAGAGCTAATGGTACGATTCCTCTTGGCAACAAAGGAGCATATGTGTGGGGGGATGGCTTAAATGAATTAAAGCTAAGGAAACCAGATTTTCGTTTAATTAATTTGGAAACAAGCATTACCAGCAGCAATACTCCATGGCCATCGAAGGGGATCAATTATCGCATGCATCCTGAGAATATAGATGCTATTACTTCAGCACATATTGATGTTTGTGCTTTGGCAAATAATCATGTATTGGATTGGGGTAGAGAAGGTTTTTTAGAAACACTATTGACTCTGGATAAGGCACGAATAGGTTATACTGGTGCTGGAAAAAACATTCAGGAAGCAACTGCACCAGCAATTCATTTTATTCCGGGTTTCAAGGGTAGAGTTCTCGTGTTCTCTATGGGGCTTAGTTCCAGTGGTATTTTCAAAGAATGGGGTGCTACCCAGGAACAGCCAGGAGTATGGTTGCTACCTGATCTGCAAGAAGATTCCATCAAGCAAATAAAGAACATAATTGAGAATTATAGAAAGTCAGAAGATTTATGTATTGTTAGCATTCATTGGGGGGGGAATTGGGGGTATGAGATCCCAGCCCAACATCAGCAATTTGCTCATAGACTTATTGATGAAGCAGGCGTTAACGTGATTCATGGTCACTCATCACATCATCCCATTGGTATTGAATGGTACCATCAAGGTTTAATTTTTTATGGTTGTGGCGATTTGATTAATGATTATGAGGGCATAAGTGGCTGGGAAGAGTTCAAAAGTGATTTGTCGGTGATGTATTTTCTCTCTTTTGATGCCCATTTACAGTTGTCACAATTGGAGTTGGTTCCAATGCTAAGAAAAAATTTCAAATTGCAGTATCCAAGTAACGATGCCTGTCAATGGATGGTGAAAAATCTTGCGAAATCTTCACAAGATTTTCAGACATCCTTTGAATTGAAAGACCATATCATTTATTGTTATAAATAGATTAGGGCAATTACTTAGGTTTCTAGTAATGATAAAACCAAATCACTGCAACCAGCTTCTTTAGGACTTTTTGCCTCGAATTAGAAGAATCGGCATCGACGCGTTGCGAATAACACCTTCTGCGACACTACCAAGCAATAAATGCTGATAGCCACGACGACCATGAGTTCCTAGGACAATCAAATCAGCAGGCCAATTTTTTGCTGCTTCAATGATTTTTTCAGCAACTTTTTCGGTAGAGGGATTCATTTCAAGAAGTTGTGCTTCACAGTCGGCATGCTGTTGAAGTGCTATGGTTTGCATCTTATTCAAAAATTGTTGACCATATTCTTTGAATGAAGCCTCAAGCTTCTCATAATCAACCCCGGTTCCAAGATAAGGAGCATAAAACTCATTTGTAATGTGCACAATTCGTAATTTTGCCTGATGCACTTTACTGAGCTTAATCGCTTCCTGGAAGGCTTGCATTGATGTATCGCTATCATCAATCGCAACTAAAATATTCTGATACATTTCTATTTCCTTATGAAAGTAATGGGTTCCACTGTTCAGCAATATCTTACCCTATAATCTAGAATGAAACATAGATAGAATGTTTTAATTAATTTTAGAAGAAATAAATGAATTAATTTTGAGTATGAATAACTGCATGAGGCAACTATGACTACGAACCATGAAATTTTATTTAGTCCTTTTAATTTAAGAGAGCTCACGCTAAAAAATCGCATTGTCATGGCTCCATTAACGCGAAATCGTTCAATCCATGGAATTGATACTCCTTCAGAACTTAACGCAGAATATTATGCGCAACGCGCGGATGCAGGCTTAATTATCGCCGAAGCAACGCAAATTTCGCCGACCGGAAAAGGATATGCTTGGACCCCCGGAATCTATTCCTCAGAACAAATTGCTGGATGGAAATTGGTAACGGATGCTGTTCACGCAAAAGGAGGGGCTATATATTTGCAACTTTGGCATGTAGGGCGAATTTCACATCCTTCTCTGCAACCAGGAGGCATTGCTCCTGTTGCTCCCTCAGCCATTGCGGCATCAGGACAGCGCACATTTATTGAAAATGGTACTTTTGTCGAAGTTGGAGTGCCACGTGCATTAAAGCTCAGTGAAATTCCCCGCCTTATTGAAGATTATCGAATTGCTGCAAGAAATGCTATTTTAGCGGGGTTTGATGGCGTTGAAATTCATGCAGCCAATGGATATCTCATTCATCAATTTTTGTGTGATGGGACAAATCATCGAACGGATCAATATGGCGGTTCAATTGCAAACCGATTACGTTTTGCACTGGAAGTGACTGCTACCATTGTTGATGAAATTGGCGCACATCGAACAGGAATCCGTCTCGCTCCAGTAAGTCATGCCAATGGAGTCACAGATACTGCACCTGCTGCTGTTTTTTTTCCACTTGTACGAGAACTGAGTCGATTTGAGTTGGCTTATGTTCATGTTATTGAAGGAGAAACTCAAGGGGCACGCGAATATTATGGTTTTGATTTCAACGCATTACGCAAAGAATTTAATGGCCCCTGGATGGTAAATAACGGTTATACATTGGAAATGGCCGACGAAGCAGTCACCAGTGGTTATGCCGATCTCGTGGCTTTTGGACGATATTTTATTTCCAACCCCGATCTGGTCATGCGGTTTAGAAAAAACGCGCCATTGAATGAATTAGATCGTGCAACTTTATACGGGGGCAGTGCAAAAGGATATACAGATTACCCATTTTTACAATCAAAACAATGGATGTAGATGAAATAAAATGATGCAAAAGCAATGGTTACTGGTTCTCTTTCTTTTTATTTTATTTGCTACCGTGGCGTATTTTTGGCAACGTTATTTCATTTATTTCCCATCTTCTGAACAACCTAATTTGCAAGATTTTCAGGCTGAAGACATGCAAATTATTAAAATCCCTGTTGCGAATGGATTGACTTTAAGTTCTTGGTATAAACCCTCCGTGGATAAGAAACCAGTAATTCTCTATTTGCATGGAAATGCAGGGCATATTGGCTATCGTATGCCTCTTGTTCGTCAACTTCTCTCAGAAGGGTTTGGTGTGTTATTACTGGAATATCGTGGGTATGGAGGAAATCCGGGAAGGCCAACTGAATCAGGATTATATCAGGATGCGCGAGCGGCAATACAATTTTTACAACAACAGGGGGTTGAAGAAAATCATATCGTGCTCTATGGAGAATCATTAGGAACTGGAGTTGCAACACAAATGGCGACAGAATTTCCTGTGTGCGCTTTAGTGCTGCAATCGCCATATACCTCATTAACGGCTCTGGCACGTTTTCATTATTCCTGGTTACCAATGCCCATGATTGATAAGTATGATTCTTTATCACGCATTCAAAAAATTCATGTTCCCATCTTGATGTTGCATGGGAAACTGGATGATGTTGTTCCTTACAATCAAGGTTTGGTTCTGTTTAATCAAGCCAACCAGCCTAAGGAATGGATTGAGTTTTCTGATAAAGGGCATCAGAACTTATGGAATGCTCATTTTGCGCAAGCAGTTATTGATTTTATTAATGTATATTGTGGCACTCACTCCAAGCAACTATTTGATAAATAATCCTCATTTAGCCTGCCGAGCCGAAAAGGTACATCTGCAGATTAATTGATAATAAATCTGATAAATTTTGAACCAATGGTCTTGCAGTAGAAAAAAATATTAACATAGAATGGTTTATGTTTCTTGTTAAGGGGTTATGGATGACCTATTTGAAGCACATTACCGTTATTTCTAATGCTCTCTTGTTAGTTCAGGGATTAAGTTTCGCAAAAACAAATACAGAAACAAGGATATGCGATGCCAGTATCCATAATCCCTGTATTGTGCAAGACAGTGAGCGTTCATCTTCTCCATTAAAATGGTTACGTGATGCCTCTATGATTGCCAATGCGTATGAAGGGAATACATTGGGCATTAACGAATTGACCATGTCTGGCAGTGAAGAGCCGAGTGAAAAGGGATGGAAAGATATTTCTGATTATATTGCCATGCATGGATATTTACGTGATAAGCCAGTACTGGTGTTGGATTTACGCCAGGAAAGCCATGGCTATCTTAATGGCAGAGCGATTACATTAGTAAGTGAATATGATTGGATAAATCGCGGAAAAACAAATGCCCAAAGTCTTGCAGATCAGGAAAATTGGCTCGGTTCATTAAAAACTCAGAAAAAAATAAGCGGAATTCTATCTTCGCAACAGTTCGCTGCCAAGGAGTTTTCCAGCGGCAAAAGCATCCCGGTAAAAAAGATAAAAAATGAAGCGGACATAGTTTCAAGATTAGGTTTTGAATATCATCGATTATACGTTACCGATCATTGTGCACCGTCTGATTCAGAAGTCGATGCCTTTTTAGCCATAATAAAAAATGCGCCTAAAGATACTTGGTTTCACATACATTGTAGAGGAGGAAAAGGGCGGACAACGAGTTTTTTTGTGATGTACGACATGTTAAAAAATGCAGATAAAGTGAGTTTTGAAGAAATTATTGCACGACACGCATCAATACCTCCCTATTATAATTTGTTTGAAGTCAATCGAGCAGAGCCTTACCTAACTCCTTATTATGAGCAGAGAATTTTGTTCCTTGCCCATTTTTATCAGTTTGCGCAACAGCGTTTAAAGGGATATCAAGGAACGTGGGGGCAATGGAATATGAGTAATTCTGAAAGGTTTGATAAGGTCAGGACTTGCGAAAAATCTCAAGGTCGAGGCAAAAAATGTTTTTAATGAGGGAGTTTAGATAGACTAAATGACCGAATTAAAAACATTTTTTAACAAAGAGATTGGGGTTTTTCGTAAGTCCTGAAGGTTTGATTGCGAGGATAATCTTGAACAATAATGCTGAAATAAAACTCGGTCGTAAATTGATAAGATATGGCGTTTTTTTATTTTTATTAGGCTTAATAACGGGGTTTATATTACCTTTAATGCATAATCCCAGAATGGGGCTTTCCAGTCATCTTGAGGGAATACTCAATGGTATTTTCCTAATTCTATTAGGATTAATATGGCCGCAATTAAATTTATCAACACGTGTACAGAGTTGTGGATTCGTTCTTTCTCTATTTGGCACCTATACCAATTGGGCAACCACTTTTTTAGCCGGAATGTGGGGCGCTGGTGCAGAAATGATGCCTATTGCTGGAGGTAATTTCTATGGGTTAGGCTGGCAAGAAGTGCTCATTAAATTGGGATTAATTTCCTTGTCATTGGCAATGGTTCTCGTCTGCTGCATAGTACTTTGGGGCCTGAGGGGAGCTACTCACAAAAAAAGTGAAAAAGAGATCTAATACGATACTCTTCTACTGTAAGTTTTATAGTTTGTACTATAGCGAGCAGCTTCAGCTCTGTATGCATTCCTTAACATATTTTTTGTGTGGCGGCAGTTGTATACCACTTTTCTCCAAGAAGGATTTGCTCCCACCAGCTCAGCATTTTTGACGCATTCATTTCTTGCCATTCCACCGGCTGTAACACTAACGCATCAGCCATTCGTTTTGACAAATCATACATCGCAACTCGTTTAGGAAGAGAGTCTTTCTCCCATTCATTAATTGCTTGCTGAACATCTTCATATTTCTTGAGATGCTCACTGAGGCTTAATGCATCCTGAATGGCTAAGGAAGCACCATTTCCTACATGGGGGCGTAATACTGTGCTCGCATCACCTAATAAAAGCGCTCCATCAGTCACAAGACGATAAGCACAGAAATCCACAATTTTCTGCATAAAAGGAGATTGAGTATCGAGGATTATTTGAGCTGCAGCCTGGGGTAACTTGTCATGTGCTAATTGATAGAGATGTTCTTTAGCTTTTACAGAAAAGTCGATAAAAGATGTTGGACCCAAATCTTCTAGATCCTCAAGAGCAATTTTTTCATAAAAAACCCAGTTCAATTTATTTTTTTTGTGATGATATACCGGATAAGTTAATAAATGTCCTTTATTAAAACAGTAATAAAGTCCTTGCTCATTAAAAAGAGTTTTATTTTGTATTCGTTCAAATTCCAAGGTCCCGCGCCATGCAACATAACCTGAATATTCTGGTTGCGCATTGGATATCAACTGTCTTCCAAAGGATTGAACACCATCGGCAAAAACAATTAAATCAAATTGCAGTGTTTTTCCAGATTCTAAAGTAATTTGGCCGGGGCCTTTATCCTTGAGTTTTACGTCTATAACCTTAACACCTTGAAGGTATATTGGGTCTGGTATTCTTTTCCTTAAATTGGTAAATAAAGTATCCCAGTGCAGGCTTGCCATGGAAATTCCCTGTTGCCATAAAAATTTCCCATAAACTGGTTCATTATCTGCCTGGCAATAAAAACTACGTGCAGTGCAAGTATGGGATAATGTGTCTTGATCAATAAGATTTTTGGCGAATAAAGCGTTTAGTAATTCAAGCGAAATCGTAATACCCGCTCCGCGCGACTTTAAATCATCTGCTCGCTCAAAAACTGTAACTTGGAATTGGTCTTTTAATAATAAGGCTAGGGCGCATCCGGCTATAGAGCCACCAATAATACCGATTTTCAATGTAATTTCTTCCTGAAAATTGAATAAATACAGTGGATTATATAAAGTAATCAAACAAAATCAATTAAGAGCAACTATAAGCACCGGGGTTTGTGTTAAACCAAAAATTTTCATAGGCAAAACCATGCTAGAGGCACTCGATGCGGTTTTCAAGCATGATTTGGTGAACGATATAGTCATTTTCCCACCAAACAACCTTAGATATGAGCCACAAAACGCAGGATTCCATTTGTACCTTGGGGACGATTTCTGGCATCTTGTTCAGAGTATACGTTTAAAAAAATAAAGTGGTTTTTGCTAAGACTATAGACCATCCCTGGACCAATTGCCCAAACACTTTCCTTCCGACCCGGGAATCCAACTCCATTAACCAAAGTGTCAGTAATCTGATTGAAAAAGTAGCCATTTACCCCCACAGTGAACTTTTCTAGTACCGCGTAACCTACAGCAATGTCTGCAAAAATAGCCTGTCCTGCTTGAATGGAGTTAACATTGGGTCCAAAGGCAACATTTGGACTATGATTGACACCATTCCACAGATAATGCAATCGCGCGGACGTAGACAATTTAGGCGTCATCCAAAACGTAAAAGCCCAATACGGATTTAAAGACCAAAAACGGCTGCTGGCATTAATTGCATTAATGCTGCTGTATCGTCCTATTGGGGCCACAACATCCAGTTCGATTCGTGAAACAAATAAAGGTCCTTTTCCATCTTTTCGCATAATTGGATCGAATTGCAGCGCAGGCCCAATCCACAAATCACCTGGTCCATTTTCTGCTTTTAACACGCTATTTCCCAATCCATCATCTACACGATCATTAACAACCCAAGGTAAAAGCGCAGAAAAACCTAAATTAGCTCCGAAAATTTTTTTTGTTGTAAGATAAATAAACTGAGTTATATTCGCTACAACATCAAGCTCTGTACGGGGCAGAGAGAGTCTATTGCCCTTGTTGTCGTTAAAGCGATTGGATGTGTAGTACTGAAAATAATCCTGGAAATAAAAGCCTGGGCCAGAAGGAGGCATTCCATCATAAAAACTGGTATACCCCAGATTCACAACCGGTTCATCGTAAGCCAGTGTTGGTGATGCGACCAATACGATTACTAAACTAAAAAAAGAATGCAGTATCCCTTTCCATTGCATAAAAAATTGTCCTTTCTAAATCTGTCTCTTTTTTGGAGTTACTCAATTGATATGTTCTATTATCTTGAACTAAATTATTGTTACTTTGAATGCTACTGCAGAAATATAAGCTTTTTCATGGCTCGGCGTTTTGTTTTGGAAGTTCCCAATCATTCCCTTTTGTATATCCATTAGCCATAATTAAATCATTATTCTTTGATAATTCATGAAATTATGTCTGATTTATGCAAGAAGGACAATATGAAAAAAATTGATTTTTTTATATGAGTCAATGATTAAACGTTAATGAGAGAAATTTAATAAAATGTTTCCCATAGATTTTAGATAAAATCCAAGTAAAGAAAATCACGCTACCTAGGGTCTATTGACGATTGCTTGATTAGCCTACGTTTCGCGCTTTATGCCGGCATCCAGTAAAGGCCGCTTTAAAAATAGGTACATTTTAGTGTGTCTCTTTATAGATCCAGCGCATAAAGCGCGAGAAGTAGGGGGAATTAAATGAAATGTCAATAGACTCTAGTATTTGAATGGAATTAAAAATAAAAAGAATGTAATTTCTTTAATGATATTCAGGAGTATTTGATGGAGGTAAATACAATGCGTACCGCATTTATAGGTCTGGACTATATTATTGATATTATGCATCCGCAAGGCAAGATAGCGCGCTCAGCCGCGCACTCTCAGGAGCGTGATATAATTAAAAAAGTAAATAAAGTTCTTAAAATTGCAAAATTAAAAAATTGGTTAACCATTTTGGTGAAAGTGGGCTTTAGTGCACATTATTCGGAACAACCAAAGCATTCGCCTATCTTTGGTAAGGTTCATGAATTGGATGCTCTGAAGCTTGGCTCTAAAGGAACAGAATTTCATCCTGAATTGCTGATTGGCGAAAGTTTAGTAATGGTGAAACCAAGAATTAGCGCATTTTATGGGACTGCACTTGATGCGGCGCTACGAGCAAACCAAATAGAACGAGTGATACTAGGAGGAGTCAGTACTTCCTGGGCAGTGCAAAGCACTGCTCGCGATGCTCATGATCGTGATTATAAAGTGTGCGTTGTTGAAGATATTTGTGCAGCGGCTAATCAGGAAGAACATCAATTTTCCATCCAATTAATGGAAAAAATAGCGCAAATTGTCACTGTAAATGAATTAAAAGGTATCTAATGTACGTTATTTCCAAGACGATACAAACATTAAAAGATGAAATTCTGATAGGGTCTTTGCTGCGAGGCATCATTGTATTGTGTCCCTTGGCTCTTCTTTATTTGAGTACCAATAACCCTATTTGGCTTCAATCTTCTGTTTTAACTATATCAACTCTTATTGTAGAGGAACGTCTTGAGCTTACTGCATTAGGAGTATTACTTCATGGGTGCATGATCGTTGTAATGTTTTATTTGCTATTTATCACCCAACTTATGCCTGTGCTGTATATTGTCTCATGCACCCTCGCTGCTACGACAGTAATTTTGGTTACAATAAAGGGGGAGAAGTTGCGCCCTTTAGGGAGTTGGACTTTTATTCCTGCCATTATTCTCGCTACAGAGTTTGCTGCAGAGACTAATCCTACGGCAATGTTACATCAGGCTCATCAATTTTTACCTTATTTGTTGATTGCATTGGTCCCTACTATATTGCTTGCCCAATTTGATGAAATAAGCGCATATTACAAAAAACGTGATATTCATTACCACCCATTGCGATTAGGAGGTTTAAATGATTTTGGAGAGCAAAATCCTTATGTTGAAAGCATGATCGCTATGGCAATCGCCGTTTGTATTTCAGCATTTTTGGTCGAATATTTTCAGATGCAAAACGGGCAGTGGATGATTTGGGGGACTGCCAGTGTCGTTACTGGCAATGTAACTACATCACCACAAAAATTGAGTCAACGTATTATTGGTGTATCATTAGGTGTTCCCTTAGGTATTTTATTCGGATTTATTCTTCCCAGCACACCTTTTGATTTGACCTTTGCCATTTGTGGCATTTTTTTAACTTTAGTTTCCTTTCGTCGTTATGTCATTGCATATTCTTTTCGGTGTTTCTTTGTTGCAACAACTGTGATGTTAGTCACTCATTCAGTCAGCGTTGCATCAGAGCGCTTGACGCATGTTATATTGGGCGGGATCATAGGGTTCGGTTCAGTTATATTCTGTCATTTTGCTAACCGTGCACACTCACATTGGATGAAAAAATAAAATTTAAAATGCAAACTTAGCTGAGTTTTTGCGATCATTGTCTTTCTATCTTCTCTGTATTTTAGCAAATTTCTTCTGTATTATTTTAAAGATCATCTGCAATATACCTTACAGGAGGTAAGCATGCGTAGTATTGTTTCTTCAAATTCTCTTAGTGCTATTTTATTGACTTTAATTATTATTCCGACCCGCTCATTGGCAGCACAAAAATCTCATCTTTGATAAGTAAAGGCAAAAAAATAAGATGTCGTAAATTATATTCTAAAAATAAAAAGGCTTGAAAAATGCTTGCTATCGTTGAATCCTATCGTGCTGGTTTACTAACATCAAAATATTGGATACAAAATCTAATTGCTGGATTGATTGTTGGAGTTGTTGCATTGCCCTTAGCGATGGCATTTGCTATTGCTTCTGGTGTCAAACCAGAGCAAGGTCTTTATACCGCAATTATTGCGGCATTAATCGTAGGTATTTTTGGTGGTAGCCGGGTACAAATTGCAGGTCCTACTGGTGCATTCGTTATTATTCTTGCAAATATCACAGCGCGATATGGCATTGATGGTTTGCAAATAGCAACCTTATTTGCGGGCTTTATTTTAGTTTTTATGGGCTTTCTCAAATTGGGGGCAGTGATTAAATTTATACCAGATCCAGTTATTGTCGGGTTTACTGGTGGTATCGGTGTTATTATTTTTGTAGGTGAATGGAACGATTTTTTTGGATTGTCCGTACACATCCCTCTTAATGCACCTTTCTATTTAAAGTTATTATCATTAATTAGAGCATTCCCTCATCTTGATTGGCCAACAGTAGGATTGGCTTCTTTGAGTCTTTTATTGATAATCATTACCCCAAAATTTTTAAAGCGCATTCCTGGTCCTTTAATTGCAATGGTTGTAGCTACGGTGTTACAAACACTTTTCCACTTCAAAAGTGTTGCAACTATCGGCAGCACGTTTGGTGGCATCACGCAAACTTTACCACAGTTTCATTTACCCCAAATCCAATTAGAATATGCTTTTAATTTAATCGGTCCAGCGTTTACTATTGCTTTGCTCGGTGCGATTGAATCACTTTTGTCTGCAACAGCGGCAGATGGCATGTCAGCCACACGCCATAATTCTAATCAAGAGTTGATTGGACAAGGTTTAGCTAATATTTTTTCACCGTTATTTGGTGGATTTGCTGCAACAGGTGCTATTGCGCGAACAGCCACAAATATTCGCAATGGCGGCAATAGTCCTCTCGCTGCGATTGTCCATTCTATATTTTTAATCTTGGTTATTGTGTTACTAGCGCCTTATGCATCTGATATCCCACTGTGTACGCTTGCGGCGATTCTATTTGTTGTTGCATACAATATGAGCGACATACCTCATTTTATACATATGATAAAGCATGCACCAAGTTATGATCTACTCGTATTAATTACGACTTTTTTACTTACTATATTTACTGATTTAGTCGTCGCAGTTAATGTTGGTGTTATTCTTGCAATGCTACTTTTTGTACGTCGCATGGGGCAATTTGTCGCTATTGAGCAGCAGGATCATGAAACACTTAAAAATGAACTATCTGATATTATTTTGCCAAAGGATACGGTTGTATATACTATACAAGGGCCTTTCTTTTTCGCTGCAGCAGAAAAATTAGAACGGGCTTTTATGATCACACATTCCGATCCAAAAAATATTGTCTTTCGATTAAAAGATGTACCTTTTATGGATATTACCGGTTTACAAACATTTATCGAAATAATCGAGGAGTTTCATAAACGTCATATTAATGTTTACCTTTGTGAAGCTAATTCTAAAGTTAAAAAGAAGTTAATGAATATAGGAGTGAGGCATTGGATAAAAGGAGGGCGCATATTTCTCACATTAAAAGACACAATTAAAAAGCTACAAAACTAAAAAACTGGTTGAATCGGCCAAGAGCACTCAATGCAGGGGAGGGCCAGAGACCTTTATTTCCATGCCAGAATTTCTGGTGCTTTACGAGCCACTACAGGGGGTTCACCAGCCGGAATACCTACAATAATTGGTGCAATTGCTGTGATGTCAGAGGGAAGATTTAGTTTTGTTTTCCACTCTGGGGTATTTAATGCTGAAACAGCAAGACCAATGACACAAGTACCAAGTCCTTGAGCACAAGCAGTCAGCATTAAGTTTTCAGCTGCCAACCAACAATCAGCTGCTACAAAAGGACCTTGATATTTACTGTAGATCACAATGAGGGTACTTGCATTATAAAATGCATGAAAATCAGGATTATTAACCAGTTCTTGCAGCGATTTCATTTGCACTTTGGAAAAATTATGGGCTTCAGTATAAATCAGAGCTTTCACACTGTCTGATAAGCGATTTAATGTATCCTGATCTTGAATGATTACAAAGGACCAAGGTTCTTCATGCATCGCTGTAGGGGCTTGAACTGCAGCATCTAGCAATGAATGAATGAGCGAGCGATCCAGCTTTTGCGGTTTATAATTACGTACGGCGCGACGCTTATAAATTGCTTCAATTTCACTCATTAGGGCCTTTTCTTCCTTAATTTTTTTTGAAGTAGCCATAATTTTCTCCATATAAAACTCGTGACTTGTGCAGTTTTTCTATAACATCAATAATTCCTTTTATGGTCCTTAAATTCTGGTTCATCTTCCTACTTTGTCAAGCTCTTTTGCATTCAGAGCAGTGCATAGTGAATATTTCATGAATAATCTCTTATCATATAAATCATTTGATTGTATAATAAATGAATATTTTGGTTATTAATAAGATTAAAAATGGCTTTTAAAGAGTTAATGGAAATTGAACGATTAAAACTGAATAATATCAAAGAACCGAAACAACATAGTGAACTTTTTAGAAGAGTCCAAGAAGAATATATAAAAGAAGTTCAGAGTCTCATAGAACAGTTAAATAAAAGCCAAGATGCTCAACGTAGCGATGTATTAAAACAAATCAAAGAAACGGACCAACTCTATCTTGAAATAAAAGGGATTCGAATTACAGGTCATGTCTTATTCAGTCGTCATGGAAAATGCAGAAGTTGGGAACAAAAGAAATTTGGTTTAAGCCCAAATGCTGCTCTTTCTGAAGAAGCTGAAAAAAACATGGGAGGAACTAGTCAATCCACTGGTGATTTATTATTTTACTCTCCAAGCGAGCATCCTCCCTCAATCGCTGTTTCACCAATGAATCGAGCACTACAAACAGCTGGATTGGTGATTCCAAAGGAAATTAAAAATGCAACAATTGCTGTTCTGCCTTTTTTGGCGGAAAACAGTAATGCACCTTCGGGTTATGATGTTCGTTCTATGGCAGATATGCAGAAGTTATCTGATCAGATTTCCTTTTGGATGTCGCCTATCAAAAAACTTCTTTTAAAGCTATCGTTATGGATTTATAGTGATCAAGACTTCGCTTTGCTTAATAAAAAGAGAAAGAATGCTGCTGAAAAAATACAGGAGCATGGTAATAAGATTCTTCTCGAGGGACTTGATGATGTCTGCCAAGATTTGGATTACGATGGCGACAAAATAGAGGATACTCAAATTTTTATTGGAAATGTAGAACAGCGAGATTGTTGGTTGTTTGGACATGGAAAAAATTTCAAAGCCTTTTTTCAAACAGTTTTAGGAATTACGTTAGATTTTGATTATGGCGAAACACGCCGTGTTTATAAGGTAGAAGATGAGAATCATAAATCCTCATTATTTGTTCCTCCATATGTGATGCTCATTGATCAAGAAACTGGAAAAATTAAAGGAGAATTTACGGGCGTCATCGGCTCTTCTTTGCAAAAGGAATCTGAAACTCTATCTAAGAAAGAGTTATGTCCAAAGATATCAAAGGCGATAAGCAGTTTAGGAGGTTCAGTTGTAACGCAAGAAATCCAGCAAGAAAATGCTTTGCACGATCCAACAAATATTGGGTTGCAACCCGATTCAAAAATTCAGTATCTGGAGAGCGAGCCTTTGATAGCGAAAAAGCCCTGAATTTGGCGCTCATGACTCTAGCGCATTGTTCTTATCAGATTTATGTAATTATAAAAAAATGATAAAGTCTCTATAAGACACAGCTGCATAAAGGTGGATGGATACCATGTACGATGCAATTATTTTTGATTTTGACGGGGTTATTTTAGATAGCGAACCCATTCATTATGAAGCATGTTGTTATGTTCTTAAGTCACTAGGAATAAGTATAGATTATTCCGAGTATATGGAAAAATACTTAGGTTTAGCTGATAAAGATATGTTCCCCAAGCTATTGCACAATGAGGGTATTAAGATTTCTGATGTGGAAACTAAACGTTTGATTCAGCAAAAAGCGGAGGTTTACATCAAAATTATTAATACCCGAAACACCCTCCCTCTGATTGTAGACTTTGAGCAATTTATTTTTAAAATTGCTTCCAAAATAAATAAAATTGCCATTTGCAGCGGATCCAACCGTGACGAAATATCTGCGGTACTTTCACGAGTAAGAGAGGGTAAATTGCATGAATATTTTGATGCAATTGTGACAATTGAGGACGTACAGAGTGGGAAGCCTTCTCCTGAAGGTTATTTATTAGCAGCTAAACGTTTAAATGTTATTCCTAGCCGGTGTTTAGTAATCGAAGACACACTGCATGGAATAAAGGCAGCAAAAGCCGCCGGAATGCAGGTAATTGGGTTGACTACAACCTATGACCGACATCAGTTTTTAATTGCAGATCAAGTTATTACAGGTTATCGACAATTATTAAGCAGGGTTTGGTAAGGTGCGTATTTTTTGCAGCATTCTATGAGTCTATTGATTTGCCAACCAATCTTCATAGGTTAGAGCAAAGCGTAAATGATCACACCATATACCATTAATTTTTAAGTATCTTGGTGAGAACCCCTCCTTGAGAAAACCATTTTGGGTGATTAAGTGGATGGATGCAGCATTCGTTGGTTGAATGTTTGCTTCAATGCGGTGCAGTTTGAGTCCTAAGAATATTTCTTTTAAAACCAGTTTTAATGCGTGACTCATTAAGCCTTGGCTTGCATAAGTTACTGATGCAAAATATCCCATATAGGCGCTTTGAAATACGCCTCGAATCATTTCACTAATGTTGAATACCCCGATAATGTGATCGTTTTGATTTAATGCCAAAAAACATCGTTGATTTTCTTGCTGGAATTTTTTTAGGTAGATTTGGAATTCCTCATGAGTTTGGGGGGCTGTAATAAAAGGGTAGTGAAAATCCCGGCTTTTCTGCATGGTTAAGAGAAAATTCGCTTCATCATGTTGATCTAATTGGCGCAGATATATCTTATTTTTAGTGTGCATAGGGATCGACATTTTGGGAAATATGAAATTTTATCATAGATCTTATGCCGGGTTTATCCTTTAACACTCCTGCCTGGAATTCGCTGATAAATTAACGGTAATACATAATTTGAATCACTCTATTTTTTGGGATAAAATCGCGCGAAAAATAACAGGTTACCAGCTCTAAATGATTATTTTGAGATTCAAACAACAAACTTGAAGAAAATGAATTAAGGCAATATGAACAAATTATGCTTGGGAATTGTGTTATTTTTTTTCTTAATCGGGAATTCAATGAGTATGGCTATGGACATAGTAACTGTGGAACAACCTGAATACCGTCAGGTTCTAAAGAGTAAAGCCCAAGAAGTGCAGTTTCCTTTAAGTCAGGATGATAAAGATTTAATCACAGCCATGAAAAGTAAGTTGCATGAGTTAGGTGGGGTTGGTTTGGCGGCACCTCAGGTTAATTTTCCGAGAAGAATCATTACAGTGTACATTCCTGAAGAGGCGACTTTATTAAGGGATAATGTTAAAAAATTCTATCCTATGCATGTGATGATTAATCCAAGCTATGAACCCGTATCAGGTTCTGTAATACAGCAAGATATAGAAGGGTGTTACTCTGTTTCCAGCAAATCCGGGAAGGTCCCGCGATATGAACAAATCACCGTGAGCTATTATGATGAGTCAGGCCAGTTTCATCAGCACATTGAAGAAGGATTTTATGCTCGTGTTTTGCAGCATGAAATTGATCATTTAAACGGCTTTTTAATTACCGATCGCCTTACTCCAGATTGCATCCAAGGTTCTCTTGAAGAAATGATGGCTTTACGGCGAGAATCCTTGCCCCCTGAAAAAAGAGCTCTCTATGATCAGGTTATGGCTCGCAAGGCAAAAAAATAGGTTTGTATCTAAAAGATTAAATTATATCGCATTGTTAGTATGAAGCTGAGAGTTGCTTTTTAATAATTCCGCTAAATTTTGAGCGGTAAGTTGGGCTTTTGCTTGTTCATATCCTGCTTCAGTAATTTCTTTGTATTTTTTAAAATCCAAAATACCGAACTGGTCTACTTTTAAAGTGATGCCATAATCAGCCATAGCCATCATTTTCGCAGTATTTTGATGGGAGCTAATGGTTAATAACCGCAACACCAACTCACCTAAATTAATGGGCAATATTGATTCTTTCCCCATGAATTTGTTGTAAAGCAACTTCCAACCTGAAAGAGAATAAGGTATTGGAGTTAATTTGAAGAGGCTACTGTTATTATTCACATTTGAGGCAATAATTTTACTACTATGAGAATACTGCCTCATGACATCAGTAGGTATATTATTCAATACACCGCCATCAATAAGCAGTCTGTCATTAAACGATACCGGTGGGTAGATAAAGGGTAGGGATATACTGGAGCGAATTGATTCCCATAATCGTCCTCTATCATGAATGTATAAATTTTTGCTGATTAAGTCTGTTGAGACACAAAAATAGTTCAGCCACAAATCTTCGATTTGACTGTCCTCACCATAGAGTTCAATTAGGCTGTCTGTGGCTCTTCTGCCTGTAGCAATAGCAATATAAGGGAAGGTAAAATCAATTTTTGCTCCTTTGATTAAATATTCTTCAACAAGTTTTAAGAGCTCACTTGAAGAATATCCCATCGCCAAAACAGCAGCAAGCATTGCTCCCATACTTGTACCGGCAATATAGTCCACCGGTATTCCACGCTCTTCTAATAGCCGATAAACACCTATGTGCGCAAGACCGCGTGCTCCACCACCGCTGAGTACTAAGGAAATGGTATTGTCGGTAAAGATTCGCATCATGCGAGATATACCTTCATCTGTATTGCTTCGAACATGAAAATGACTGTTGACGGTGCGTTTTTCTAACCAGCTTTTAGTATTTCGAGGTGGGTTTGCAGTTTGATGCAGAAGTACTAATACGTTTCGTTTAATAAAATTATGCTGCATGTGTAATATATAATGTTCTACTTCAGATAAATCAGCATCATGTTCTTCTGCAAGCGCTAAATAGGCGAGCGAATCTGCTTGACGGGCACAAAATTTAGTCCAATTAGTTATCGTTTCATCCGCTAAATAAAAAATAAAAGAGTATTCTTTTTCGATTTGGTTAATCCATAAAATTCCCTCATTACTCATATTTCCATTATCATCCAGGAGGCCAGGTTTATTTTCTAGGAAACTGCTAGTTAATAAAAGAATTTTTTCCCCATAAGAATAACGAAAAATCATTTCTTGTAATTGAAATTCGAGATCTTTTATGGGTCTTATTGGAATTAAAGCAATTGATTTATTACGTGAAGAGGCAGCATGAATTCCCTGTAGTGAATCGGTTAATCGCTTAATTGTGAATTGAGTTATTTTATTGAGTAGTTCAGGATATGATCTGCATAATTTTAGGAAATTTTTCTTCGATAATTTTAAGATGATACTATCGCGCAATGTATAGACATTAGCAGAGCGGGGTAAATCAGATAAAAGGGCCATTTCACCGATGATTGCCCCTTCATGTAATTCGCCTTGAAATGTCACATTTCCTTCGGTATCTGTTACCTGATAGTAGAGACGTCCTTTAATCAGGATGTAAAGATCATTCATGTTTTCCCCTTTTTGAATCAAAAGGGAATCAGCAGTTCGAGATTCTATCTCCAAAACACGGGAAAGTTTTGAAAGACATGCGTCGCTCATGCAACTAAATGGTTCATGCTGCTTAATGAATTCAAAAATTTCTTTTGGTGTGAATAGAGGTTGATTCATATCTTATTATTAATAGTGCGTTAATTATTCTTAATTATAGACAGTGTTTTTAATTAAGGTTGCTTTGCAAGGCTAAGTCCTGTAAGTAATAAACCTTATTAATGTATTGAGTAATAATTTATTCTTTTACCAAGGAAAGAAGAGAAAGGTTCAGTGCTACATCATTACAGTGAGTTTGATGTTGATGAACGAACTGGAACTGATTTGCGTATCGCAGTTCTATCGAGCGGCCTGCTTGATTTTTACAGGACTTACGAAAACCCCCAATCTCTTTGTTAAAAAATGTTTTTAATTCGGTCATTTAGTCTATCTAAACTCCCTCATTAAAAACATTTTTTGCCTCGACCTTGAGATTTTTCGTAAGTCCTGTTTTATTTGCCGGATTCACTTTAAGGAAAACCATTAATTTCCATAGGCGAACTTGACAAAATTAAATTTTACTTCCTAAAATGCAAGTGGCTAAATTATATTTTGCCTATAGCATATTTAACTAACTCTAAAAGGAATTAAGTAAATGAATAAATTACAATTAACAGGCGTTGCTTTAGCAATTGGTGCTGCTTCTATGTTCGCTATTGCTCCTGCTTTTGCAGCAGATGAAGCTTCTACTGGTATGGTAAAATGCCAAGGTGGTAACGCTTGTAAAGGACAAGGCGCTTGCAAAACTGCTGACAATGCTTGCAAAGGCCAAAACGCTTGCAAAGGCAAGGGAATGACTGAAATGACTAAAGAAGACTGCCAAAAAGCTGGTGGCACTGTTGTTCAATAATTTCAATTGAAATTCGCATTGCTCCAGGCATGAATTGCATGCCTGGTTTCTCTTCATCCCCGGATTTAATACATGGATAGCCCAAAATATAAAGTGACTCAAAAAATGCCCTTTTTAGGGTTTGGACTGGGATTACGACCCGATTATTATGAAGAAATCTTGGCGCAAAAGCCTGATTTAGATTGGTTTGAGATACTTACCGAAAATTATATGGTTCCGGGGGGAAAGCCACTTTATTACCTTGACCAAATACGAGCTCATTATCCAATAGTAATGCATGGTGTTTCTCTTTCATTAGGAAGTACGGATCCTCTGGATAATGACTATTTAAAGCAGCTAAAGGAACTCGTTACTCGAGTCGAACCAGTATGGGTTTCTGACCATTTATGCTGGACAGGCGTTAACGGAATAAATGCACATGATTTGTTGCCTGTTCCCTATACTCGTGAAGCGGTAAATCATATTGTATCGCGAATTCAGCAAGTACAAGATATTTTAGGACGCCCGATTTTAATTGAAAATGTTTCTAGTTATCTAACTTACAAACAATCTGAAATGTCAGAATGGGAATTTATCCTAGAAATTGTAAAACAGGCGGATTGTTATATTCTATTAGATGTAAATAACGTTTATGTTAGTTCTGTAAATCATCAGTTTAACCCAATGGATTATATTTTTGCTATGCCTCCCGAGCGTGTTGCCCAAATCCATTTAGCAGGCCACTCGAATCATGGTGATTACATTATCGATACGCATGATGCACCAGTAATTCAACCCGTCTGGGATCTTTATGCTGCAACATTACAGCGCTTGGGGCCGATATCGTCGATGATTGAACGGGATGATAATATGCCTCCTTTTGCAGAGTTACTAGCCGAAATCAATCATGCAAGACGGATTGCAGAATCAATTTTGGTTGAAGAGGTGCTTGTATGAATGAGCTTTTTCACTTAGAAGATCAATTTCAAAAGTTTCTATTATCAGGTCGGGCAGAGATTTATGATTCAATTGTCCAAACTGAATTAGTTTCGGTGGATACTCGCTTAGGTATTTATCGTGACGCGTACAAACTTCGACTTATTGAGAGTTTAAGTATTAATTTTCCTGCATTGTATGCTTATTTAGGGACTGAGGAATTTAACAAGCTATCAACTTATTATATTGACGCCCATCCTTCTTCTTATCGTTCGATTCGCTGGTATGGTGATTTATTATCCGATTTTATTAAGCACAATTACTCACAATATCCTTATTTAGCAGAGCTTGCTGATTTTGAATGGAAAATGAACTGGGCTTTTGATGCTGCTGATGAACAGGTTGTACGGGTTGAGGATATGGCCGCAATTCCTCCTGAAGCGTGGGCAGATTTACAATTTATGCTTCATCCATCACTACAAAGAATCAATTATTTATGGAACATAATTCCTCTTTGGCAGGCTTTAATTCATGATAGAGAGCTTCCTGAATTGCAACATAGTCCGGAGCCTACAGCCTGGGTCATATGGCGCGCACCGGAATATAAGATTCAATTTTACAGCTTATCTCAAGAAGAGGCTTGGGCTTTGGATAGCTTATCACAAGGACTATCTTTCGGGGCTCTTTGTGAAGGACTATGTCAATGGATACAACCCGAAGAAGTAGGTATGAACGCTGCTTCTTACCTAAAGGGCTGGATTCAAAAGGGTATGATATCGCAATTACTCATTGCAGATTAGCTACTTGGTTTCCAAGAAGTTACTTTCTATTGCGAGTTAATCTCTCTCGTAGCATAATATGTGAACATCTTGTGTTCTATAGATGGGAAATCGGGGGAGAAAAATTCAATGTCTATGAGTAAAATAATAATTAGCAAGGAACAATCCACGGCTAATCCCAGCTTCAAAGATGATCCCACTATAGAGTTGCAAGAAAGAATTATTGATAATCCTGCCAAAGGTAATTGTGGTTATTATGCCTTCGCAATTGGCTTAATTAATATTATTCAGCAAGAAGGAACTGGAATAACTTTTGACAAATGGGTCCAATTGGATCCCTCTATAAAGAATTATTATGATGCCATTTGTAAATTTGATTTTGATAACCCTGATAACAAGTTACTCGAAGTATTACAAAGAACATTAAGATTAATTACTTACAATTTACAGATCGACGAATTACGCTGGGCATGCACTTCAGCGAAAAAAGAAGATGAATATAGAGCATTGGTTGCAATTAGTACTTATAGAAAATTTGCTGAAATGTATCATGGTACTGATTTAGATCCTCGTTTCAACCAGTTTGTTTCATCCGTTGACATTAAAAATGCGCTCAAAAAAATTGATCATTCAAGAATTGTAGCGGAGCATGAATCATTAGTGTTAGCGCCATTATTTATATCATTAATTTATGGTGAAGAGGTCGCTCCAGAAACTATTACAGTATCGACCGAACCCAAATTTAACTCTCCCATAATTCTGGCATTACACAGCATCACTCAAGATTTTGTATGGGCAACTCATTTAGAACTGGATTATTTAGCTAATGCATTTGAGGTAAATCTGCATACGCTGGAAAATGGGGTGCAGCAATATGAGTACAAGGACTTGCCTTCTCAACATACAATTACGCTAAATAATCAGCATAATATGCATTGGACTACAAAAGTAACAATGGCTAAATCACGAAAATCTTCAGCTCAACCTGGCGATTCTTCTGGAGGCTCTGCCCTTGGTTTAAGCAGCAAAAAAATAAAAGCTATAGACTCAGAACCTCATGTCAAGAAACAAACTAGGGAAGAAAAAGATGCCATAGCATTAACAATTCAAGATGAAGATTTGCAGAAAACGAAAACAGGTACTCAAAAGAAAACTGAGCCTGTAAGAGCGGATGTTGAAATAAAACAAAATAAAAAGCGGGGTAAACTCCAAGAATTTTCCAGTAAACCTTCTCTTTTCAGGCAACGTGAAGAAATATCGTTGGCGTTAATTACTTCAAATGCGGAGCAAAAAGAATTGAATCGGTTAATCCGCATAGTCAATAGAGCGGTGGTGGATTATTGTTCTTACAGCGATGGAATTCTTTTTTCAATTTTCCATAGACACGGTGAATCTGGCAGGAGAAGAGCTCGGAAGTTTAATGGAGAGTTTTCTCTGCTTAACAAAGAGTTTTCTAAAATTAATGGTGAGTTTTCTTCCATTACCGCTCTTATTCAAGCCAAGGAAATGTTAATTGATTATCTAAAAGATGGTAAAAACGGTAGGACTCACCCTCATTCATTCAGGACTATGTTATTGCAGGGATTATTAACAAACAAATTGGAGAGGGAAATGGATTTAAAATATGTTTCTAAAAATTATTCCAATCTCTTAGCCGAATTTGAAGAACTATTAATTCCTCATAGAGGGCATCAATATATTAATTAGGCTAATTTCATTGATCTCAACATTCATTAAAATTGTAGCCTGGATAGGATCAATCCAGGTTACGCTTCTATTTTTCCATGGTTCGTTTTCGACTCATTAAAGTAAGAATAGGTGGGAGTAAAGAAATAAAAATAATGCTGTAAATTACTATCGAGAAATTTTCTTTTATTAATGGAATTGATCCCAGAAAATAACCTAAGCTCAACAGACTGAAGATCCATATTAAGGCACTAACCAAATTGTATAGCGAAAAATGAAGAATGTGCATCGATCCTATACCCGCAACAAATGGAGCAAAAGTACGTATGATAGGAAGAAAACGTGCAAAAATTATCGTTTTTCCTCCATGTTTTTCATAAAATGCATGAGTTTCTTGTAAGTGTTTTTTATTGAGTAACCAGGATCTATCGGTGAAAAAAATACGTGGCCCGAGCAAACGACCAATCATAAAATTGATTTGATTTCCTAAAACTGAGGCAAAGAAAAGCAGGATAAATAAAATCGATATATTTAATGGGTTTCCTGCTTGGGCTGCTATACTCCCTGCAGCAAAAAGCAAGGAATCTCCAGGTAAAAAAGGTGTCACTACAAGCCCTGTTTCACAGAAAATTACTGCAAATAAAAGCAAATAGGTCCAAAATCCATAAGTTGTGACAATGGTATTTAAATATACATCAATGTGAATTATGTAATCAAAAATAGAGTTTAAAAGCATTTTATGTTTAAATTGGATTAAATAAAGTAAATATTCTTACACACTTATTTCTTAATTAATATAAATTTTATATCTACAGCTTAATATGTTGTTACTATTCTTTATATAATAAACCATTATAAGGATTATGATGAAAACTTTATTTCATCTTGCGTTTCCAGTGCATGACCTCGCTTTGGCGAAACAGTTTTATCATCATCAGTTGGGTTTTTCATTAGGACGTGAATCCGAGCATGCATTGATTTTAGAGTTTGGCAATCATCAAATAGTAGCACATAAAATTGACACCATTCTTCCTCCACAAGAAGGCATCTATCCGAGACATTTTGGCTTAATTTTTCTTGAGCGATATGAGTATGATGCTTTTCTAGAACAAGTTAAGAAGGAGCACATTTCCTTTGAGATTCCATTGAAAACACGATTTAAAAATACTCGAATTGAACATCAATCTTTTTTCTTGAAAGATCCCAGCAATAATTTACTCGAATTTAAATATTATGAATTTGGTTCAGCTATATTTGGTGAAAAAGATTATAAAAAAATTGGCGAGTCATTTTCTCAGAAATGAATTAAGAGCAATGACATAAAAATCGTCCCCCGGGGTTTCATTTCGCTGCACCCGATCTACAGGGTAGTTATAATGAAATGCAACTTCTCGACTTGCATTATCAAAACAAAACGAATCATTCCTATTCGTGTAGTGATTTTAAGAATTTCCTCTGTATCATAAGGATAACCAAACAAATCTCCTGCTTGTTTCGATTAATTTGCCACAGAGCTCGTACGAAAATCTTGATAAGGAGCAAGCCATTAACCCTCCAGGATGGTCTTGCTCCTTTTGAAAGGTTAAAAATAATCATATAAAACAGATATGTTGAATAACAGTTTTCGTAACCTTACAATGTCTATTATGAGAGGAGTTTTCAAGTCAAGGATGCTTGGTGCGTTTTTTATTCCCTATCAGCTTATTCTTAAGCGCCATTCTTTTATTTAGCATTCAACCCATGGTCGCGAAATCTTTGTTGCCTGTTTATGGGGGAACACCGGCAGTTTGGACTATTTGCATGTTCTTTTTTCAGGTGATATTACTGTTTGCTTATGGATATGCCGTAGTACTTGGTTTTTTTGATAAACCGATTGCATGGCGACTAACGCACAGCGTTCTCATTTTTTTAAGCTTCCTTGCTGTGCCTATTTTATTTCGACCTTTAATTAATAGTGAAAGTCCTGAATGGGGTATTTTATCTAATTTGTTAATCGAACTGGGATTGCCCTTACTAGTTATTGGAGCCTCAGCCCCTTTACTACAATTTGCTTACAGCCAAACTAAGGAAAAAGGTGCTGCTGATCCTTATTTTTTATACGCTGCTTCTAATCTGGGAAGTCTCTTATCTTTATTACTCTATCCCTGGGTAATCGAGCGTTTTATAGGGCTCAAGGAGCAATTTTATTTATGGAGCATAGGCTATGTAGTTTATGTAGTTCTATTGTTTATTATTCTCTATGCCAATCGTTATCAATCATTGAAAAAACAAAATGAAGTCATTGCCACCTGGCCTTGGCAGAACATGCTGTATTGGATTTTTTTAAGTTTTGTCCCATGCAGTTTAATGCTTGGAGTGACTCTATATATTACTACGGATATTGCAGCAACTCCTTTATTTTGGGTACTACCCCTGGCTCTATATCTACTCACTTTTGTGCTTGCATTCACCAATAATTCCTTGATTTCATTTAAATGGATAGCACGAAATAGTATTTTTTTTCTTATTTTTCCAATTGTTGGATTTATTTTAAATGCGGGGCAAGTAAATATTGGGCAAAGTATTTTATTTCATTTGTTGAATTTTTTCATTTTGGCGTTACTTTGTCATCGCCAGTTATTTTTAGATAGGCCTATGCCCGAATTGCTGACGTTATTTTATTTTTGTTTGGCCCTTGGTGGGGTATTAGCTGGAGTATTTAATGGAGTTTTGGCCCCACATTGGTTCAATGGGATTTATGAATATCCTTTAGCAATTTTACTGAGTCTTTTTGCTTTGCCCCAATTGCCAATGAAGAATGGCTGGTGGGTTCCTGTGGTGGTTCTGATTGTTTTGTTGTTTCATTACTGCATCATTGGTGTTCATTGGCCTGGTGGTTTTTCCTCATTTCAAGTGTGTGCCTTTTTGGCGTTAATTATTATAGTTATCTGGCAAAAAAGTAAAATTAGTTTGATTTTATCTTTATTGATTTTATTTGGGTTTATTTTTTCACCATTATCACAAGATGATACAGTTTTAATGCAGGTACGCGATTTTTATGGAGTAAAAAAAGTAATAGATAAACAAGGAGTCCATGTCTTAATCAACCAGTCTACAGTGCATGGGTTACAAGTTGTTGGAGAGAAAAAACCTAAAGGACTGACTTCTTATTATGGAGCGACTAAACCTATAGTTGATGCAATGCAACAAAAAAGGAGCTCTTTATCAGTAACAATCATTGGATTAGGGGTTGGTACCATGCTCTGTCAATTTCGCAAAGAGGATAAGGTTAAAGTAATTGAAATTGATTATCAGGTCATTGACCTTGCAAGTAATCCCCAATTGTTTACTTACTTACGAGATTGTTCACCAAATGTGACTATTATGAAAAGCGATGGACGATTAGCCGTAGAACAATTACCGGATCACTCTCAAAACTTATTAGTTATAGATGCGTTTAGTTCAGACTCAATTCCAGTGCATTTATTAACCCTTGAAGCATTTATTTTATATCAACAGAAAATTACTGAAGACGGCGGTATATTGATTCATTTAAGTAATCGACATTTGCAATTATTACCAGTGATTAATGCTGCGGGTAGGTCTTTGAGCCTTCTTAGTATATTTTATGTAAATTATAAAAGTATTTTGGCGTTAGGTCAGTTTAATTCGGAGTGGGTTTTTTTGACCTCGAAAGAAGATCTGGCTTTTCAACTTATGAAAGGGAGCAATTGGCGGTTTAATGCAAGCGACGAACAGTTTTTATGGACTGATGATTATTCTAATTTAATTCCATTATTCAAGTGAAAGGAAGTGGAACCTGCATCAAATAGAGTTAAGCCCTGCCTCGTTAAAAAAGGAGGCAAGCAATCCGCATATAATTAAACGTCAGCTAAGTTTCCCTTGGTCTCTAACCAGACTTTTCTATCGCTTGCCCGTTTTTTATTTAGCATCATATCCATAATTGCTTCGGCTCCTACCTCATCATCCATGGTGAGTTGAACCAATCGCCTGGTATTGGGATCCATAGTCGTTTCACGTAGTTGTATGGGATTCATTTCACCTAAACCTTTAAACCTTTGGACATTGGGTTTAGCTCGAGTTGTTTGTGCCAAATGGTTGAGAATACGATTTTTTTCTTCATCATCCAGTGCATAATAAACATCTTTACCTGCATCAATTCGATAAAGTGGTGGCATAGCAACAAATACATGCCCAGCTTGGACCAGAGGCTTAAAGTGGCGTAAAAACAAAGCACAAATCAAAGTAGCAATATGTGCACCATCTGAGTCTGCATCTGCGAGAATGCATAATTTGCCATAGCGAAGACCGCTTAGGTCCGAAGAGCCAGGATCTACTCCTATCGCTACGGAGATATCATGAATTTCCTGAGATGCCAGGACTTGTGACGAATCCACTTCCCAAGAGTTAAGAATTTTTCCGCGCAACGGTAAAATGGCCTGGAAATCTTTATTACGTGCTTGTTTTGCTGATCCACCTGCGGAATCACCTTCTACTAAAAATAATTCGGCCTGACTGAGATCAGTAAGCAAGCAATCAGCCAATTTACCAGGGAGAGCGGGGCCTTGACTTACTCGTTTGCGTGCTACTTGTTTTGCTTGTCTTAAACGTTTTTGTGCGCGCTCGATTGCCAAAGAAGCAATCGTCTCACCTTGATTTCGATGTTGATTGAGCCAAAGTGCAAAAGCGTCTTTAACTACATTACTGACAAAAGCAGAAATTTGACGAGAGCTTAAGCGTTCTTTGGTTTGTCCTGCAAATTGTGGTTCTTTCATTTTCACCGATAATACATACTGACAGGGCTCCCAAAGATCATCTGCTGTAAGTTTTATTCCTCTAGGTAGTAAATTTCTTAGCTCACAAAATTCTGCCATAGCATCAAATAAGCCGGAGCGTAAGCCATTAACATGGGTACCGCCTTGAATTGTTGGAATTAAATTTACATAACTTTCACTAAAACCACTGCTTGATCCATTAGACCAAACCAATGCCCAATCAACTGTTGCTTCATCGCTTTTGAATTCACCTGTAAAGGGTTCTTCAGGTAAATAATCTCCATCGGGCAATGATTGATTTAAATAATCAATAAGACCCTGTTCATAGCACCAATGCATTTCCTCATTAGTTGCTTTATTAATAAACGTCATAGACAAACCCGTGCAGAGTACAGCTTTTGCTCTCAGCACATGGGTTAAATGTTTTACGGAGATACGTGTGGTATCAAAATACTTTGGATTGGGCCAAAAGCGGATAATTGTGCCGGTGTCTCTTTTTTTAGTGAGTCCTGTTTCATTGAGTTCGCATAATTTATCGCCATTGGCAAAAGACATTTGGTACACAATTCCATTGCGCTTGATGGTCACATCAAGACGGTCAGAAAGAGCATTGACTACAGAAACCCCCACTCCATGCAATCCACCTGAAAAGCTGTAATTTTTATCAGAAAATTTACCTCCAGCATGTAATCGAGTCATAATGACTTCAACGCCACTTAAGCCTAATTGTGGATGTAAATCTACAGGCATGCCGCGACCATCATCCTCTACTTCAATAGAACCATCTTCATGAAGCGTGACACGGATATGACTTGCAAAGCCAGCCAGTACCTCATCCACACTGTTATCAATCACTTCTTGAGCCAAGTGGTTGGGACGCGTTGTATCGGTATACATGCCAGGGCGTCGTTGAACAGGTTCAAGTCCACTTAAGACTTCAATAGCTTGGGCAGTATAGTTTTCTGACATGGGTTTTTCTCAAATCAAAGTTAGGTTTATTTTACCATATATTATGATACAGTAGACGAAAGACGAAAAGTTACTTTGTAAATCTATTATAAAGATCCCCTGTTCTGCAAGCAGGATGTTGTTATTGAAGCCTGGATTGGGCGAGCCTTAATCCGGGAAATGAGTAAAGATGATTTCCTGGGGCATACTTTGACTCCTGGCCATCAAGTTAAGGGAAAAACTTTCGTTCCCGTGAAGGTGGGAACGATTTCTAATAAGGCACAGTGCCAATCGAAGAATAGATTCCAGCTTTCGCGGGAATGACAAAAATCCTTAACTCAATGGCAGTTATGCTTTGACCAGGCCAGGCTAAATAGAAAACATATGCAAAAAAACAGTGCTGAAATTCACCAATTATCTGTAGCATTTCAACATCGCCATAAGATGGTGTCTGCTTTGGATAAAGTCAGCTTTAATTTATATCCTGGTGAAACCTTGGTTTTATTAGGTGAATCAGGTTGCGGCAAATCCCTCACTTCTCTGGCGTTAATGCGCTTGTTACCTAAATCCGGTGTTTATGGTATTGATAGTTTAATCCATGTCGATGGACAAGACATTTTGGATTTACCAGAACAAATGATGCGGCAATTGAGAGGTCGCAAGATGGCTATGATTTTTCAAGAGCCAATGACCGCACTTAATCCAGTAATGACAATAGGAGAACAGTTAACAGAAGCCTTGGTAAAATGTAACTCGTTTACTGCCAAAGAATTGCAAGAAGCATTATTATCTTTGCTTTATGAGGTCGAAATGCCTCAACCAGAAATTAAAATTCATCAATATCCGCATCAATTGTCCGGTGGTCAGAAACAGCGGGTTGTTATTGCCATGGCCCTGGCTTGTAAACCTGATATTTTAATTGCTGATGAACCAACAACCGCTTTGGATGTTACAATCCAGGCTCAAATCCTTTCTTTATTAAAAAAAGTACAAAAAACCCATCAAATGAGTTTACTCCTGATTACTCATGATCTAGGAGTAGTGAGGGCCATGGCATCACGTGTCTGTGTGATGTATGCAGGACAAGTGGTAGCTCAATCCTCTGTAGAAGATTTTTTTTCGCGAGTTAAACAACATCCATATGTACAGCAATTGTTGGCGTCTATACCTTCTTTGGCAAAACGTGAGGAGCGTTTATCAGTAATTCGTGGATTAGTACCTGCTTTGGATGAAATGCCTTCGGGTTGCCGTTTTCATCCTCGTTGCATTTATGCATTTGAACGTTGTTCGGTGGATGAGCCGCAATTACAAGAACAAAATGGACGATTGGTACGATGTCATCTATATCCTGACTCCCAAGAGTTACCCCCTTTGCAAAAAGATAAAATAGTTTGGGACGTTGCGACTACGGAGGAAAAAACAATACTCACGGTGAATGATTTATCCGTTGGCTTTATCCAGAAAAAAGGTTTATTCAGTCGTCATAGAGTTTCATTTAAAGCAGTAGATGGTCTGTCATTTCGTTTATTGCAAGGAAAAACATTGGCTTTAGTGGGTGAATCAGGATGTGGTAAAACCACGGCCAGTCGTGCCTTATTGCGTTTATTACCCATTTGTGGGGGGGAGATACACTATAAAGAACAGGATGTGCGGGCATTAAAAGGGCGCTCATTAAGAGAATACCGAAAAAAAGTACAAATTATTTTCCAGGATCCTTTTTCTTCTATGAATCCGCGCATGACGGTAAGTGAAATAATCGCTGAAGGAATGCATGCCCAAGGAATGAAGCATTCGGTAATAAGTACACGGCTAAAAGAACTACTGAACCAGGTTAATTTGCCTAGCAATTGCTTACAGCGTTACCCACATCAATTTTCTGGTGGGCAAAGACAGCGAATTTGTATTGCTCGAGCTTTAGCTACAGGACCAGATATCTTGATTTGTGATGAACCAACCAGTGCTTTGGATGTTTCTGTGCAGGCACAAATCCTCAATTTATTAAAGGAGTTACAACAAGAAACAGGCATTTCTTATTTATTTATTACCCATAATATGGGTGTGGTTTCTTATATCGCTGATGAAGTCTTAGTTATGAAAAATGGAGTCGGCGTCGAGTTTGGGAGTTGTGAATCCCTTTTTAAATGTCCTAAAGAAGCGTATACGCAACAGCTTTTGAATGCTGTGCTGGATGTTATTTAGCCATATTGGTAAATCGAAACTCTTCTTCTTTCATATTTTATTGGTTAAAAATGTGATATATTTGCGCACTATATGGATAATAATGTCTTAGTATCTATTATTTGGGGGACATGGTTGCATGAGTATCACTGTAGGCGAACATAGCTTTAATACTATCGAGAATTTTACTGCCTATTTAGAAACCACTTACGAACAAGATAAATCGGTTTTGGGCGAAGTCAATTTACCTTTGACGTGTGATCAATTTACCCAAGAAGACTTTAATAAATTGGTTGATTTTCTTTCAAAACCAGAGCGAACGAGACGTTACAAATTTGAAATTACTCCTAAGAAGTATCAATTAGCCTTTGATAATGTATATCTAATCAATAAACGACAAAAGTTTTCTTTCGAATTCCAACAACAAGTAGCCGAGCTCTCTAAGACAGCAATTTTTTTTCATCCTCATGCCGCTAGAATACGAAAAACTAAAAAGAATTGGGTTGAGAATATAAAAAGTCCCAGTATGGGTTTACAGCTTCAATATCAAATTCCAACGAAACATGAAGCGCATCATCAACAAATTAAAGCAACTCAGCGAAAGCGCAAAAACAATGTAGAACCACCATATCAACACCCGCAACAAGGCACTCCTTTGACGCAAATTCCTGAGCTTGCTGAAGAAAATGCGCGCAATATTGTTGGTTCTTACCGCCAATTCAGTCTCTTAAACAATGGTTCTAAAAACAGAGATCGTTACAGGAAAGAGTTTAAAAATTTATGGAGTGAAAATAGCTCGCCGGAACAACGCCAAGCGGCTTTTATTTTATTCTTGTCTGTCGTAACAGAAGATAATGCACCAAAATTGGAGAGGATAAATAGATTACTCCAGGCGATACCTTTAGGTGATCTTAATTATAAAGGTCTGGCTCGAGTGTTAATTCATACTGGAGCTGATGGTGTTTTACTCTTATTGCAACAACTGAAGGTATTACATGATAAGGAATTTTTTAAAGACTTTAATGAGTTATTTCTGGATAAACCTGAAAACTATCTTGCGTTAATGTCACGCCAAGGTTTGGCCAATCTTCAAAAGTTGAGTGAATTAAGCAGCGAACAAAAAATATGGTGGGTTAATTTAGTTTCTCAACATAAAGCAACAGGTGCTCGTACTGAATTTAATGATTTATTTGAAGCTTATGATTATTTTCTAAATAGGCTGGAGGAAAAAGACCTGAAGTTACCTTTTTCCTGTACTTTAGAAAATATAGGCTCTATGAAACCCACATTAGATCGCTTACTGTTCATCATAAATAACAGCAGTGATCCTGAGGAGCAACTTACTTGTTTAGATGGGTTAGATCTTAATGGAGCCTACCATGCCAGTCGTAATAACAATTATAAGCTGGTATCAAGGCAAATGAATTTAAGATCCAATATCGATGAAGATGTCCTTGATTATTCAACCCCTGCAATGCCGAAGGATGTAAGTGCCTGGTTAAGCCGTTTGGACCGCCCATATGAGGAGATTGTAACTTGTTTTTATCGTTTTATTGGTGTGCAGGAGTGGGCATTTAGTCTGGATGTTTATCAAAAGATTGAACAGGAAATTAGTAACAATCAAAATCTGAGTGTTCAGAATAAAGTATTATTACTTAGTATCGCTGCATTGATGACTACGGGGCAGCGGGCGTGTACTAAAACAATAGACCCTTATACTAGCTTTAAAAGTTTGCTTGACAAATTTACGGCAATAGCCAATCACTTTAATGAGGATATGAGTGGTCAATTATCAATGGTACTTCCTGTTTTTTTAGGGGAACTAGAGAATTACAGTTGGGAGTCAATGCCTGCCGCTGATGAGTTGAATAGGCTCATTGATATCTTATCACTCACGTTAAAAACTGAAGACTTAATATCAGAACAAGCACGGCATGATTTTTATGAAGCAAGTGTCCTTGCTTTGAAGCTTATGAAGGAATATGGTGACGCAGCCTCATCTGTTGTCAATAATTATGAACGGCGTTTGAGTATAGAACAGGCTCATAATGCCCCAATCCAAAAATTTTCTTTTTCTGCTCTGCTTCAGCATTTAACTACCCCTTCTAAATTAAATATATTTTTATCTGAGCTTTTTCACGATCAACCTGACTCATTGCCTCAGTTTGTCATACTCTTCTCTTTATTAAGTGATGAAGTACCGGAAATGACACAAGATGGCGAAGAAGATAGTGAGTTTGAAGCAAAAATAAAAATATTGGCAAAAGATCTGCACGATATGCAGGCTGAGCGTAGAGGGCAGTTATTTGCAATTCTCACTGACATTAATATAGAAGCTTCTTTTCGTTTGCCTTCCCTTGAGCAGCTGATAAAAATCGTTAACTCAGTGACCGAACGTCAAAGTGCTGATGTTTTTGCAATTGTTCGTACTGAATTGCCTGAGATAAAAATAGGAAAAGATGCAGTTAACGAGCCAGTAATTAACCTTTTTAGCTTGATAGAACAGATATATGAGGATTGGCAACTCCAAACTGAATTTGAAGGTTTGCCAGAAAAACTAACAGGATATTTGGAGTCCTGGATAACTTCTCATCAAGTTGTAATGTGGCATTTGAGGCAACGCCCCGTTGATGCTCAAAGAGCTTTCGAGGTTTTGGCCGAGGAAGAACAAGAAGCAAAGAATTTGTTAAACAGTAGGTGGTTTTTTTGGGCTTTATCTGGATTTCCAGAAGAGAGAAAACAAATGGATCGCGTTTTGGGTAGTGAATTTTTTACCCAGAAATCCTTCAGTGCAGTACTAAGACCCAGAATAGATGCCGCTTGCAAATCTAATTTAAGGGCCGCTATCAATGCATTACAAACATCAAACAAAGATTTTGACCGTTTTCTATTAAAGCAAATTAAGGAACTAGACACCGCTCTACCTATCGATGAAGCCCTATTGAAATTGGAGCAACAATTAAGTGCATTGAATGGATTAATCAGTTCATTAATTCGTATTAAAAACCAAAACAACATTGAGTTTCTCCGTTCTATTTCATTATTAACAGATGTAATTAAGTCCACAGTATTTGGAAAAAATTCTGATACAGTAGCCCAGATAAGGAATTTACTGGATGTATTAAGCGAAGGAAAAACTTCTGCAGTTGCATCTCCCTTAGCAATTTTATGCAAGATACTAAAAGAAACACCACATCACTCAACAGGGCAGCTAAAAATTGCTTTGAGCGAGGTTATTTATCTAACAAAATACCGAGAAATCCTTGGGGAAGAAGCATATGAAATCCTGTTGCGTTGTTCATTCAGTCATAATTTAACTCAGGAATCCTTATTCCCATTAAAAAACCTGATGGAATTGAAATCATTAGCAGACGTGGATGACCAGCATTCTGAAGATTTGTTTGATGCTCTAATCAATGGAATAAAAAAAGCAGGTTCGAATGTTGATGAGAAATTAATTATCAATGTGGTTAATAAAACCCTATCGGTTATTCAGGCGAAAGTAGAAGTAGATTCACTGGTGCCGTTGCTTACTTTATTAATGAAAGCATGTACAAAATGCGATAAAGATGAGTTAAATCGTTATTATAACTTAGTCTGTAGATTAGAAAATACAGCGGATTTTGATTTAAATAATTGGGCAAAAATATTAATTGTGCTTGGTGAGCATGCAACTGATGCAAATATTCATCGCTTGTTGGATGTTCAAGCAGGTCTTGAATTTGATCCACTGAGTCTACCGGATCTTGCACAATTATTTGATTATCCACCTTATCCTGAGATGGAACCGTTTATCAATGTGTTAAATGGAGATGTTAAAGATCTAAGAGCTTATGCTGATGAATTTGACAGGGATCCTAAATCAGGACGTGCACCACAAAAAAATGGATTTGGTTTTATTTTAAAAGATACAGAGCAAGTTCTTGATGAGCAATTTGATACCTCTAAAGTTGCGCGAGTTATTGCTGATATTAGAAATATTGTAGAAGGAACCGCGTTAAGTAGACAGGAGCAACATGATTTAGCGCAACAAATTATCTACATCAATGCGATAGGAAGAGACAAACCTTTAACTTTGGTTGTAGGAAATAACTCAACAACGTATCAAATTAAAGCATACCAGGATTTGACAAAAGTCAGTCGCACAGAGTTACGTGAATTATCAGATACACTGATTGCTGTAATAAGAACACCGCATTTAGAGGCTCATGAGAAACTAAAAGCTCAGTTGAGATTGCTTGCTGTGTTACGTGAACAGTACTTTCGGTCTACTGGAATATTTGTTGATACCCCGCAGCTTATTGCCATTTTAATGGCATTAAAAAACCAGCAAAACAATATGCTGATGGAACTAGATACTGAAGAGGGCAATTGTGTTGCTAATGCATTACTTTCTGTAATGCAGTGGGTTGAAGCGGATGGAGGGACTATTGATGCGTGTGCCGTCAACCGAGGCTTGATGGTTCAGAATTATAAAAATGACAAAGATTTTTTTGCTTCTTTAGGTATCGCTTTCGGTCGTGTTGAGGTGAGTTCTCCCAAAGGAACGTATCAGGTTGGTGGGATAAATTACTCTACTATAGGTGATCTGGCTTCATATCGTGCTCGGGCTGTAGTCGAAAATGAAGACATGTCGTGTTATAAGGATGGTCATCCTGTAGCGAGTCATTTAATTCTTTTTGGTTCTGATTTCTCTGAATTAGATGAAAAGACTATATTTAATCTTGCTCTTAAGAGCGAGGGGAATGAAGAAGATTATTCTTATACATGGGTTTATCCTTTAATTAATGAATTTATTAATCAGAAACAATTTAAAATTCTCGATAAAGGCTGGAGCGAGGATCAAGATATAATCCAGTTAAGAGAATTCCTCGACAGACATGCACCTACTAGTCGGCATAAAGCGTCGTTAAACTCATTACCTGATAAAAAATTTAATTTATGGATCAATGCTGCTATTGAAGCACAGCGTTTTGTTGAGGGGGAAGATTTTATTATTCCACCTTCTAAAACGGCACGACATGTTGCTATTCCCTTAAATCAAAAAGCTTCTCAAGATGATTTAACTTTTATGACGCATCAATTTCTGCATGCTCGGCTGCAAAAGAAATACCCTGATTGGGAATTCGTTATTGAGCCTGAAATGCGTTGTATTGATTCTGTATCAACCAAGGACTTGATTGATCACTATAAAAAACAGGGACGCATTATTAGCATCTCGAACACTTTAGGTCGAAAAGAGAGAATAGTCGAACAATGTAACAAGTTCGGTATGGATATCGCGTGTAAAATACCATCTCATCAAAAAAATAGATGTGTCAAACTGGCTACACGAGTGATAGCAAATCAAACAGCTTATGTACGCGCTGTAAAAGAAGCCATTAATCAAGCACAAGCAGGACAACCTATTGTCCTATTTGCGAAAGATGTTAACGAGGTAAAGCTTCTTGCAGATAAACTAAAAACACAGTTCCGTAAAAGCAATATAACTGCATTTACAGGCACTGAATCTGTGGCAGAACGAAAAAAATGGATTAACAATCAGTCTGGTAAGCAAAATACAATAACGATTACTACTACAGCACTTGCACAAAACGCTGATTTTGCGACACAACATCCGAAGGGATTTTTAGCGATTCAAACTTATTTGGATGCCCGGGCTGCGCGGCGAGTAACAAGCTGTGTTGGCAAGGAAGGTAGGCCTGCTAAGTACGTTGCTATCTATGAAACTCAAGGAGCATTCGTTTTACAATCCGGGTTCTATCAGACCCAAAGTAAACAGAAGAAAATACTTGCTTCTTTGGCAGAACTGCAAAGTCAACAAAATGAAGAAGCTGCTGTTATGCGTCATTACATGCAAAAAGTATCCAATATACAACAAGTTGTTCTGGAACAATTCCAAGAGTGGAAAGAATTGTTACATCTTGTTTATCCAAAATCAGAATGGAATACACTGGATGCAGCGTTGTTAATACAAAGAGAGGATTTGAGTCGTTCTTTGAGTGAACATTGGGACGAATGCCTTGAATATAATGCGCCACAAAAAGAACATCCTAATCCTTATATACGCCGTACTGAAAATAAGAAGTTTCAAACTATCGCATTGAATAAAGCAATAACCGCTTATGAAATTGCTGTAGGCTCAGTTTGGGATCAACACCGGGCGCTGCTTAAAGAAAAAGTTGAGGATTTCATAGAAGAAGGTTCAGTTAATGCGTTACGTTGTCATTATCTGGATGAAGTATCTTTAAATGAGCAATTAAAATTTAATCAGTTGGCTGCGCGTACAAGCAAGAAAGAACAGCTTGCTGAGAAGAAAAAAACGCGTCGATATGTTGAATCCGGATTAGAAGTAAACGGAGCGATGCTACGATTTGCTGACGGCGATGTAGAAAGCTATCGTGAAGCTTTTGCTAAAAGCCAAGTAAAATTATTAGCAAAGGACATTAGCTGCATTATAGAAAATAATCCTCATTTAAAGAAAATTGTGCGATCCATATTGGTTCAACAAGTTATGGCTGCAACAAATTTAGATAATCTCATTGATTTTTTACTTGATTATGCCAATAAAGATTTGCCCGAAGATCGATATACTGAAAAATATGCCATGCAACCTGTAATTCAAGAGTTGTTGCGGGTATATAAAGAAGTAGGCCTTGTAGAAACAAGCGATCTAAAAGAATTAAAAGCAGTTTATTTTGATAGAGTAATTACAGAGCTTGTAGATGAATTGGAAACCAGCCTATCCTGGGCTAAACAAGAACATCGTGGCTTAGGTTATTTGCTCGAACGAACAGCTGTTACTGATGCGGCTAGAGACATATTGAATGCTGTGCATGTATTAGGAGAGGCCGACAAACTAAAAGGAGCTGATAAACTTTCTGCACAACAAAGTGCTATTAGGAGTTTATATCGAGTATTGGCAGAGCATGAAGCGCAACTGGAAGGTTTATGGATATTCTCTTTGGGACACAAGAATACGCGTACCTTAATTAAAGAAACTTTGGCTACACTTGATGGATTAACGGCTATTGGTTCAAATAAAAATAAACTGGATGCTGATTTTATCCATGATTGTAAAGAAGAATCTCTTTGTGCAGTAACGAAAAGAAAACTGGATTCTGCGATCCATACTATGGAAGAGACGGAAATAGGTTTACAGAAAAACAGAGAATGGAATGCGATTAAGTATACATTAAATGTAATACAAACCGAGAGCAACTCTGTTTATGCTTTTCATGAAATGTACGATGTTCTCTCGAATAAAATGGAAGAACTTGCACGAAAAAATTCTAAATTACAAGGACCTGTAGCTCGACTACGAGGAGAGGTGCGACGTATTTGTGAATCATTGAGCCAAGAACATAAAGAGTTATTTAATACAAGTAAATATCTGAGATCTAAGGCTGAAAATCTCAAGGAAAAACTTAATGGACTAAACGGATTTAAAGTCAAAGAGGTTCAGCTCAAGGAGGGCAATAATGGCTTTAGCAATTATTTTGATTTAGTGATTGAAGGCACTGGCTCTCATCCCTTATTGCAACATTTTATGCACTATAATTCACGCACCCAGGATTTAATAAACCAAAGATCTGCTCTAGAAGAAAGCCTAAGGCAAGCCATAGAACAGATAAATACTTTAGATCAATTGATAGGAGAAGAAGTACCTCTACTTAAATTGGAAGAAAAAAGGAAGGCGAATGTGTCAAAATTTCCTGAACAATTTCAGGATCAGGTTAATGAAATTCTGGGTTTAAAAGAATTAATCGCCGATCAAGTACCTGATAATTTAGATTCATTTCCAGAATCAGTTCGCAAGCATTTTCTTGACCGAGAGTTGCTCAAAACATTTGATTTTCCTAATTTAGAGGCAGAAGAAATTGAACAAATTCAAGATATAGTGTTAAAAATCGATTTTAGGGACTTGCAGGAGCGGATCGTTGAGGGAACGAAGCCCAAAAATTTATGGGGTAATTTTACTTCCTATATGTCAAGCTACGTATTTACCCCCGAAAATATGGAAGATTGGCGCCAGGAATTTCAGGACTTAACTAAAAGACCTACGAGAAATTTAAACAATGCGTTTCGTTCTGATATTCAAAAAAAGCAGAATATATTAGCTGGCCAACTTGAGCAATTACATCAACAAATAGTAGGGCAGGCCGAATCGATGCAACAACAAATTGCATTCCTCAATGAGAAAATTGATGAAGAAGAGAAAAAAGAAGGGATTTATGCCATGAGAATTAGCAATGTGGCTGAGCTTTCTAAATTTGAAAAAGAGATAATGAAGGTTAAATCGCAACAAAAAGCGAATCCATCTCTCGATGAGAATCGAAAATCTACTAAAGCATCAGGGGTATCTATTGATAGCACTGAAACAGTAATTCAATCAGCACTGATTTTGTAATCATATGTAGCGCTGGGTACCAGCGCTACCTAGTTATAAAGATGTTCAATCATGCATTAAGTATCATCAATCTTCCAAACGACCCCCCCCCCTTTTTTTGTTTAAATATTGAACTATAATCAAATTTAGACGATGTTGAAATTTGGAATCGCAATGTTATCTCCTGATGTAGTCAAAGTTATTGATACTATTAGTGAAAAAATTGGAACTAGTAATTTTGAGTCATTAACTTTTGAAGATATAAAAAATGCATGTTTTATGGTGATGGGAAAAATGGAACATATAAAAACCAGCAACCAATTTCCTACACTAGATTATTCTAAAGAAAAAGAACTAATTGCATATAAGCGTATCGTGATGCTCTTGGTAGAATGGCAAGCTCGATTTATAGAAATGAAGAAAGATCATGTGTTGGGAAATTATATTGCTGATTTAAATTTCTTGCGTGATATGGTTCATTCAATTCCTGACGTGTTAGGTGATGTGTATAAAGAAAAAATAGGAAAAATTAATTTTTACATTTCCAACATACTTGCCAATATATACAAGCTGAACACTAAATTGCTTGAAGCGAATTGTTTTGATGTTGCGCTTATGGCGCACACACAATGTGCTGATGAAGTCACTTTTTTATATTCCAAACTACTCGAAATGCACTATACAGAGAAAATGCGTTATTCGGTTGTCATTAAAGGTTATTTTGAAGCAATTCAGGAGACATTTGATTTTTATTTAAAGGAAATAACCTATTTTCGTGATCTTGAGATTACTAACGCAAAATGTTTGAGTTACTGCGTAATGAATTATCTCCCTAAAAATGTACGGCATTGAACGCAGTACATTGCTTGCAATCACTCGACTCATTCCTGTTGTTACATTAAAAACGACTCATTCACTGTTCATTATTAAATCGCATGGAATAAAAAATACTATACTTAAGGAAAATGTGAGCAATAAATGGGTAATGAGTGATGGGAATTCTTCATATATCACCAGATGAGCATTTAAAACGGGTAATGGGTGATCCCAGTGATGCAATCTTAAAACAACGTGAGTTATCTGAAGCAACCTATCCTCTTTTGGTTTCCTATTTAGGATGGCTTAGAAGGCTCAATTCTATCCAAAATAAAAATGACGTGATTCATCAAAATGAACAATTTCTTAGTGAATTTATTCATTTGTGCGAGCACAATTTGCTCTTTTTTCTAACGGTTACTGGTCAGTTTGATGTAATTCGATCTCTTTTTGAAGATAAAGATCTATTGGCAAAAGAAATTGCATTGCTTGAAGAAATCGAAAAAGAGCAAGCTCAGGCTGCAGCCGCCAATTTACAGGATTTTGTGTTTGTTCCCAGAAAAAAAGAGCCATCATTACAACAACCTGAAGAACATAAATCGTTAGCCGCGCCTGCATCTGAATGGGAAAAATCGCTTTATGGCTTAACTAATATGGATTTATTTCGATATTATGAAGATGAAATGCAACGAATTACTCATCTCTACCATATGAAGCAAATAAAACAAATCGACACAACTTATGTGCAACATCTTACCCTAATGCGAGAGACATTAGATGTCATTAACCAAGACGATAACATTCGCGAAGAAACAAAACAAAAAGCGATAATACTTTATAAAAAATTAGTAGTAATAAAAGAGGAAATGGATGCGAGAAGTACAGAGATAACTCCAGTGGTTGGAGAAACTCCATTAGAGATAGAAGCCATTGAAAAACACCACCAAATTAAAAAAGAAAAATTTAAAGAAGCCCAAGGAGCTCTGGAAGCATTTTTTGAAGAAGTTCGTCATGAGTCACCACAATTACAAAAAGCTTATGAAAAACATCAAGCAATTACTATGAGTTTTCAAAAGGAAATCCAAGCGATTCAAAGCGAATGGAAAAAGGAGATGGAGGCGATTTCTGTTCATTATGAGAAAGCACGTGCTCATGCTTTAGAAGATGTAGACAGTAGTTTGAGTATTATTATAGATGAATTAATAAAATGTCCTGCTGATGAATTGGATAAAGAACAAATCAATAAACTGGATATGGCACTGATGCAATTAAAAAAATATAAAGAAGAGTTAAAAACAGTTGAGAAATATGATGCCACTCAAATTTTATTAAATAAATGTAATAAAGAATTGGAAAACATAGTGAGTATTGTTCAACCAATATTGTCAGAAGAATCAAAAAAACGTTTTGATATCAGTGTAAACCTGATAAAAAAAGTGTTTATTCTGCCTCAACCTCGCGTAGAGCAGTTATTGCAAACTCCAAAAAGTTCTTCTCTAATACAAGAAGTGCTTGATGTGGATTCTAAAACCCTTGCTCCAAGGCTTGCTGATCTTATACCTGAAGAGCAAAATGTTGGTTTTAAATCAAGCACACTTGTTGTTGAGGCAGAGAATAAGGAACAGCATGACTCTAAAGTACTTAATGACAATGCCCCCATTCCCGCGGTGCCTGCAATGCATAGCGTTGAATTGAACTCAAGTACTTCTGATGTTAATGCTGCGGACGAAGAACAGCTTGATTCTAAAGTACTTAGTGAAAATATTTCCATTCCCGCGGGGTCTGCAAAACATGACGTTGAGTTGAACCCAAATATTTCTGTTGTTGAGGCTGAGAGCGAAGAACACCATGATTCTACAGTTCTTAATGGAAATACTTCCATTTCCTCTGTGTCGGTGGAGCGAGGCGTTGACCTGAAATTTAGTAGCTCTGCTGATGAGCTGATGAGCGGAGAACAGTATCAGTCTAAAGTTACTCATGATGAAAAAGCTCAAATTGCTCCTGTTGCTGAAGAGCGCATTATTGATGCGGAACCAATTGACCCTGTGATTGAATTTTCAAGGCCTAAAGAAGAAGAATCTGAAGTTGCACCTAGTGAAGAACCTCAAAACTCATTGTCTGCTCAACGATATCGATTTTATATGAGTTCTATGAGGGATAGGACTGAGTTTATTGAGTTTGATCCTGAAAAACAGCACCATTATGAATCAATGATCGAAGAATTATCCACTGTTTTAAGTGAATTAAATGAAGATGCCGAACCAGAAATTGCAGAAAAAATAGCAAAAATCGAAAATCTTATTGAAGATGTAAAATCAATTGGCTTTGATAAAGCAAGCCCGTCTCACATTCAAAAAATTTGTGAAGCATGTAATTTGGGCATTGATTATGATCCTTTAAATCATGTAAAAGATAGCCTTGCCTCTATGTTTCAGTTCAATGATAAGCCACAAAATAGTGTGGGGATGTAAATGATTTTTGTATTATAATTGAAATTTTATACCACATCATGCCTCTTTTTTGTTATAATATGTCCAATTTTTTATAAAAGGGAGAAAATAATGACGCCACAAGAAGAAGCATTATGGCAAGCTATAACTAAAAAAGAATACGAAAAAGTTAAAACGCTGATTACTGATTATCCTGAATTAGTCAATGCAGTAAACACAAATGGAAGAACCCTTCTGATGCGAGTCGTTCTTCTCTTAACACCACCATTAGATTTGATTGAGTTTATTGCAAAACAACCTGATCTCAGCTTTGAAAGCGCTAAGGCGACTAAAACGACCATGAGTGTCATTTTATCCACTGGTCGTCCAGAAATTTTAGAACTATTTGCAAACGATCCACGCATTATTTTTGATGGTGAGAACTTGGCTTATGCAACAGCAAAGAAATACGTAGGAAGTGTGGCAAGCGAGAAGATTGAAAAATACACAAAAATGCTGACAATCGTTCGCGATGCGACCATACGCCAAGCAATTATGACGGATGATCCTTCTTTACTGGAGCGATTAGAAAAAGAAGGGGACAACCTGGCTCAACCATTAAGTGATGGCAAGTTTCCTGCGCGTCTTATTACTAAAGAATGTCCTGCTCCTAATGTGAAATTATGGTTTCAATCTCAAGTTGGAAAAAATGGGGCAAGCATTGCAAATCATGTCGATTCGTTCTTTTCTCATACTTATAAAATGCAGGAAATAGAAAAGGAGATGGAGGAAGTAAATCGACGCATGTTGGAGAGTAATATCAAATTATTTGATAAAACTTATGACAGTACCATGACACAAATGGAACACGTAGTATCTTCTCTTAGTCTTACTAACTAAATCAATTGGATCATCTGGGTGAATGCGCAGCTGTAGCCCAGGATCTGATCTTCTTTACTCTGATTTATCTTGTAACTCATTAATAAATGATTTAATTTGGTTTTAAAAACTCCAGGGGTGATGGTATCAATGTGGTATCAACGTGATGCTGAAGGATTAACCCTTCGTTTATATGTTCAGCCGGGTGCAAAAAAAACAGAGATTGTAGGTCTTCATGAGGGGGAGCTTAAAATACGCTTAAATACCCCACCACTTGAAGGTCGCGCTAATAAAGCACTTTTGAAGTATATTGCACAGATATTTAAAGTACCAGCAAGACAAATTACCTTGCAACGAGGAGATAAGTCCAGACATAAAGTACTGACAATTATTGGTTCTATGGTAGAGCCCGATGATTTACTTTGAATCGTGACGTAATTTTGCGATAGTACAAATGAACCAATAACCGAATCATTAATCTTATGAAAATTGAACAATTCTCCATCACGTTTAACACTTCTGGTCGAGGTACGCAGGATATTACTGCTGATGTGAAAGCGCTCTTATCAAAAACCACGATACAACAAGGCTTATGTCATTTATTTCTCAAACATACTAGTGCTTCTTTGATGCTTTGTGAAAATTATGATCCTCAGGTTCGCAAGGATCTAGAACATTTTTTGGTTCGATTAATTCCGGATGGGGATCCACTTTTTAAACATTTAATTGAAGGCCCGGATGATATGCCTGCACATATTCGTACTGTATTAACTCAAATCAGTTTAACCATTCCTATACAAAATGGAACATTGGTTTTAGGTACGTGGCAAGGTATCTATCTCTATGAGCATCGTTATCAATCACAAGAACGTCATCTGCTTATTAGTGTTGTAGGAGACTAATTGAGTTTTTGCTATACTATGAATCTCTTTTTTAACTGGAAAAAAATATGTCTTCTTTACCCCAATGCCCTAAATGTAATTCAGAATATACTTATGAAGATGGTAATCAACTAATTTGCCCGGAATGTTCCTATGAATGGGCAAAAGATGGTGTCGAAGAACAGAGCCATGACGATCAACGCATTATTAAAGATGCCCACGGTCAAATTCTGCAAGATGGGGATACGGTTACTGTAATTAAAGATCTCAAAATAAAAGGATCATCGCAAGTAGTAAAAGTTGGTACCAAAGTAAAAAATATTCGCTTGGTAGATGGAGATCATGACATTGATTGTAAAATTGAGGGAATTGGTGCCATGAAATTAAAATCTCAGTTTGTTAAAAAGGGTTAGAAAAGCATGTCTAAACCACTGCACGTTACTTTTTTATTTTATGAAGGAATGACGGCTCTCGACGCAATTGGTCCCTATGAGGTACTGAGTCGTTTGCCAGAAGTTATCGTGCAGCGGGTTGCATTAAATAAGGGACAGGTACGTACTTGTTCCGGACTCACATTAATTGCTGAGCATGCATTAAATGAAATTTCTCAAACTGATATTGTGTTGATTCCAGGTGCTGGTAATGCAACTGCATTACGTGAATGTCCTGAAATTCTTACATGGATTCAAACAATTCATGAACATACTTTATGGACTACTTCAGTCTGTACTGGAAGTTTGATCCTGGGAGCAGCAGGAATTTTATCTGGAGTTAAAGCAACAACTCATTGGGCAGTAATGAATCGATTGGAAAAATGGGGAGCCATACCGACACATAAACGATTTGTAACGGATGGTAAAATTATTACTGCAGCTGGAGTTTCTGCTGGTATTGATATGGCCTTATATCTTGCTGCAAAACTTATTAATGAAAATGTGGCGCAAAGTTTACAACTTGGTTTGGAATATGATCCCGAACCACCGTTTGACTCAGGATCACCAGATAAGGCACCACCGATATTAGTTCAATCGCTTCGTGAACGATTGAAACACAGGTTTGAACCCGAATAATCAGGGTAATACATAGATTACTAAAGCAATTAATCCGGCAAGGGCAATTATTGGATGAACAAGTACTGCCTTTTTGGGAAGTGCTTTACCTTTCTTAGCAAGTGCAACCATGCTCAATCCACCTAATGCAGCAACGATCAAAAAGATTAAACTTACGGCAAGAAGTGTCGATTTACCTGTCGCAAATGCAAGCATATGAGCGATGATTATGAGCAACCCCAATGCTGCAAAAACTGCATGAAGATTTCTCACCGTTATATTAATCGGCCTGTCTTGTAGTATTGCTGTCAAAAGAAAGAGACCACAAACTACTGCAGCAAGAAATAAAAGAATAGCAAGTATTAACATTTAACCTCCAGTACTGATTTGTTTAATCACATTGTAACCTGGGTGCAGCGAAGCGGAACCCGGGAGTTGATATAGAACTATCTGGGTTCCGCTTCGCCGCACCCAGGTTGAAAAGACGATTGAAATTTACTCAGGTGTTACATAATTTTCTTTTGACTTGGGAATATTGATGAATTCATTTTTCAATTGTGCTCCTAAAGTATCCTTTTTCATAGCAGGAGAAAAATTAATGATTGGGGCAGGATTTTTCAGTGCCTCAGTCAAACTAATAAATTTATATCCATTTTTTTGATACATTTCCAAAATATCCCCTAATACATAGCTATTAAGAAGGTTCGCATGAATTAATAATATTTGCTTGGTATTTCCGCCCTTAGAGTTTTTCTCGGCTCTTAGTGTTTGCTTCCATATATAAGCCAAATAACGTGGTTTTAACTTTTGAATATAATTTACTCGTGAACGATATGGAACTTTATAAAGCATTTCATTAAAGTCAAAATCTTTACTATCAATGGTTACAGGGGCAATAGTGTAATTATGTTTCTTTAGATAAGCATATACTTCTTGTTTTTTGGCTTTATTTCCTTCCGCTAGATAGGGATAGCGAAAATATTTGGGTTGAGTCATTATTGGCGTAAGAATTTTATCGGCACGATCTACATCTGCAATATATTTTTCAGTGTTGATCTGATTCAGATTATAATGTGAGTAAGTATGATTACCTAACATAAAGCCTGCCTGACGAAATTGCTCAAGGAAATCCCATTGACCTTTTTCTATCGCTCCTGCAATCACAAAACCCGTGACTGGAACTTTATATTTTTGGAATGTTTGTACAATTTGGGTAAAGCGTTCGGTTGATCGTTGTCGATTTCCGGGGGTATCCATTCTTGAGGCAACAAGAGGCAAATCATCCATAGTAATTGCTATTTCTTTTTCATCAGCAAAACATATTGAAGAAAATAATGTAATAAAGAGAAAGAGTAATTTAAGCATCGATGGTCCTTATCAAAATCTAATAAAGTGGATGGTAACATAATTCGATGAATACGTTAAAAAAAGATTGGCCAGCTATCAAGCTGGCCTGTCACTAACGCTATATTTTATGGATATTTTCATGATGAGTTCTTAAAAATTTCGGCATTTATACACATTCAGTGCATATTCCTTATGTCTAAATGGATGTACATGAGTAGGTATTTTTTGACATTGATCAAAATATTGTTTCAAGCAACTCTGGCGGTCATGCCGATCAATATACAATATTTCTTTCAAAGTCTTATCTGCAATTTTTTGATTGATGTCAACATTCCATAAAGCATATTGGTTTTGAGCAGTGCCACAACCTAAAGTATAAATAATCGGCTTGTTTTTGAGGAAAAAGAGCATGCGTGCTGTAAACCAGCCTGAAGTAAAGACTGTATCGGGTAACTCTGTATGACTCGCATTAAATTTTTGGATTAAATGATAGGAGATAAGTTTTTTTGATTTGATAAAATTAAATTTGGAGGTGTTATCTATTAGAATGCAGAGACTAATTATTGCATAAAGTATGAGCAATAAAATGGCGAATTTACGATAATTAAATGTTGTAAACCAATATCCAAATAAAATCGCACTGCTAATTATGTACGGAGTCAGCCAAAACTCCCTAATCCCTGCTTGGCTTGCGGTATATAAGTAAAAACAAAGAAAAGTAATACAAATGGTACGGCACAATGTCACAACCGATGCACTTTTTTCATCCAGTTTTTGGTTTCGTACTAAAAATGGAGGAAGAAGCATAATATTTAGTGACGGGATGAATGAGGTAAACAATGTTTTTACAGCATGATAAAAAGGGTTTACTCCAGGATTAAGTTTATGAGTGGTTAACTGATAGATAAATGATTGCCAATGATTTTGATAATTCCAGAAAATTACTGGACTAAAAATAATAATGGCTAGAATCGTAGCAAAATAAAAATGTCTTGATTTGAAAATTGAACGATAGGTACTAAAAATTAAAAAAATCAGCAGGGAAAGGATTAAAACGATGCCACTATATTTGGATAACATCATCAATCCGGAGCTTATACCAATTAAGTACAGGTCTCTTATTCTATTGGTTTGAATAAATTTTATAGTGTAATACAGGGTTAATGACCAAAATAATGCAAGGGGCGTATCATAGGTCGTTTGTTTTAAAATATCTAAGGTGACTAGTGGGGAAAATAGCCAGGATAACATAGTAATACAGCTTGCTTCAGGGGATAAAAAAAATCGAGCACTTTTATAAATAATCCCACTCGAGATGGCAATGCAGGTGATGCCTATAAAACTCAAGGCAAATAGGTTATCTCCGAACAATAAAGTTGCAAGCCTAATAAAATATGCAATCATTGGGGAGCCGTCATAATAGGATAATGCCAGGTGTCGGCTCCAATCCCAATAATAGTACGTATCAAGAGATAATATATTTATAGGTGCTAAGAAGAGTAAAATGATAAAATACAGAGTTAAAAACAGGTAAACACTTCGCGAGCTTAAAAAAGCCCACAAAATAATCCCATTATTTGCTTGTTTCTCTGATGGATATCCATTTCCCGGTAGAATATTCATGGGTGAAATTATTTTTTGTCGCTCCATTTTTATGACAATAGTTATCTTTAATTACTAAGTACATATTTATCTGCCCATATATGACGAGAATAAGTGTAGTAATTTAAAAGAGACATTAATCCAATGCCGATACCCATGATTATATTTTCACGTAAAGGTCCGACGCCAAAACAAAAAATTCCTAAGCGTAACCAATAACTTTGTAAGTTAATAATAAATACTGAATAAATAGTAAAAATCAACAGCCGCTTTATTTTTAAGGACCAGGGTAATTTATTCTTGGCGCTAAATGTAATTTTGCTATTTAAAAAGAAATTATTAATGATCGCTGCACATACTGCAATTTGTGAGGCCTCAAAAGGCGAGAATTGAAAGTATTCACGCAATACATTGTAGGTAATAAACTGTACAAAAATACCCAAGGAGCCAACAAGACACATTTTCAAATAGCGCTTGATTTCATGATATCGTAAAGTAAAAACGACTCGCAGTGAATCAACAACACTGTTTTTAGGTAATTTGCTGTACCCTTGATTTCGATCGATAAAATCAATGGGATACTCACGAATTTTTGCTTTATTTTTATGTAAAAGCCACAACAACTGCATTTTATATGCATAATGATTTGTAAGAAATTGATGAGGCAGAATTTTTATAAGTTGTTGCCTGCGAGTAGCACGAAAACCACTGGTAAAATCCTTATATTTTGGTGTGAGTACTGCTCGAGCAATGTAATTGCCTAAAATGGAGAATAATTTTCGATGTAATTCCCAATTACTCGGAATACTTCCACCTTCTACATAACGGCTTCCCAGCACACAATCACAATTTTGCAACATATCTAAGATAGGGCGAATATACTTGGGTTGGTGAGATAGATCCGCATCAAATTCAAAAATAATATCTGCATTTAGAGCAGTTAACGCATAATTCATGGCTTGCAAATAAGCAGAACCAAGTCCGGATTTAGTGGGCTCATTTTGTAAATGTAATTTTGGATAATTGCTCTGTAATGAAGTAACAATTTGTTTTGTGTTATCTGTAGAGGCGCTATCAAAAATTAAAATATGAATATCATATTGCTCAATTTGTTCTACTGATGCAAATACTTGTTCTATTGTTGATTGAATGACCAGCGCTTCATTGTGCGTTGGAATAATAATAACCACTTTCTCTTTTTCTAAAGAATTTTCTTCAATAGAATCAGAGGAATTATTTGCATCAAGAGTCAACTTTATATCTCGGGATTATGGATTATTTGGGGAGAGAGTTTATCAATTAGTTTTTAGAAAAAAAAGAGGGTGCTTTTGTACTTAAATCATTCTCTTAATTTTGATTTTGATCATTTACTTTTTTTTTAACTATTTTTTTGCAGAAAATTAACACTATTGTTTTAATCTGTTTCTAAATACCCATAGTACAATTGAGCAATTCTTCACAATTCATCTCAAAGAGTTCTTTTATGGGAAAATCAAAAATTGGTCTCATAAAGCATGCTTTTTTTAATAATTCATTGAAAAAAAATAATCTTTCCTTTAAAGAGGATGAGTTTCATTTAGATCGATTAAATGATGAATTTTTATCGTTTCATCAAGTATTTATATCGAATAAATCATGTTGGACACAAGAAAGCGTTACTGTGCATTATTTGTATTTCTTGTGTGATTCGCTAATTTCTTATTATCAACTTGATTTTGTTGATTCTGATTTGAAAAAATTAAAACAATTTCGCAAAAAATTAGAGGCATTTTATAAAATAGACCTTGCACAAGAAAAGCGAAAATCAATTGATAATTTCTCGGAGTTCATGATAGAGGGATTGCAAACAAGCATTCTAGATCATCTGACATCATTTATTAGTATTTCCAAATTACGCCAAAATGTCGGTGCTTTAAACACCTGGCGTTCTCAATTCACCCACAGCCGCAGTCTAGCAAATTATGTAATTATTTATCTTCAGAAGAGTTCTGTTTCTGAATTGATTCAAGAAGTTAATACGGTTCTTGGTAATCAATACAGTTTTATCGATGGCATTAATTTTCTGAATAACTCACGCAAAGCCATTACTGATCTGGGTATTTTCCTCTATACATTCCGTTTTGTGATTAATTTAATCTTAGTGCTCAAACATATTCTCCAGTCCGCAATAAGTGAAGAATTATCGTCAAAGAAAGTACTGAAACAAGAAATGGAAAAACGTGGTTTTATCATGGCTAGTGATTTGGTTTGGGCTGGAGTAGGTTTGTTAACTACTTATAATAATTTTTTTCATATTGCTGGCTCTGCTGTTCCACTAATTATTGTTGCTAGCCTTACTTTCGACACATTATTGTTGTTAGCACAGTGGCTTTTTGAAGCCGGCCAATATCAGGATCATGTCCAGGAATTACAGACACAATTAAATGATGCAACAACCTTCGAACAAGCCGTCATTCAGCGCCAGATTGATGTACTAAATGATGAATGGGAAGCTCAATGCACCTATTTTGCAATTAACATAGTAGGAGCAAACCTAATTGCCACCTGTTTTGCAATCAGTATGGTATGTACCGGTCCACTTGCTTTAGCCGGAATTGCATTATTTAGTATGCTTGGTAATGCATTGTATAACACCGCGGAAGAATATAAAAAATACCAAAAATCATCTATTGCGGTACGACGTGAATTGGCAAATGGTAAAATCCTGGACGATGATCATCATCGCCAACTCTTAAAAAATCTCAACGATGAATGCAGCAAAAATTACCTCGAATTTTGGAACAACATGGCCTTTAATGTGGGGGGAATTGCATTTCTTATTACTGCGGCCGTTGCTTCTTGGCCAATTGCCTTGGGTGTAACGCTAATCTATGTGGGGTATCGATTAAATGATACCTATCAAAAACAACTTAATCCTAAAGAGGAAGCTGTTCAAGATATCTATCGTCTTTTAGAACTCGATTCGGAGCAATCAGAGGGAGTCTGTTTACAGTTTGCCTATAATTAATTCGACTCCTTCAGTTTCTTATCATGCATCCTGACTAATTTTAGATAGCTTTTTTGCTTAATCTCTTATTTATAAATTTATAGACAAAATTACTAAAAATTCACTCAAATATTTAATAATTGCTTAATGTGTGCGATTTATAATCATATGATGCTGGGGGTAAACCAATAAGAGTATCTTATATGAAAGATGGCAAAATAAAGCATAAGCAAAAGCAAGGAAGAGACCGGGTTGCTATAATCGAAGCGTTTTCACCTAATGCCGATCATGAAAGAGAAAAATTTTTAAGGGAGGAAGGTTACGCATTGGCTGACACGGCAAAAACTCAGAAAAAAATCTATCGCTGTGTGGCAATCAATAATGATGCAAAAGCTTTATTAAAAAAACGCGATGCCATCACCGCTCATTTACAGGAACAAATTCAGGCGATAGAGGAACGTCTACAAGAGCCCATGCCCAGAAGCGCGTGCATTCTCTTACTTGAGAATCGCAATAAACTGCTGAAGACTGCCATTGCAAACATAGGGCAGATTGAAACCGATCTTTCCGTTATTGAAGAGGATTTATACCCTAAACTTGACCCCAAAGAACATGGCGAAGTTTTTTCGAGAAATAAAAACGCGGTTGCCCAACTTTATGCCCGATTAAAACAACATACTTTCAATATTCAATTTAAATTGGGGCGAATTGATCCCATATTACGTGACTCAATTCAGTCCGATCTGGAGCTGTTGAAAAAATTTCTTGATGAAATCGAGTCAATTACACAGAAAACAGGCGAAATCTATGAACGTTTAAAAGGAGGACGAATTCCACCCGATTTATATGCCGCGATGGCCAATGAGGTCTATGAGATTAATAAGAAAAAATTTGATTTCGAACAAGTTTGTAAATTAATTGAAGACAAACTTGAAATATCAAAACTGGATGCGGAAATTAAGCAACAGGTCGAAGAGCTTGAGGCTCTCCATGAGAGGTTGTCTACTGTAAAGGGTATTATAGATACGGCCTATTATAGGACGAATAGAGGTCCGGTTGATTTAGCAACACAATTAAAATCAGTTGATTTTAGTTTTAATACAACTGATTATGAGGCAAAACTACTTATATCCTCCATGCAATGGGACGATGATCTGACTACTAGACAGGAAATTATAAAAGAGCGAAAAAATTTACTTGCTCAACTAGGTGAGAAAAAAAAATATATTGCTCAAGTTATAAGTGTCATTGTTAGTCATCAGCAAGTCATTAAAGGTTTAATTGGAAAAGATTTAGATTTTTGTGTCAAAAGAGCTTGCCTCTATGAGGCATTTACAAATGCCCCTCATGATTTTTACCAAAATTTTAATAATTATCAAAAAGCACTGGAATATGACTTTGACAAAGGAATAGATAATCAGCAGGCACAATGGTATTTACATAGACTCTTAACTTATACTTTGGGTTTCTCAACCGATGTTCCTGATAACTGTGTTATTGTTCGCCATGTGAGAAATGTAGGCAGTGATCTCAAGAAATTAAAAGTGCAATTTGAAAAAGATTTTCCTCTGTTAACAGTTAAAAGCGAATTTTTTAATTACAATGGTAAATCTTATTTTATCTCTGATTCCATTAGAAAAAATTTAGAGAATTATACTTCAGCACGAGCAAAAATAAGTGATGCGTTTAAGGATGACAATAAGTCGAGCGAGTATGTTGATTTTCATCATGAATTACAACTTATTAGAGAAAGTAAAACTGAAATTGAGCAGTATATTATTGCATATGAAGAAGAGCTAAAAATCAATAGACTGGATCTTTTAGATATAAAAAGGAAAACTTTCAAAATCACTTCTGAAATTTAATTTGCAGAATGATTCTTTAGAATATCAAGGAGAAACATATGTCTTGGATTTTCCAACTCAAATATTGGTTGAGCAATATAATCTCGCTCATAAACAATTATTTGAGGCATTGAGTGATAACGAATTTCCAGTAGATCCTATTTTATTTAAGAATAAAAAAGAACAGTTTGCTGCATTACAAAGAAATCAAATACAGATTATTGCTTTTCTTGAAGAGCAAAGAAAAAATAGGAAAGAGTTTTTAGATTTCAAAGAAAAGTTTAAAAATCACACTCCGTTTGTCTTAACGAACACTACTTCAAAGGAAAAAGCTCTATCTTTTGAGGGAGCTAATTATACTCTGAATTATTCTACCCAACATATGGTTGAGAGATATAATTACTTATATGAACGTTTAACTAAGTTCTTTAAAAACTATTCTTCGACTTCAAACCCGTTAATGATAAATGCAGAACTCTTACAGAAGATAACAAAACAGTTCATCCAACTAATAGAAAGTCAAAACGAAATTAAGAGTTTTGTTGAAAAGCAAAGAGAGCTAGACGATTTAAGAAACAGGTTTGCAGCCTTTTCCCCTCTTACTTTAACTTACGAAGGGAATTCTCTGGTGTATAAAGAGAAAACCTATCCTCTAAATGCTGCGATTGCAAAGCAAATTCAAGAATATAATCAAGCTTATGGAGAACTGGAGCAGGCTTTTAAGGGTGAGAATAGTACTCTGGACATAGAATCTATTAAAAAATTATTTAATAAGTTGCAACAAAAAGTAAAACCTTTTGACCAAATTGAGGAATTTGGCAAATTAACGAAGTTGCTTGAAAAACAAAGTGATCTTGTGAATAAGAGAAAAAGAATAGTACAGGAAATTATCGATAAAATTAAACTTGAAAGCTTGGGGGACGTTTCAAAGGATTCAGAAGAAGTTACTATCTTGAAAGGGTTATTGCAAGCATTTACACGGCATGATGCCGAAGTGACGCAATTAGTAGCAAAAATTGGCACTGCTAGAAATGATTTATGCCTGGATAACCTGAGTGATTCAAAAGAACAATTAAAAAAATTTGCAACTGCTAATCACGATAAAGCAGGTGATTTAATTAAAGATCTCCGTGAGGAGTTTAATGAAAACCTCCCTAAATTTTCTTCAAATAAGCGCCTTAACCAATTTATGGCGTGGATAGATAAACACATTCTTGCTCCTCTGTATGAGGCATATTATAAAGAAGAAAAACCGTATAAACCCGGATTTTTTGCTTCATCAATAGAAAGAAACCTTTTTGAATTTCGCAAGAATCTTTTTCCTGATCTGGAGAAATTCCAGAATGAGTTAAGCGAAGCCGCTAAAGCTGCTTCGGCAGCTTGATAAGAATAGTCTTATTTCCAGACCATGTTTTTTAACATCTTTTGCAATTATGGACTATCATTCAAACACTGCTAATAAAATAAGGAAATGAATATGTCACAAAATTCTATGGGTCAATTCTGCTGGAATGAATTAGCTACTGCGGATGTGAGCAAAGCGAAAGAGTTTTATAGCAAAGTACTAGGGTGGCAATTTAAAGAAATACACTCTGGTGAAATGACATACACTCTTATTCAAGCCAACGATAAAGAATTTGCAGGTATCTGGCAGATTCCTGCAAATCAACAAAATGAAATTTCACCTCATTGGATGGCTTATATTTTGGTGAGTCATGTTGCAGATACATTAGCAAAAGCCAAACAAAATGGAGCTGAAGAAATTAAAGGAGTTACTCCTGCTGGAGATATGGGACTTTTTGCGATTATTAAAGATCCTACTGGAGCTCATATTGCATTCTGGGAACCAAAATAAACGATTTCATTGATGCGTAGCCTGGGGTGGACAGCGCAGCGAAAGTCAGGGGATGTTATATATCATCAAGCCCAGTTCTGCTGCGCCGCACCTAGGCTACATTTTTTAAAATTGAGTCCAATCTTGCTCAGGTAAGTTATTTGCAGGCAATAGTTCATAAGTTTTGAAGACATCTCCGTCTTGAGATAAAAGAATGGCTATAGGTCTTGTTTTTTCAAAATGGGCAAAGATAATCATCATCATGACGGTGATGGGTACGGAGAGGAACATCCCTAATACTCCCCATATTGCACCCCAAACTGCTAAGGCAATTAAGATAACTAATGGGCTTAAATTCAATGAATTACTTAAGAAACGTGGTTCAATCAAATTTCCTACTATAAATTGTATGATTCCTAAACCCAGAATGATTTCAGTAAAAGGAATCCAACTGGCAAATTGAACCAAGGCCAAAGTGGCTGGAAAAGCAATCGCAATAATGGCGCCAATATTGGGAATAAAATTGAGAAAAAAGATAAGAAGTGCCCAAAATTCTGCAAAATCCAATTTCACCCATTTCATAATTATCCAGCTGGAAAGAGCAGTAATAATACTTAAAATGGATTTAATTCCCAGATAAGTCTGCATATTGTTTGCGATATGACTAATGATGTTGTTAACTAAAAGACGGCTTTCCAAAGAGGGAAAAAGCGCATCAATTTTTTTTAGAAAAAAATGTTGTTCGACAAATAAAAAGGCAACATACAATAAAATAAGTACAGTTGAACTAGTAAGCGTTGTGAATACCCCATAAACGCTCGTGAAAATCGTTTGAAAATTGAGACCTTTGAGCATGTTATTCATACTCGCTAATATTTGAATGTGAAATTTTTGATCAATATTGCTAAAAATTGTTAATAAGTTTTCTTGATAGCGATTGGATGCAGCGATGACATTAGTGACATTATTGGTAATGATATTTATAAAAATTAAAAGAGATACTCCAAGTATTGCAAAGGCACAAATCATGCTGAGCCAATTAGGTATCGCTGGTATGCGTTGAATAATGTTACTTATCGTATTAAGAAGAAACCAAATAAAAACCGCAATCACCAAAGGAATCAACACATGGCTTCCTATTACCAGAAAGTAACCAACTATCCATATGATAATTAATCCGGATGTAAATAGAATGGTGCGATTCATAGGCTAACTCCTAAGCAATGAGTTGGCTGAGCAGATAAGCCTTGGAGCATAATACACTTCCTTTTGAACTTTTTGATTCATATCAATAATATTAGCATTGATTGATTAGGAGAAGAATTGAAAAACTAACAGGATAGAATTTATTTTTTGGAAATGAATTTGGAGTTTATTTGTGAGTAAGCTACATGGAATATAACCTGGGATGGGTTCTCCCAGGTTATAAGAAATTCCTTATTTTAGCAACTTAGGATACAGCCGCATGGAAGATCTTCAGGACTTTGAATAACTTCTTCGGTGAGAGCACCTTTTGTGTTAACCCAATTGGAACTCATACCCTGTTTCAAGCCAAGTTCGTTTTTCTCTATTGTAAAATATGACTCAATCCCAAAATACTCTTCCAGAAACGCGTTAATGTATGCTTTGAGCTTATTGAATGCTCCAGTTTGTGCCATTAAGGTTGGTTCCCAACTATAGATAGCTGAGCGACATTCCTCGGCCATTTCTTTAACCCGATTTTTATATGCTAGAATTCGTATCCCTTTCTCAAGATCACTGTCAAATTTATCTAGTGTTGACTGTAATTGAGCTTTAAGTTGTTGAACCGCATTGAGAACATCGTTAGGAAGCGTTTTTTTACCTTCTTTTGCTTCATAGTCTAACTGATTAATTAACTTTTTAACTGAAGTATAAATTGGGGGTCTTTGTTTAACCACCTCTCCAAGATCAGCTGCTGTATCTTTAAAAAACTTCACAAACGCCATTTTATTTCAACCTCGCTCTCATTATAAAAATTCAAGCTTTCTCTAAAAAGTAGAGAAGGCAAGCGCATCTTAGCACAACTAGATCATAAAATAATAGCGAAGATCATAAATAGATCATATTGGTATTATTTTGTCTATGTAAAATATTTAATCGATCGCCTCTGGCTTCCTCATTTTGCTCGATTAGTGTTCAGAAGCATAACGATAAACAAATAAAATTCCATACTGTTCTAATTCTTCTTTGTAGCGATTAAATTCATCCATGGTTGTAATAAACGAATCAACAACAATATTGATGCCTTGCTCTGCGAGTTTTAATTTTTACGCAAACAATGCTAAAGTTCGTTTGTCATTTAATAAACAGAGTGGTCTTAATGTTAAAAGAATATTTACGAAAGGGGATTAATTTTCAAAGGACTCAAGAGACATTAAATGCAGCAGCAGAATTGGTAGAACAGGCAGATGCAGAGGGAAAACATTCTGCTCCTGATGTAGCGCAACAAATGAAAAAAAAGGTTCAGAACATTATTTCTGAGTACACAGGAATTCATAAAGCATCTTCATTATGGGCTGACAAGCAAACAAAATTAATGCAGGATTTAAGGCAATCTACGGTCGTAGAACAATCTAAATCAGATGAAATTGAAATGCCGCGCTTAATTTGAATTTTTGATAAAAATGATGGGTTATCATCATATATAAGGAGAACGATATGTCAAATAATAGCTCAATTCGACCTGAAAATATATTACCTGATGGCGTTGATAATGCATCCATCAATGGCAAAATCGTAAGAAAAGGTACAATTGCTGCTTTTTTAGCAAATGCAGAGATTCTTGAAAAACAAAACAGTACAGATATACAAAAACAAGAAGCAGTTAGGACAATGAAAGAGTTAGCCCCAGCAGTAGTTGCTACAGGGTTACACCAATATGTAGTTTTTAAAAATAAAGAAATTGAGCAAATTCTTATAGATGCTGAATAATAAGTATCAATCGATAGAAAAGTAAAATTTGAGGAAGTCTTATATTCCAGTAATATCGCCTATACTATGTATTGAATTTGTTCATTTACCATTAATCTTATGAACTTACCAAACTATCAGAGCCTTGTTTGGGCCCATCAGCTCGTTCAGGATTGGTTTATCCAGAAAGTGGGAAAGCCCACTGAACCACAAGAGCAAGGATGGCCATTCATTTTGGCAGGAAATGATACCCTCATTTCCTCGCCGACTGGCTCAGGAAAAACCCTTGCTGCATTTTTAGCGTGTTTGGATGGTTTGGTGCGGAAAGCCATATCGGGAAATTTACAGGATATGACTGAAGTCTTGTATGTTTCACCGCTCAAAGCACTCAGCAATGATGTGCAAAAAAATTTACTCATACCATTGCTGGAAATTACTGAATTAGCTAAAGAACGCGGTATATACCTGCCAGAAATTCGCATCGCGGTGAGAACAGGGGACACACCCGCCAGTGAGCGACAAAAGATGCTCAAGCAACCACCACATATTCTAATCACCACTCCTGAGTCTTTTTATATTTTATTAACTGCTGGAAAAAGCCGTATCAATTTAGCAAGAATCCATACAGTGATTGTTGATGAAATTCATGCCCTGGCAAACAACAAACGAGGTTCGCATCTGGCTTTATCTTTGGAACGTTTAGAAGCACTCACTCTAAAACCATTTATTCGCATTGGATTATCTGCGACACAAAAACCTTTGGAAAAGGTAGCGCATTTTTTAACGGGTGCTAAGAAAACCAGAGTGAAATTGGTCAATATAGGACATGAACGCCAATTGGATTTGCAGGTTGTGGTGCCAGAAAGTGAATTATCTGCCGTTGCTTCCAATGAGATGTGGGATGAAATCTACGAAAAAATTGCTATTTATGCCCGAGAGCATCGTTCTACTTTGGTATTTGTTAATACCCGAAAATTGGCGGAACGGGTTGCCCATCATTTAGAGCAACGTTTAGGGGAGCATAAAGTTTTAGCTCATCATGGCAGTTTATCGCGAAAATTAAGACTCGAAGCAGAAACAAAATTAAAAAATGGCGCGCTACAAGTATTAGTCGCTACAGCTTCTTTGGAGTTAGGTATCGATATAGGAAGTATTGATCTGGTTTGCCAAATTGGTTCGCCACGCGCTATTGCCACCGCATTACAACGAATAGGGAGAGCTGGGCACTGGCATGCTGCGATTTCCAAGGGACGTATTTTTGCAACTACCCGCGATGAGTTATTAGAGTGTGCGGCACTGGTCTATGCAATACGCCAAGGGGATTTGGATCAGTTAATTATTCCCCATGAGCCGCTTGATATTTTGGCACAACAAATTGTGGCTGCATGTGCTACTCAGGATTGGGAAGAGAAATCGCTCTTTAACTATTTTAAAAACGCTTATCCTTATCATCATTTAACATGGGACAAGTTTGATGAAATTCTTAGGATGTTATCCGAAGGAATCGCCGGTACACGAGGACGCTACGGTGCCTATATTCATAGAGATCAGGTAAATCATATGATCAAAGCACGGCGTGGCAGCCGTCTTGCAGCAATTACCAGTGGTGGCGCTATTCCAGACAATGGATTATTTACCGTTATTGCGATGCCCGATAATGCCATGGTAGGAACTTTGGATGAAGATTTTGCGGTAGAAAGCAATCGAGGTGACATTTTTTTACTAGGAACCAACTCCTGGAAAATACTTCGCATTGAAAATGGACGCGTACTTGTGGAAGATGCACATGGTGCGCCGCCAAGCGTACCTTTTTGGCTAGGAGAAGCACCGGCACGTAGCATTGAGTTATCACTACAGGTTTCGCTGATGCGCGAAAAAATAAGTGAATTGTTGCCAGAAAAAAGTCCACAACTTGTTGATATAAAACACTATCCTGAAATAAAGGCCGCGATTGAATGGTTAATCAATCATTGTGGACTGGATGGTTCTGCTGCAGAGCAGTTGCTGGAATATGTTCGATTAGGTCGACAAATTTTGGGAGCCGTCCCGACGCAAAAAACAGTGATTGCAGAGCGTTTCTTTGATGAAAGTGGCGGGATGCAACTGATTATTCATGCACCTTTTGGTGCGCGTATCAATAAAGCATGGGGATTGGCTCTTCGCAAGAAGTTTTGTCGATCATTTAATTTTGAATTACAAGCTGCAGCAACCGATAATGGGTTAAATATTTCTTTGGCAGAACAACATAGTTTTCCTTTATCTGATGTGTTTCACTTTTTGCATACCAACACACTAAAAGAGGTTGTGACGCAAGCAGTATTGCAATCCCCTTTACTCGGTGTGCGATTTCGCGCAGTAGCCTCACGCTCCTTATCCTTATTACGTTTTCGTGGCGGTAAAAAAATTCCTCCCAATATTCAGCGTATGTTGGCAGATGATTTATTGGCTGCGGTTTTTCCAGATGCGGCGGCATGTCAGGATAATTTGGGTGGACGTGATGTCATCTTGCCCGAACATCCACTCATTGAAGAGACTATGAAAGATATTCTAATGGAGGCTCTAGATATTGAGGGATTTGCCCAAGTGATCCAGGCAATTGAATCCAAGAATATTACATGTCTTGCAGTCGATACTCCGGTTCCTTCCGTATTTTCCCATGAAATTTTAAATGCTAATCCCTATGCATTTTTAGATGATGCTCCTTTAGAGGAGCGACGCTCTCGCGCAGTTGAAATGCGGCGTGTACTCCCGGAAGCACTTTTGGAGGAGGTGGGTAAACTGGATCCTAAAGCAATTACAGAGGTGCAAGAACACGCTTGGCCAGATATTCGCTCTGCAGATGAATTACACGATGTTTTGCAAACGGTGATTGTTTTTCCGGAAACAATTCAATTGTCTGAGTATCAATCTACTTTGCCTGCATGGAAACACTATTTTGTTGAGTTACAGCAGGAAGGAAGGGCCACATTAGCTTCAGTTGTAGGCAAAAATTATTATGTGCCAGCTGAAAAGAAGAAGACATTTCATTGCATTTTCCCGCAAGCAACATTTGCCAACGAACTTGCTGATATTGAGGATGAACCAGGATCACAAGATGAGAGCATCCTGAACGCCCTACGTGGTTGGCTTTTACATACAGGTCCAATCACCCAAAAAGTACTCAGTGACTGTTTACAACTTTCCTCTTTGGATGTGACGCATGCTTTATTAAAATTGGAAGCCAGTGGGTATGTATTGCGCGGGAGTTTTCGTGCAGAGCATACCGGTGAAGTCGAGTGGTGTGAACGTCGTTTACTGGCACGTATCCATCGCTATACTACAGAATCCTTGCGCAAACAGATCAAACCGGTTACCCGGGCGCAATTTATGGCCTGGTTACTTAAATGGCAACATGTGGCAAAAGGGAATCAGCTGCGCGGTGAGAGTGGGCTTCTGGAGGTTATTAGACAACTACAGGGTTTTGAGCTCGCTGCAAATGCATGGGAGTCTGAGATCTTCCCTGCACGCGTACACGACTATGATCTGTTGATGCTCGATAAGCTGTGTATGAGTGGCCTTGTAGGTTGGGGACGTATGTCTCCTCATCCTTCTGTAGCTGTTAGTGAAGAAGAAACAACAAAATCAAGGCGTTTAGCACCCACGCGAAATGCACCAATTACATTTTTTGTCCGAGAAGAAGCCGATTGGATTCCACCTCATGAACTTGTGGATAATATTGAAGAGGTGGATAGTTTAAGTCATCCTGCTCGTAATATTTATCAATTCCTAAAAAAATATGGTGCCTCATTCTATGCAGACATTGTTCGCGGTACGGGGAATCTAAAAGTTGAAGTAGAAAATGGCCTATGGGAGTTAGTTGCAGTAGGTATGGTCACGGCGGATAGTTTTGATAATGTACGTACTCTTATTAGTACAAAACGCAAATATAGTGGCCGACATCGACGAAGACCACTATTTCCACTTAGTACTGGGCGTTGGTCTTTGTTGCATGTTCATGCACAAGCTGATTATGAAAAGCGTGTGGAAGCAGCATGTTGGATGCTGTTGAAACGCTATGGCGTAGTATTCCGTGATTTGCTCGTGCGCGAGAAAAATATTCCTCGTTGGCGCGATTTATTGATTTTTTTTCGACGCCTTGAATTACGTGGTGAGGTGCGCGGAGGTCGTTTTGTTGACGGATTTTTAGGTGAACAATTTGCATTACCTTATGCTGTGGATTCCTTACGGGCTATGCGAAATGAGGAACTTGATGAGGTACCACAAACTATCTCATCTGTGGATCCTCTGAATTTAATAGGAATTGTGTTGCCAGGTGAGCGGGTTTCTGCAGCGATAAAATCAGAGATACAGTTAGTTTCGGGTCAAGTTTCTTCACCGGTGTAGATATCCCCCTAACCGGCAGCTTCTCCCCTTGGGGGAGAAGGGATATAAAAATTTTCCTTCTTTAGGGAGAGGAGCAGGGGTGAGGGTTTACAGAAACGTTTCAAGACTTAATATTACTGCTGCGTACGAATTCGACGCCATGTTCCAAGAGTTCCTCTTTGATTTTTTTAAAAGCCTTTTCATTTAGGGGTAGGGTAGCATCTTCAATTAAATAACATTTGAATCCTTCTTGAAGTGCATCTTTTATAGAGAAATACACACAAATATCGGCACATAAACCACAGAAATAGAGTTCTTTGGCCCCTTTTGCCTGGAGATAACCCGCTAAGCCGATGTTTGTTTTATGAGCGCTATCATAAAAGGCGCTATAACTGTCGATGTCAGGATCCATCGCCTTGCGAAAAATAGCTGCTATAGGCCTTGTTTCAAGCTGGGGATAAAATTCTGCGCCCCAGGTTCCCTGAACACAATGGTCTGGCCATAGTATTTGTTCTATTCCATGCAGCATAATTTTTTCAAAAGGCTTTTTTCCAGGATGGTTGGATGCAAAACTTTTATGTTTTTTTGGATGCCAATCTTGAGTAGCAACAATTAAATCAAATTTGGGGGTAATTTGATTAATGATGGGGACAATAGAATCTCCTTGAGGCACCGCTAAGGAGCCTCCTGGCATAAAATCATTTTGTACATCGATAATAATTAATGTCTTCATCAGATAGGATTTGTTTTTATATCATTAATTAATGCGTTGCGTTTTGTCTTAAGCTGGTTGCTTAATCCAACCTGATAGATATTGGGCTTATCAAGCCGCTTGTATTCATCAGGAAGTTGACTTAAGCGCATTCTACTGAATTCTGCAATTTCGTTCAGTGTTTTCGATGGGATTAATTGTTTGCCATGCTCCATGACTTTTTGCAGCAATGGTTCTTGCTGATCTGGAGTGATAGGCAATAGTTTTTCAGATGCAAAAGGAGCATAAACCCCATCTAAATTCTTCTCATCCATAAGCCCGATAACATCGGCGCCTAAAAAAGTATTTTGGTGTAACAATCTGAACACTTGTTTTTTATAAGGCAGGGTGATTTTACTTGTTGACTCAGAAAGTTTAAGTCTCGGTTTTCCCTCTGCAAAAGCCAGTTTATATACTCCATCTAAAGCAGCATCAGGGGCGCCAATAACTAAATTGGTTCCCACACCAAAAATGTCAATTGGCGCTTTTTGTTCACGTAGCATTTTTATTCTGATTTCATCTAATTGATTGGAGGCAATAATCTTCACGTAATGCAGACCAGCGTCATCCAGCATTTGACGTGATTTTTTTGCCAACTCGCCTAAATCCCCACTATCCAAGCGGATTGCTTGCAACCGATGGCCGCGTTGCTCCATCTCTTTACCTATGCGAATTGCATTGGGTACCCCACTTTCCAATGTACTGTATGTATCTACGAGAAGGGTACAGTTATCAGGCCATATTTCGGCAAAATCACGAAAAGCCGTTAATTCATTGTCATAACTTTGGATAAATGAATGAGCCATAGTTCCCGAAATAGGGATATGATAATCACGTCCGGCACATACATTGCTTGTGGCATCAAATCCTCCAACAATCGCTGCACGGCTAGCATAATATCCCCCTGGCCCTTGGGCTCTGCGTAATCCAAAATCCACAAGGGTACAATCACCAGCGACATGGCGGATTCTGCTCGCTTTTGTGGCAATAAGTGTTTGAAAATTAAGTAAGTTCAATAGAATGGTTTCAATCAGTTGTGCTTCAATCATATTGGCTTCAATGGTGACTACAGGACAAGTAGGGAACACCAAATCACCTTCAGAGGGAGCATAAACAGTTCCATTGAAACGAAAATTGTTCAAATACTCAAGAAACTTCGGATGCATTCCTTTATTTCGTAAAAAATCGATATCTTGTTCACTGAAATGATAGTTTTCTAATATTTCCAATAAATCTGCTAGGCCTGCGAAGATGGCATATCCCGAGCCGAAAGGAAGTTTTCTGAAAAAATAATCAAAGATGGTCGTATTATTTTTGTGACCTTTTAAAAAATAAACTTGAGCCATGGTCAGTTGATATAGATCGGTATAACTTCCGGTAAAATCAAACATTTTGAATAAGTATCCTTCTTGCCGCAATAAAGTCTATGTAATGGTAGAAGCTGATTATATTGCCATAATAATATCCTTCCAGGAATTATTGATTGAGAATAATTAGCAATTTGTCGCAATAAGTTTAGGGAATTATTGACAAGACTTAGGAATAAGCTGAATTTTTTTGAAGTATATCCTTAAAAAGCTCTGTAATAAAAAACGTCATATTGCTATAGATCTAAAATAAATATTTTGTTATATATTTAATTAAAATGTCAATAATTTGAGATACTTGTTGGTTTAGTACAGCTTTTTTCTACACTTATTAAGTAGTCTCTTAATCATTACTCAATAAAAGACATGGAGTAAAAGAATGAAAGTCTGCGAGTTAAAACTACGGATTGGCGAACTTAAAAGTAATATTGAATTATTAAAATATCCCAAAGAAATTATTGAATTCGTCTCAAGACGAACTGAGATGGTCGCGTTACTCGAGGATGAGGGAGATGTTCATCCTGGCATAATGCTTCCTGTAAAAGAACTCATTAATCAATTTTGGCACTGGGTTGTTGGTAATGTACCTTATGACGAATGGAACAATGGTGCTGATGTTAGGCCTTGGCTTTTTTTTCAACAGTCATTGGTGAAAGCAAATGTGTTAGAAGCTGATTTCCATCATTCTATTTTGTATGAAGAATTAAAAAATAATTTTGATCATTTGGCTGGAAATCGATTAATGATAACCGAGCTTATGCCTTTATTTATTCGTGCGAGTCGAATGTTAGGTTATAAAGAGCGCTCAGAAAATGACTATCCTCTCCTAAGACTGAATGCAGGGACAACTTCAGAAAAACCACAAGTGATCGTAAAAATGAAAGATGTACTGTTTTTGCTGAGAACACTTTATTATTTAATTTATAAATATTGCACTGTGGAGCAACTTACTTTAATCCCGTTTCTGATTCATTTTCGCTCCCATACAACAGATGAAGAGCGACGTTCTGAGTTGGCAATTTTTAATTGGTTAACCCAAAATACAGATGAATGCATCAAATTTTTCAATACACATAATCAATACATTGATACCCGCTCAATTAAGTTCCTTGAGGATTTGCGGAAGGTAACTCATTTAATTCCTACTCTACGCGTCGATTTTCTAAGCGCTACGGACCAAAGTCGTTGGATTTATCCCTTTATTCAGCAAGTCAGGTTTAATCCTGGCGATACAGAAGATGAGCTAATAGAAAAGACATTTCATTTATTAGAACTGGATTTTGCAACTCGAAAAGAGAAATCCCTTGCAGCGGGTTTAAGTTTTGCTTCCGAAGTAAACAGACAAGCACGAATATTAACAAGCCAGGAAGCAAGCGTAGTTTATTTAGCAACTTGTTTATTTTGTTTGGAGGAATATAAAAAAAATCGTCAAAAGGATTCTCGTGACAAATATTCTTTATGGTCGTTTTCCGCAGAGACAAGATGTCAAGCAGCTGAAAAAAGAAAGTTAGCGATTCTTGGCAAACCCGTTAAGTTCGGTTTTTTTGAAAGCCTGGCCATAAATCAAGGGCAGTTGAAAAAAGTAGTTGATTTTCTTGACGACAATCAAGCTTTAGATTCGGAAGAATATACTTCTTACCTATCTAAATAACTTCCATGTTCATTTAATACATCTGTTTTATATAAAAATTATTCCAGTTGAAATTTGCTTTTCCAAATTGCGTAACATATATTTAGTATTAGCTTAGGTATCTTAAAATCAATTTTAAGTTATTAAGAAAAGGAGTTCTTATGCGTGTCATCAATAAATTTTCCCTAGCAACAATGCTAGGTATTTTAGCCGTGTCACCCAGTATCTACTCTGCAGATACACCCGATATTTCTGGCTCATATAAATGCTCGTACCATGATCCGTTCACTACTCCCAATGACGGTACTGAAACCGTAGTGTTCAAAAAAAATGGAGATGTGTATAAAATTTCAGGAATCCCTACAGGAAGTGTATTTCCATATTACATTGGTAAAGGCATATTTAATAAAAATGTCAATAATGCGATTGGCTACATATTTTGGCAACCAAAATCACCAACTGTAACCACAATTCAAATTTTCACAATTAAGCCTGATGGTTCTTTGGATGGTGTTTTTGCAGAAAGTAATAAGGATAAAGGTGGTACTGAAACATGTACTAAATCAGTCCAATAGTAGATTTATTCGCATAAAGGTGAGAAAAGGAATTTATTATGAAAACTGTAATTAAAAGTATTTATTTAGTCGCCGCATTATCCCTACCTACTCTAACAGCTTATGCAGATGACTCGAGTACAAGTGCTGCTGGTACTTCAACTTCTCCTGCTTCGAACAGTAGTGATACTTCAACAAGTAAGGCTAGTACTTCTTCTTTTATAGGGGATTATCAATGCCAACGTGTTGATTCTGCCAATAATACTGTTGCTTATCCTCTTACAGTATCCAAAACTGGCGATACCTATACTTTAGAATGGGATAATAGTAATGGAGAGCCAGTTCTTTACGGTACAGGCGTTATGCATCCAAATCAAACTAATGTTGTTGCTTCCTCATTTTGGGATCCAAGAAAACCGGAAGTGATTGGTATTCAAATGATAGAAATTAAACCAGATGGTTCGTTACAATCCAACTGGGTTTTACAATCAGACAATCAACTTGGATCAGAGACTTGTACTAAAAGTAAATAATTAATAATCTAAAAGCATAAAGGGCTACCTTGAGTGTAGCCCTTTTCATTAATAAATTTCTCAATTAATTCTGCTCATAACTGATTTCTCATTTTGTAAAAAATTATAGCAAGCGGTTCTTTGAGAAAGTAACGCGATAGATATTTATTTTTTTTCCAGCATGCGCTTTCTACTGCAGGGGAACAGAATACCTTAAGCCCCAATTTTTGAGCCACTAGAATGGCTCTGGGTGCATGAAAAGGTTCAGTTACTAAAATAATGGATTTTAATTGCTTCGCTTGCAATAACCTTTTAGAAAAAAGAAGATTTTCATAAGTGGAAGTTGATTCGGGCTCAAGCAGGATGTCTTCGGTAGGTACACCTAAAGATAAAGCAATTTTTTTCATAGTTCGCGCTTCATTTGCGCCATCTTCAATATCTGTACCACCTGAGAAAAGAAGTTTTGGGGCAAGGTTAGCCTTATATAAATCAACTGCATGTTTTACGCGAGCCACGAGGCAAAGGTTGTACGAATTATTGCGATAGGCTTTGGCTCCAAGTACTAAAATAACATCGGCCTGCCTTTTTTCGTCTTTTTCGGCATTTTTTGTAACATACATCGCCACAAAAGAATAAAGAGCAATAGCTGTGATCAAGAAAAAAAAACATGTTCGCCTGAAAAATTTCATGAAGTTCTCTAAATAATTGATGTTATTTTTATGCGAGAAAATTTTATCAGATCATTTTATGAAGGCGGAACAAAATGAACATGCTGTAGGTGAAAATTGTATAGCACAATTCTGTAAATGGGCCAATTTTGGCCCAATCTTAAGAAAATTATTTAATAATCAATAGTGTTGATGGTATCGTGGGTAGGGTGCACCGTTTTCCACTACAATATAATCTCTTGGCGGCGTCCAACGATGAGTATTTCTCCATCTTGAATGATGATGGTGATGGCGGAAATTCTTGAATCGTGGATAATAATCATGTGTATGATAAAAAGCGAAGGACGTAGTGGAAAATAAAGTAGCCGCGCCTAACATCCCGCACAGCAATAATTTTTTGATCATCATTTCTTATATTCCCCTCTTTAATTGTTATCTGATGACTAGTCTAAATAATAAATGTAACAGGGATATAACAAGATGTTCTGTAATTGTAACAAAGTTGTTACAAAAGGAGCATAAGTAAAATAGCCTGGTGCAGAGCGGTATAGCCAGTATAGTTGCAGGGTTCCGCTGCGCTGCCTGTAAGCTACTTTGGTTATAAATCTTTTCAGACAGTTAGATGGCTTTTGTTTTTTTGTGATTCAATATCTTCAACTACTTCAGTTAAATCAACTACCTCACTCGGAATATCAGGCACGGTACCTCGTGCTATTAATTTTGATAGTAAAATAGAGGCGCAAGGACTAAAACATCCCATGACTATCACAGTGACTGGTATTGTAGCAAGAAACGTTAGAGTTGTTGAATGGGGTACTCCACTTGCCCGTAGAATGAAATAAATACCAAAATGTACTCCAGTGCCTAAAGCCACCATCGCGAGAGTGATGGCTTTTTTATAACAACAATCCTCTTCAATGGCGGAGGAGCGTTCATCAATCAGCTTTTTTCGTTTTTTTATGTTGGCCAAATAAATTTTCCCATGTTTATTCACGAGATCCTGTACTAAGGGATTAATATACTGATTTTCTAGATCTAGGGGTAACGTTGTATTTTTATATAAAGTAAAAAAAAGATGAGGATTTGATTTCTCAATTTCCTTTGCTGCCAGGGTGGCTAGTTTGGGTATTTGTTGCACTATTCTTGGCATTATTAAACCTTATTTTCAGAAAATATAATTATATATTAATAAGTTATTCTATCATTTCTTTGTACAAAGATATTAAAAGATATGATGTTTTTTGACAAAATTACTTAACCTAATACGATTAATGTGTATTATTAGATTTTGTATATTGCAACGCGCATGATGTGGATTGAGGGATAAATGAGGGATTTTTTTCATGGTATGGGTTATATGCTACGAGGTATTCGTCATCTTTCTACTCATGGATTAAGACGTTTTATCCTATTGCCTTTAGCAATTAATTTTATTATGTTTTCCGGCTTGTTTTATCTTATCTACCACTATTTGTTGCCCTATGTTTACCATTATCTTGATAAGTTACCTTCCTGGTTAAGTTTTTTTAGCAGTATTTTTTTTGTTATATTTATTCTCAGTTTTTTCTTAATGTTTCTATCTTTATTTACGGTTTTTTTCAATTTAATTGCAGCACCTCTAAATGGCCTGCTAGCAGAAAAAACACAAAATCTGCTTTTTGGAAGCATCATTCCCCCTTCAACATTTTATGAAGTCATAGTTCGTAGTGTAAAACGTCAATGTGAATTTCTTGGCTATTTCTTACCACGCTTTTTAATTATAGGTATTTTATTTTTTGTACCATTTCTACAGCCTGTTTATCCTTTTTTGTGGTTTATTTTTAATGCTTGGATTCTAAGTATTCAATACCAAGATTTTGCTATGGACAATAACCTTGTTAGCTTCAAAGAAATGCGTAGAAAAATTGCTCGTAATAAAATGTGTTCACTTGGATTGGGTTTTTCTATAAATCTAGCCAGTTTTATCCCCATCTTAAATATATTGGCCATGCCTGCAGCGGTGATAGCAAGCACCATTCTCTACTGTGAACGCAATAAAACAGGACTTACGAAAAAAACTCAATCTCTTCGTTAAAAAATGTTTTTAATTCGATCATTTAGTTTATCTAAACTCTCTCATTAAAAACATTTTTTGCTTCGATTTTTTTAGGGGCGTAAGTCCTGTAAAAATTTGCTTCAACCTCCAAAATCCTAGCCTGGGCGTAGCACAGCGAAACCCGGGTGTAATCAGTTGGATTCCCGGGTTATGGCGTTAATAAGACAGAATTAATAAGCCTGAACTACAATTTTTCCTACCGCTTTTCCTGATTCTAATAATGTATGAGCTTTATCAATGTTCTCGAAATAAAAAAGATGCGGGTCAATGAGCGGTTTTAAATAACCTTCATCTGCTAGCATCGCGATCTCTTTTAGAATCTTGCCATGCCGTTCACGTTGTATGTTACGTAATAATGGCAATAGCATAAACACTGCATGTAAACTGGCCGATTTAGTATGTAAAGGTGAAAGATCATGGTTGGAGGCTGCCTGAATGCTGATTACGTTTCCATACATGGCAACAGCAGCTAATGATTTGTCGAGATTTTCTCCACCGATGGTATCAAATACTATGTCAAAACCCTTACCATTGGTTAGTCGGTTGACATAATCTTCAACTGATTCAACCCGATAATTAATTGTCTCTTTGGCTCCAAGTGATTTCGCTATATCTGCTTTATCTGAAGAAGATACAGTGGTGTATACTTCAGCGCCAGCCCATTTGGCGAGCTGAATCGCAATATGTCCAACTCCTCCTGTACCAGCATGAATTAATACTTTTTGTCCAGAATTAATTTTAACTTTTTCAAATAATGCTTCCCAGGCTGTGATTGATACTAGAGGTAAGGCAGCGGCTTCAACCATACTCAAGGTATGGGGTTTTTTCGCAATTAACTGGGCATCAGCAAGCATAAATTCAGCTAACGCACCTGATTCATTAAGAAAACCACCAGCACATCCATAGACTTCATCACCGACAGCAAACTCAGTAACGTCTTCACCAACTTGTTCAACGATACCAGCTACATCACTATGTAAAATTGCAGGAAAAGGAGGGGAAATATGGCTGTTTTTTCCAGAGCGAACTTTACAGTCTACAGGATTTACGCTAGTTGCCACAACTCGAATCAGCACATAGCCGGGTTTAATTTGGGGATTGGGGTGCTCAATCATTTCAAAGACTGAAGGGTCACCAAAAGATGATATAGCTTGTGCTTTCATAGCGTCCTCCTAACTTGATGCACCAGGCGTTTTATTAAAAATTGAAGAGAGCAAAAATCTATCTTCATTAATCCAAAATAACATTCTAAGAAAATCACAGAACATTTTCCAGCAACAGATAGCCATTTGATAAGTTTTTCGGGTATTAACTCTGATTTTATGTCAATGTGGCAGGACAATCTGTTCCATTGTGCAGGAGCACTAGTGTTAAAGAATTAATTAGGGCTTTGGTGCATGAAGCAGAGGTATTGAACTGAGGAAAATATTAGAGGCTGTTGACAATTCTCTTTGCCCGCTTAGGTGCCGCGGTGGATTGTCAACAGCCCCTCGTTATTTTTCTTTTTTATTTTTTCTAAGAGGAAATTGTAAAATGTGGGCAGTGCTGCTTCCAATACGGGTTGGTAGGGGCCTGATTGGTCTTCTCCTTGCTCATGAAGTCCTTTGCGACCTTGATGAATTTTGAGGCATATTTCTTCATCTTCTTGCGCAGTTTCTAAATAAGCCGCTTGTGCTGCTGCGCACAAGCTTGGATTAGAAAGCCAAATATCTTTCGGATGAAAAAACTCTACAATATTGATGCATTGTTCAATACTTATTGGAGAAACAGTACTTATGACTAACATATAGGGATAATATTCAATCATGATGTTTGGGTAATAGGCCATCCATACAGCTCCATACCTGGGTAGCTCGTTTTTTGCTTGCGCCAATAATTCGTATTGGTAGGTTTTAAAATTGGCAGAACCTGATTTGGTTAAATCAGATTGGATACCTACATACTGGATGGAGTAGGTATCATCAAGCGTCCATTCAAGTTCTCGTACGTCGACTAATTTTCTCAATCCATTATGGAAAAAAGGTATATGGTAATCATCTAAAAATACTTCCATGAATATTTTCCAGTTAAAGGAATGGCATTGATGTCTTGATTGAGCGAATACATAATCAGAGAAATCCAATACGGTATATGCTTTAGTGTCGATTGTATCTCCTTCTATTTTATTGTTTCCTCTAAACAGAAGTCCATTCCACTCACTTACGTAGTCTTTTTTTAAATTAAGACAGGGTATTTGTTCAAATTGTGGTGCATGAATTAATTCACCCTGGATATTGTATGACCAACTATGAATTGGGCAGCGAATTCTTTTTATATTTCCTGAATCGGATAACAGAAGCGCCTGTCGATGCCGACAAATATTAGAGAGCAGGCTAATCCCATCTTGGTGATGAATCAGCATCTCAGTATTATTACTTCGTTTCAAAACATAATAATCATTTAAGTTAGGAACCATAAGCTGATGTCCAACATATTGGGGGCTTTGCTTAAAAATATATTCTTTTTCAAGTTGATAGATCGATGGATCAAAAAACCAATGAACTGGAATAGGCTGATACTGATTCATAATAGAATAGCTCCTATACCTGATTTGTTGAGATACCTTTAGTTTCTAACTAAATTGTTTTTATAGTATTTTGTACTCTTAAAATTATAGACTGATCTAAAATGGATTTTTTAGATTTATCCTAAATTTAAATGATTTTTATGCTTGATAACAATCTATAAAAAGTCATTTTAAATTAGGAACTCCCATAACACTGTTTTGGGAGTTCTGTAGGAAATTTAGAATATCCATAAGTTGCAAAAGATTGGACCTCCTTCAACTGATGAGGCATAAGCACACAGAATAACAAAACGTTAAGGTAGCATTCTCTTTACATACTCATTCTGTTGTTATCCATTTCAACATCTTGATCATAACTCTCAAAACATTCTTCTTTTGTTTCTTGAGGTAACGATTGATAAAAAAAACTTGCCCCAGACTGGCTTACCAAAATAGAACTTTGATTCTCTTGAGGTATAGAGGGGGAAGTTGCAGGGAATTGTGTTTTTGTGGTAATGGGTTTCTTCGATAAATAGTGTATTTGTTCTTCCAAATGTTGAATTATTTGATGATCACTTTGTTGGGGGGCTTTGATCATTTGTAATGTTTTAATGGCTTGTTTATATGTTGCAATGGTATCTCTTACACGTTGATTTTGAACCTGGGATTTAGCGAGTGCTAAAAGCTGCATTGCCATATTACGATAAGCACCATCACCAGGTGTTTCATTGATTAAAACTGGGCTAAATGGGTGTTTATCAGCTGATAAGGAGAGTTGGCTTAACATGCTTTCTATACTGTGATCAATTTGTTGAACTTCATGAATTGATATTGTTTCAAACTGTTCGAAAAGGGCTTGTTCTTGTTTTGCAAATTGTCCTTCACCCAGTAGATGTTCATGATTAGCAAATCTGGATGAAGCAATATATGAAGCAGTTGAGAGTTTCTTTTCATAATGACTATGAAATTGCTTGAAATTAACAACTGGGTCACCGATATTTTGTTCCTCAAAGGTTTTTTCTTTAATACAGCCGAATGCTTTTATGGCATTAGCCATTGCCTCATCCCCTGCGGGTTGATTTAACGATTCATAACACGCATCGGCTAAATCAATATACAACTCGGTTAATTTTCTATAACTTTTATCATTGAGAGGAGTTTGCAGAAGTTGTTTAATAGCATCCAGATAACATTGAGCTGATTTTTCATATTCGGAGCTATTAAAATAAACGATAGCCAGATCATGATAAGCATCGGAAAGTTCATGAAAATCGTTTAATGTTTTATTAACAATGAGTAAAAATAAATTAATCCCTTGTAGGTATTTATCAATTACAGTTTTTTTTGTAATAACTTCACGATCCAGATATTTGGCATTTGTAATTTTTAACTTAGCTTGTTTTCTATATTCTTCATCCATAAAGACCTCCTGAAAGCATTAACATTAAATTAATTCACAAACAAAGTATCATCAACGGATACAAAAATACAATGGGAATCACCTTCCATGCGAAAAAGGGGGGAGCAGTGTGGATTGGGCTTTCTTGCAAAAGATTCCTGGACTTAACTATACGCTACTGCCATTAAATTAAGGATTTAGACCATTCCCGCGAAGGCGAGAATCTAATTTTTACAGTGGAATTACAGTTTTTCTTAACTCAATGCAGTGATGCTTCGCATATTCAAGCGATGATTTCTGTAACGATTTTATATTACTCTACTGCAATTAGGGTTGATAATTCGCGTAGTGCAACAAAGAAAATCGTGTAATCAATGCTTGAACTGCCGAGTAACATTTCCAGCAATTTTTCCCATCGCTGTTGAATAAAAGGGTTTTTTGAGAACCAATAAGTAATCAGTTCCTCCGAATTAAGTCCTTTTTGATTGTTCATCACAATGACAATGGTAAGGCGACGTTGCAAATTGTCCAATTCATCACGCAAAGATAAGCGTGCCAGACTATTCCAATGGCCTTCACGAGAATCATTACCAATTTGATCACGGAACCAAACCAGACTAAACTTGCTGCCTACTTTAAAATAAACTTCGGCAGTTCTTCCCAAGTCAAATTTATTTTGTGTCGCAACTTCCACTACGTTTAACACGGTGTACATAGCACGTGTAGCAGCGATCTTTTTTGCAGCCTCTTTGGGTAAACCGATGTCTACAAACTGAATAACGGTTTTATCAAGATATTCTTTCGTAACCCCTGCCATCAAATTAGGAATTGATTCTTCAAGTTTGGCTATAGATTGACTGTAATGGGCAATATTATTGCTAATTCCGCCTGCAAGACGTTTATGGTGCAAGAACCATCGAGATGCCAAATTCATTAATTGTCTTACGTGGTGAAGTAATTCATATTGAGTTTGTACTGTTACTTTATAATTAAGCGAATCAATTAATTGGTGTAATTCATCTATCCCATAAGCCTTGGAAGCAATAATATAAGCACGGGCAATGTCTGCTACTGATTGTCCAGTTTCCATTTGTAAGCGGTACATAAAGGTAATACCCATGCTATTAACAATTTGATTACTGAGTTGCGTAGCAATAATTTCACGACGCAAACGATGGGTTTGCATTGATTTGGCATAGGATTTCATCAACATTGAAGGGAAGCCTGTTTCCAGTATGGTTGCAAAATAGGGGTCATCGGGTAAATCAGATTTTAATAATTCACCCGTAATATAAATTTTTGTATAAGCCATAAGAATTGACAATTCAGGGCGCGTTAGGCCTTGGCCAGCGGCTTTACGTTCCAAAAGATGTTTATCATCAGGAAGAAATTCCACGTTTCTATCTAAATGCACCAATCCTTCCAATTCTTTAATGTATGCTTGATATAAACCGCTATAAGCGAGTGCATTAATCGCAGAAAAACTTAAAACCAACGCTTGATTGTAATTATCTTGTAAAACGAGTCGGGCTACTTGCTCCGTCATTTTGGTAAGCAATTGGTTGCGTTTTTTCTCAGTAAGTTTTCCTTGATTCATTTCCTTATTGAGTAGAATTTTAATATTCACCTCATGGTCTGAGCAATTTACTCCTGCTGAATTATCAATTGAATCGGTATTGATCAAACCACCTGTAAGTGCAAATTCGACTCTTCCAAGTTGAGTAAAGCCAAGATTACCGCCTTCGCCCGCAATTTTGCAGCGCAACTCATTACCATTAACACGGCAAAATTCATTTGTTTTGTCACCTACATCGGCATTCGATTCAGTTGATGCTTTTACATAAGTACCAATACCGCCATTGAACAACAGATCAACAGGGGCTTTTAAGATTTCTCGAATCAATTCATTGGGCGTTAATGAATCTGCATTAATATCAAGTACTTTTTTTACTTCGGGGGTAATGGTAATGGACTTGCTTGAACGTTTGTAAATACCACCACCTTTGGAAATTAATCGAGGATTGAAATCTTCCCATGATGAAGTGGGTAAATTAAATAAGCGTTGGCGCTCTTCAAAAGATTTACACCCGTCAGGATTGGGATCAAGAAATATATGGCGATGATCAAAGGCTGCAATCAAAAGAGAATGGTGGGTATAGGTTAGACCATTACCAAATACGTCCCCACTCATGTCTCCAATGCCAACAACCGTAAAATCTTGTTTCTCAATGTTAATATCGATTTCACGAAAATGCCGTTTAATGGACTCCCATGCGCCACGCGCTGTAATCCCCATTTTTTTATGGTCATAGCCCGCAGAGCCACCTGAAGCAAAGGCATCTCCAAGCCAGAATTTGTATTCTTTGGCAATGTCATTTGCAATATCTGAAAATGTGGCAGTTCCTTTATCTGCTGCGACAACAAGGTAGGGGTCGGCATCATCATAGCAAATGGTATTCAGGGGTGAAACAACATGGTCATTTTCAAAATTGTCTGTAAGATCAAGCAACCCTCTGATGAATGATTGATAACACGCAATTACCTCATGTTTTATCTGCTCTCGATCAAGCATATTAGTTGCTTTTTTTAAGATAAAACCTCCTTTGGCTCCAGAAGGTACAATCACTGAGTTTTTTACTTTTTGAGCTTTCATAAGACCAAGAACTTCTGTACGAAAGTCCTCGGGGCGATCGGACCACCGAATACCACCACGAGCAACTTTTGCGCTGCGCAAATGTATGCCCTCAAATCGCGTGGAATAGACAAAAATTTCATACATGGGTTGTCCGGGCGGTAAATCAGGTACTTTGGCTGAATTGAGTTTAAATGATAAATAGTCTTTGGGGTTACCATCAGCGTCTAGCTGGTAAAAATTTGTACGAAGTGTTGCTGTGATTAGAGACCAGAAAAAACGGATGATATGATCTTCATCCAGGATGGTAATGGCATCAATATCGGCTCGAATTTCTTGCTCCAATTCAACCCGTTTATTTTTATTTTTAGCATTCTGTTTCAGGCTAAATTTTAAACAAAAGAGTTCAATTAATTTTTTGACAATGGGTGCATAGTTGGAAATGGTTTTCTCAATATACTGTTGGCTAAAGCGAAATCCAATTTGTTGCATATATTTGGCATAAGCACGAATGATCACTATTTCACGCCAGGATAATCCCGCACCTAAAACCAATCTGTTAAACCCATCATTCTCACAAAGCCCCACATTTATTTTTATCAAGGCTTCGTTAAAATTGTTTTTTACTTGATCCAGGGTGAGTAAATTGGGGGAGGAATAAGATACATTAAAATCACCAATCCATATAAACTGGTTGGGTTCTATCGAAATTTTATAGGGTCTTTCAGTATAAGTTCGTAATCCCATATTCTCAATCATGGGTAAGATATCCGATAACGGAATAGAACTGCCATATCGATAGACTTTAATGTGTAATGGATGTTCGCCACGTGGTGATTCAAAAAAAACAATCGTTAATGGGTTTTGTAGTGACAGATTATCAATTTGCGAGAGATCTTCTATTGCCTCTTCAATGGTGTGTTGTTCACAATAACTCATTGATAATGCCGGAAGATATTTTTCAGCAAATTTTTTCCCCTTTTTCATACCTAATTGTTTTATTAGCTTTTGATGCAACTGATCTTTCCATGAGCGTTCCATTTTTAAATCTCACACAGGTTGGCTGGTGTTATTCAATAAGTATAGGACATGAAATAAATCGCATGTAATGGGTAAAGCTGCTTCGGATAAATTTCGAGTTTCCATTGCATTTCACCTAATTCACTCTCAGAAATGAAAGATGTCTATTGACTCATTAGAGTTTTATTGTGACCAACAAGCCTGTGGCGCTCTGGTGGTATTGAGTCCATTAACAGTCAAGGTTAAAGTGCTACATGAAACGCCATTCTGTGTATCATTTGCCTGGGAGCCTTGGGCGGTTGCAGTAAGGGTATAACCTGTTGCTGTATTATTAGTGGCTGATAAGGTGTAATATCCATTTTCTGTGGTAGTCACTCCCCCCCAAACATCTGCCAAGGTACCATAAGCCGTATTTTGACCACGGTATTTTTCTTCTTCAAGTTGGATGCTGTTTAGGGCGTTAATCCCTTCTGTTCGTCTAGAATGCATAACATAATTAAAGTAACTTGGCATACTTATCAAAACAAGAATAGCAATAATAGCCAGGGCGATTACTAATTCAATCAATGAAAATCCCTCTTTTTTATTCTTGAAATTATCCATTTTAAGAATTCTCCATAATTACTCTCTTTAATCTTAGACTAAACTAATAATATACATTACTCATTTTGAGATTGCTTAAGAAAAGGGAATTCCTTATGGCCGTTCAAAGGATTGGCACAAATAAACTGAGGGGCTTTAGCTTTCTCGAGATAATGATCACCATCGCGATACTCGTAATCCTTATGGGGATTGCTTTTCCTTCCTACACAAATTTTATGAATCAAAAGCGCGTAAGGACAGGGACGGAGGAATTGTATAATTATATTAAAATCGCACAATCAGAGGCTCTTACTACAAAGAATACTCTTTATCTTAGTTTCAGGCCAACAACCTGGTGTTATGGACTTAGTGATACCGCTCCGTGTGATTGCACCGTAGTAAACAGTTGTTTGGTTAATGGCATTCAAACCATAGTACAAAGCAGTGACTACTCAGGTAATCCTGTTGCCCTTTCTATAACTGGATTTTCAGGCTCAGCTTCTGCCCCTTACATTATTTTTGACGGATTTCATGGAACAATTACATCTGGAGGTTCTATAAATGTTAGTCTGTCAGATAAATCAGCAACGATTAATGCCAACAGCATGGGGCTAGTTACTGTTTGTTCCAATACTGTTTCAGGATATCAGACATGTCCTTAATAACGATTAAAAAACACAGGGGTTATACCCTGCTCGAGATACTAATAGGAATTGCCATTGGCTTATTCTTGTTAGCAGGCAGTATTGCGATTTATATTTCCTTAATGCGTTCTTTTTACAGTGTCATGGCAGTTAACAGATTGGATCAACAATTACGTTCCGCAATGAATATGATGGTCATCGAAATACGACGAGCGGGCTATTCCGCAAACGCTGCTAATGATATAGGTTCTGGGACTATTACTAATCCCTTTATGGCATCTGCTAATGATATTACTGTTCCTGTTAGCAGCTGTATCTTATTCACCTATGACACAGATTCAAATGGCACTATGCCTTCATTAAATTCCGCGGGTTATGACAAACGCTTTGGATTTAGGCTCTCGAATAATGTCTTACAAGCAAGAGCAGCAACAGACTCATTTTTTGATTGTAACAACGGCAATTGGATCAATTTAACTGATCCCAATCAGATCCAGGTGACTAATTTATCTTTTAATCTGACACCTACGGTTATCACATTAAGTAATGGAATAAGCACGCTTACGATACGAAATGTTACTGTTAATTTAACAGGTAGTTTGATTTCAGATAATTCAGTGAGCCGCACTTTTACCCAAGTAATACGAGTACGTAACGATAAATTTCAGCCCTGAATTATAGGAGGAGGGTTATTGCTATGAAACATCAACGCGGCTATGTTTTGCTTGCTACATCAATGATGATTCTACTGGGAATTGCAATAACTGCACTATTAACCATTAAAACAGTCGATTTTGATCAAAAAATAGAAAATAATTTTTATCGAACATCGCAATCTTTTATGGCGGCTGAAGCCGGTTTGGAGTATGGATTGGCCTATCTGGAAGCCAATAAAACAGCCATTCTTGTTGATACGAACAATGATGGTTTTATAGATACCTACACCAACGCGCAAATAACCAATGTACCTTTTAGTAATAATACCACCTATACCATCACTTATAGCAACCCGGTTTTCACTAATTTCAACCGCATTACAGTAACTTCAAAGGGAACGGCTGATAATAACAGCTCTTCAACCACTATAGTTCAAATTATGCAGATTTATCCCTTTGTACCTGCACCTACACCAGTGCCTCTTCTTGTAAAAAATAATGTGAACTTGAGTGGTTCCCTGACTATTACCAATACGACAACTGGGACAACCATTTGGAGTGGGGGGGATACGATTTTAAGCGGTTCAGCAAGCACAGCCTCAAATACAAGTTCTGGCTCCAATAGTGCTGGTCTTCAGACTGATGTGGTACACAACGATTCAAGTATAAGTAGTTTGAGCTCGGATCAATTTTTTAGTGACTTTTTTGCTACTACAAAAACTTTAGCACAACAATCGGCGGATATTACCTATACTAATAATAGTACTACAAATTACAGTGGTCTTTTAAATGGAGTTGTTGGTCAATCGATTTGGATTAACCAAACAGGAGGAAGTTCTGCCAGCTTCTCGGGTAGTGCCACGATAGGTTCTCCTACGAATCCGGTTGTCTTGGTAGTTAATGGTTCTTTGCAAGCTAATGGCAGCACTACGATTTATGGTATGGTTTATATAATAGGAGATTGGAATAATAGCGGGGGAGGAACATTGGATATAATCGGTGGTGCCGTAGTAGAAGGTTCTATAACATCTACTGGTTCACCCAATATTACTTATAGCACAACGGTCCTGAATCAATTGAACAAAGTAGGGTCTTTTGTCAAGGTCCCAGGATCTTGGCGAGATTTTTAAGGATTTATAGTTGAGGAGAGAGACGATGAGCACTCATCAATTCAACTCAACCCCTAGCAAACAGAACGGCTTGGGATTGGTTGAAGCCATGGTTGTTACCTCGTTATTAATTTTTGGGATGGTTGCTGGCAGCAAGACGGAAGTGCACCTTATCAAAGCCAAAGCAAATACCAATCAAGATTATCTGTCCACGCAATTGTTTAATCAAAAAATGGAGCAGTTGCGTAATTATTCCACGATTGCTGGGTATAATGCGATTACAACGGGTTCTGATATTACTACCGAGTTCGATTCCACCTTTTACCGCACCTGGACGATTACCAATAATTCTAAATATAAAAAAGTAGATCATCTGGTGACCTGGATCAATTCTAATAATGAAAATTTATCTTTGGTATCCGCAAGTTATATTAGCCAAAATGATCCAGCCCTCAGTGGCCAATTGTTTAATTCTACTTTCACCAGTACTAGCTTACCAGCTATAGGTTCAGGAGTTCCTAATGCAAATCCAAACCCCAATCCTCCTTCTGTCCCATCCGGAACTACCTATACCGTCACAGTTCCTAATACGAATATTGTGCTCACCTATGATTCAAGTAATAATGTCACATTAATCAATAATGAGCATGCTGTAACTCTTTCAGGAACGATTGCTCTGGGTACAGGAGGTAACGCACCTCCTAAAACGGTTGATCTGTCTAATGTCACTATATCCGTTGATTCGTCCAACTCTCAAGTGGCAACCTGTTTTTACGTTGGATCTTCAGCAGCCTTTAATTGCATAATGGCTTCCAGTTGGAGTGGCCGTGTTTTGTTGGGAGGAGTGAGTGATGTCAACGTGTGTACCAGTAATCAGCAACCTTATATCAATCTGCTTACTTCATTGAATAATCAAGATTACCTGATTATTAAATCAAATAGAAACTGTCCTTCCAGTAATCCCTTCTTATTGCAGTCTCTCTAAAAATATCAGGACTTACGAAAAACTCCAATCTCTTCGTTAAAAAATGTTTTTAATTCGGTTATTTAGTCTATCTAAACTCCCGCATTAAAAACATTTTTTGCTTCGACCTTGGGGTTTTTCGTAAGTCCTGAATATATTATCTTCGCACACTTCAAAATCTTAGGGGCGGGAAAACCAAGAAATAAATTGATTATTTCCTATAATTAAAAGATTTATAATGCCATGAGTTTAAAGACCTTGAACGACTTACTGAATTTTTAAAATCGTTTGCAAAGTTTCGCTGAGCACATTAAATGTGTTCTCGAAAAGTAAAAAATTTATGTCCCAGATACGTAGTAAAAGTGGGGAAAACAAGCCCAATTGCGTGTGCTATTTCTAAAGTGAATGATTTAATACCCAAAGCAGGCAAGATATGATAGGCAAGAAATAAACTAACAAGCCAGGTTTGCAGCATACCAATTAAATTAATGAGGATAAAAAACAGAATTGATCGTAAAAAGGTTTGCTGACTGTTCTTGAATACAAATAATTTACCCAGAATAAACGATGCAATCATGCCTGTAATATAGGCTAAGATAATTGATAGTGAAAAACTGAACTCATAGCTATAGAAAATTCTGCTGCAGAAATTTACCGTAACTGCAATTGCTCCTGCCACTATGAAGGTAATGAACTGTTTTGACTTAAAATGACGTAACACAAAATACTCCCGTCAGTTTTATTTCATGTATTTAGAATAAAAGCCCAATCAATATAGACAGATTTTCTTAAAACAGTTTCTATTTCGTGAGATTAACTCTTTTTGAATTTATTCCAAATTTTTTTCCCTATCCAAAAAATAATCAAAAAGATACAAATCCATAATAATAGTAATGGTAAAACGTACACAAAAAATGTGATCAAACCATAGGTAAAATGATGTAATTGATCGATCAATGCATGATAGGAGTCAATAAATGTTTCAGTTATTTTCCACTGTTTTTGTTGTTCCGTTTGAATAATTGGGTTCATGCTTAAGTTAATATTTATCAATGAATAAGCTACTGACTCTTTGAAATATTTAATTTGTCCCTGGATTACATCAATTTGTCCTTGGGTGTCGCTTAGTTGCTTAAATACACTAAGAACATCGGATGTATTATTCGCGCTAGCCATAATTTTGGATAGCTGTTCTTTTGCTTTTTGTAAATTACTGAGCTGGCTTTGTAAATCGACAAATTGTTGTGTGATGTCTTCACCAGTTATTGATTCTTGCATGACTTGGGTTGCGAGTGACTTCAAGGCAGTTAGCGCATTATTTAAGCCTTGGGCAGGTACTCTTATGCTCATATTTGCAGTAGTATTATTGGCTTCATCATTATCTTGAGTTAAGTTGGAGCTTACAACATAACCCCCTGAGTTTTCCGCTAATTGAAAGATTTTTTCCATTGCTGAATTAATGTTATTAACTTGCAAGGAAATATTCGCATTACGAATAATCATACCCCGCTTCACATTTTCTGAGGGTTGATTTCCAGAAGACTGGCTTGTAATACGCATTGCTACAGAGCTAACGGCGTAATCAGGTTTTCCAACTGCCGCTTGCATTGGCAAAGGACTTCCCCTATACATTGTCGTTCCAGCTCTACCAAACCATTGGGAGATAAAAAATAATATAGCCAGAGTCCCAATGAAGGCTAAAAAATAAAGGATAATTTTCTTCATTATTATTTCCACTCTTTACAATGGATCAACTAAAGTGTGGCAAAGGTTTCTTGAATTGTAAAATAATCAGGACTTACGAAAACCCAATCTCTTCGTTAAAAAATGTTTTTAATTCGGTCATTTAGTATATCTAAACTCCCTCATTAAAAACATTTTTTGCCTCGATCTTGGGGGGGTTCGTAAGTTCTGATAATTTGACTATTAGTAGGCTGATAAAAGTAAAAAAAGAAAAACCAGCAATTTGATACAATAAATTGCTGGTTTGCTTTGATTATATGTCAAAAAGGTAAAAAATTTTTATCTTATTATGGCTGTTTGTCACAAAAAGCGACGCATACTTTATGCTCTCTGACCTCGCCGCCGCAGGCTGAATAACAGGACCTATAGGTCGACTCACAATGACAGGAGTTGCTACAACTGCTGCTTCGATCAAAATCAGTCACAGATTTACTAATTGGTAGCCCCATTCTTTTTTGGTCCTCTTTATATTGCTTGTATTCAAACATCGCATTTTGTTGGGCTCTCATGCGGCAATTTTCATTGTCTACCCGACAACTCTGTTCGCAATCATTTTTACCTTGAATACACTGGGCAGTACACATTTTTGCTATATCTGATTTCGGCGGAACAAAACTGTACTCGGTATTATAGATAGGACCACAGGCAGTCAACATGCCAGCTAAAACCAAAATAGAAAAGATGAAGAATTTTTTAAGCATATTATCCTCTTTTGATGAGTTATGTGAAGCAAATAGTTTGGTATTGTGGCCATATAAAATGCAGATGAGTTTCAAACAGAACAAGCCAGCCGTAGTTTAGTAATGCCTAGTTGAAAAAGCAAGCAGGTATCTTACCTAAAAAGACTCAAGATCTTAAAATAAAGTATCGTTACTTTTATTGATACTTTGATATATAATTAGCCAACTTTTAATCGTGCAATGATCATGCTACGCATTATCAACATCTTAATTTAAAACAACATGGATACTTCATTTATATTTGGCTTTTTAAGCGGTTGTTTGACTACAGCCCTAGGTGGATGGCAAGTACAAAAATTCGTGAATAATAGAAAAAATTCGGAAAATATAAAGAAGAAGAAAATATTAGATTTCGATAGGCTTTTTAATGATTATCCTCATTTTATGAGTGTCATTAAAAATGATGTTACTAATCCTGGTTGCAAGCATATAAAAGAGTTTTTTGTAGTCGATAAGGAAGCAATATTGAATTCTTCAATACCTCGATTTCGATATGAATTGTCTCCAGATATCCTCCCGGCTTTAAATAGATTGGAGGAATTAGGTTATATTGAAAAAATACAAAATAATTGCCTGCATTATAAAATCGACGAAGAGTTTATAATGCAGCTTAAATCAATAAATTGATACTTATTAATTCAATGAAGCTTTAAGAAGTTGTAGTCTGTTCAACAGATGCCGTAGGTACTTGATTCTTGGCATTTTTGTGAACCCAATAAACCAATACTGTTCCCAAAAGAGCTCCCAAAGGTATAACTACTAATGCATGATGATAGGATTGAATACTGTATTGCCTCATACCATCTGCAGTGAAACTTCCCTCCCAGTAATAATCCATTAAGTTGCCAATTAAAGTATGAAAAAATGAGCCACCAAACATATTGATACAATTTAAAAAAGCTATGGTTATTCCTAAATGTTTTGGGGAAACCAGTCTGGATCCTGCCGCAAAGACAATGACTTGATAGCAGCACATGAGCCCAATTGCGAAGAATAGAATACTAAGCATCCACCAATTACTCACGCGATCTGAGAGAAGCACGAGAAATGCTAAGGTCAACCCAATTCCGCAAATGCCTATTACTGTATAATTCCCTAATTTTTTGCTCAAAAATGCAAGTATTGGTCCACCAAATAACATACCAACAAAGATAAATGATACGAGCAGGGCGGCATCAGATTTTGCAAAACCATAGGCAGTAGTTAAATAGGATACCCCCCAAACATCCGCAAAACCTTCTAGTGCGCCAACCATGAGTAAATTTGCCAGGGCCAGAGTCCATAATATTCTTGAGGTGAATAAAACAGATAAATAAGATAGATTTATTTCATTCGATTTTGTGGTTTCAATATTCTTTGGAGTACGTAGGACTAAATATGCCAAAAGTCCTATGGTGATAGAACAGAGTGCAAGTACCTGTCCTACATGTTGACCACCGTAAGTTGCGATCAATTGCGTTACTGGCTTACCTCCATAGACTGCTCCTAATAACCCAACACTAAAAGAAAATCCAACCATTTGAGAGTATTGATTGCTATTGAACCATTCAGAAATAACTTTGGATACTCCTAAAAAACCAACAGCAGAACTGGCTCCGATTAAAAATCTACTCAATAAGGCTAGATAAAAATTATTGGTTGAGGTAAAGAGTAAGGCACCTAATCCACAAAGTAGAGTAAAGATAAAAACCACTCTTTTGGCACCAAATTTTTCGAGCAATATCGCCATGGGAATTTGCATTCCGGCATACCCATAATAATAAAAAGCAGCTAAGAGACCAAAACTGGCTGCATCTATTGAAAATTGGTTCATTATTTGGTGCATCATCAATCCTGGCCAAAGACGCAAAATAAATTGAAGTGCAAAAAATGAAAGTGGAAAAAACCACATGATAAAGGGCAAGTAATTGTTTTTTAAATTTAAATAGTTAGTTTGAGTCACGATACCCTCCAGTATTAATAAAGCAATAATTCCAATTACCCGAAAGTTCCTCCCTAGAGAGGTTCGGGAATAAGAAATAGCCAACCGCTCTAGGGTAAAGAGGGCAAAATAATAATAATGTCTACTGAAGAGATTGTTGTTGGTAATGAATCATGGCATGGCGATACCTTTGCAGTGAACACTGCAGGGTACTTATTGCTTTTGTTCGTATCGCGGTGATTCATATTGATAGCAGTTTGGTAAAATTTTATCTATTATTGGGTTAACATAGCAAATTGGCCTTCGCTGTGTCAATTTAATTTTTATAGAACGCTATTTTCAATTTGTCGAAGATTGTCTTTGAGCAAAAGAAATAAAATGAAATGTCAACAGACATTAGAAGGAAGTGTATTTTTTGTTCGCATTCTCTCTTTACTAGGGGCTAAAGCTTCAGCCGCTTTTTATGGCATTTTTAAATCACATTGACATCAAATAAGTCCGGTTGATAGTATGCGCGACTATTTATTCTTAAATAGGAGTTTGCATGCCTAATCCCTACAATCATTTTCTGAAATTAGAATTAAATGATGCTGACATTAAGCAACTGAAAGATGCTTTTTATGGCAAAAAGCCACAAGAAATGGATAATCACCTTCTTGAATTAGAATTAAATAACGAAGATCTTAGTGAATTGGAGCAAGCTTTTTATAGTAAAAAGTCACAAGATGCGGTGCCAGCGGAACCTTTAAACAAAAATAAATCCTTGCAAATACCAGAAGACGGTAGTAAACCCTCTTTGAAAAAGAGAAAAAATTTCTTTGGGTCTGAACAAAATAAGCAGATGAAAAAATATATGTTTAAAATTGACCTTGATATAAAGACGAATCAGGATGATATTGAGGAAAAAAATAAAGAAGATAACACAGTTTCCACAGATCAAAATATGTTTCGTCTGGATGTTAAAACAGGAAATGTAACCCAATATCATCAACGTACAAAATCAAGAGGCCCCCAACATCGTTATATATTTAAATTTAACTCAAACACTGGAAAACTTACCAACCCCCAAGAGGAACAGGAAGACTCTTCTTTTTCAGTAAGCAAACCTTCAAAATGAAGCAATTTATTAATCGGCAAACAGGCTCGATTTAAGTCGAGTCTGTCTTGTTGGTGAAGCACTATTTCAGGACTTACGAAAAACCCCAAGGCTTAGGTAAAAAATGTTTTTAATGAGGGAGTTTAGATAGACTAAATGACCGAATTAAAAAAATTTTTTAACGAAGAGATTGGGTTTTTTCATAAGTCCTCTATTTTTGAAAATTAAGTCAAATAGATTACGTTTATCAAGATGGCATTAATAATTATAAAGCAGGTACTATAGTTTTGAGATCAGTGATCATAAAATTTGTGGTAGTGAGTGCCGGTTGGGGTAGGTCCAATATATACGACCTGCACTCACTATTAAGATACATCATTTAGTTACAATAACTGATTCTGGCATATTGACTCTAAGACCGATTAATACAGTATTTACATTCGGCCTGTAACGTCCTCGTAATGTTTCATCAGATAACGGTTCAATTTGAGTTCGTTCCGTACTGTTGTACTGAGTGAACTGATACGTTAAGAGTAGATCCAGGTTATGATTGAGTTTGGTGATTGCTCCTGCTTTTAAACCACCGCCGATTAACCATTTCTTGAAATTCGCGCTGACTCCAACATTCCCAGCCGTATTGTCCATGTTAACTGCAAAACGGCTGCCTGAAATTCCTGGTCCTACAAAAAAACGAGCTGACTCATTATATTGGTATGCGGGCAGTAAAAAGAGGGAGAATCCATATTCTAATTTCTCTTCTGCATCAACGTCTTCATTAAAGAACCATTCGTTAATTTTATACCGTGATTTTCCAATAAACAGATCCGCATCTGCTTCTAAAGCAGTAGAGAATTTTGTGCTCAATGGCAATTCATATCCTGCTAAAATTTGTCCGTGAAAATTAGTATATGCGTTGTTAAAACTGGAAGAAGTGGGCAAACCTTCTTCAAGAGGATAGCTCAAATCTTTGTGAACAGTAACTGTATTAATACCTAAATTAAGACCGGAATATACGCCTGTATATGCATTACATGAGAGGATACAAGCGATGATTGTTGATATTGAATGTTTATTCATATTAAGCCTTTTCTATAAAATACTGGGAATAGTAATTGGGTTTGAGGTTTGACTCATGCGGCTTTCATTCGTCGCAGTTATCGTGACCTTAGGGATTCTTTTTGGCGTCAGGATGTTTTCAATGACGAAGCGATGATTCTTGATATCCAATTTCACGGTTGCTCCAGGTAAACCATTCACTGTATAGACATCATTGGATATGGGAATACACTCAGCATATGAGACAAATGCTTTACTGGTGTTCATTGGATTACGCTCGGCTGCTGTCAATACCGGTGCTTTAGCTGGAGCTGCAATGATTGAGAAATTATTTTTTGAAATATTAAAGAAGGTTCCATTGCTCGCCTGCACCATAATACGGGCTGTAGTTGTGTTTAAATTAGGGGCGCAGATTTCTTCGTGCCCATTATTTGTTATGTTGGATAAAAGGGTATAGGGAAATGTTTTTCCGCCATCAGTAGATAAAAGGATGTTTACATTTTGGGCATTAACCGGAGTAAAATTGGTATTGGCAACATCCCAAGTAATTGTTTGTGGCGATAAACCTATCCAGTTGATGCCTTTGCTAGTAGGGGAGGTCACGATAAAAGGACCCGCATTAGTGGTTGTTGTTACAGTTGTATCAGTATATGCATTGCAAGAGCCTCCCGGAGTATTCCGACGTACTGAAACTCTGAATTTCATAATACGAGAAACTGAAGGTAAAACTTCCCATGTAAAAGGACCTCCGTTACTGAGCGCGTTGAGATTAGGGACGAAACGTGTGCCTGTCGGTTGTGGTGAGAAACTTCTAAAATTGGGTCCCCCTGTTGCTGTGCTGACTGGAGGCTGGGGAGAGACTTCATTATTCATTTGTTCCCAGGTATAGGTTAATACTTCAGTGCCGCCACTTTTAGTCGCTGATGCAGTCAAAGCAAAAGGGGTTTGCGCAGGAATTGTAACTCCTGCATTAACACTAGTAATTACAGGAGCATCAGGAATGTCTGTTGTAACAGGGCAGGTATGCGAGGGACTGGAGACAAAAGTGCCCATTTCTTGAAGATTAATGCCATTAAAATAAGCATCTGAATTTTTTTGAACATTAGGGGCGCAAATTCCAGCATAGCCCATAATGGAGCTACCACTTCCAGGTTCTACGGCTGTGGGTCCATTCCTTTGACAGCTATTGTTTTGTACGTGATTTGCGCCAAATTGATGTCCCATTTCGTGTGCTACATAGTCAATGTCGAAAGGGTCTCCTACAGGCTTGGCTTGACCAGTAACCCCTCTTGCTTTACGTTCATCATTACAAACACAGGCTAGCCCGGCATAACCGCTTCCTGCTGAATCTACAACATGGCCTATATCATAATTAGGTGCACCAATAACTTGATTCACATTCTCTTGATTCTCATTGATCATCTTTTCGGGAACACCGTGTGTATAGGGCTGATTATTAGGATCTGTATAGATAATAAGATTATTATTAGCAATAATTTGCATTGTAATGGCCATATCAATTTCATAAACACCATTCACTCTGTTTATCGTGGTTGCCTCTGCCCCCAATGCATCGTTTACTGTTCCGCCTTGAAATTGAGTGTATTCTGCTGTTGCTGCCATGGCTAGGCGGTATTTTTTGAGTTGGCAAGGATTAAAACGAGCGAAATGTTTTGAACTAACAGGCGAGGTTGCAAATTGATTTTGACTTTGGACGCCGCATTTCAAGTGCTTGGAGGTTATAAAGTCCTTTTTATTATAAACAATATAATATTGAGTATTTTTTTTTCTTAAGGGATCAATAAAAACCGGACTTTTTCCTGGTCTGAGAATCATCGCATGGAATCCCTGCGGAGTAAGATCCAGTTTGACGAAATCGCCTGGATCAGTAACCCCATAAGCATCATAGGTTTTAATTGTGGGGAATTTTGCACTGAGTTCCGGATGTAATGTACTGTTTTCGACAACTTGATACAGCTTAGTAGTTCCATCGGGCAAAGGAAGGGCAATTTGTGATGCAGTTCCTGATTTTAACTCATCTCGATGGGGTACGTTTTCCAGTTCCGCATACAGTTGGCTGAGGTCAATTTCAACAAGGCGAAAATGACTCGCTTGTATATTATTTTCCGTCTTGGTGGATATTGCTGATGGATTCACATCTTTAAAAAAATCCTCAATCACTTGATCTTGTGCAAAAGCAATGGAACAAAACAGTATGAGTGCTGAAGAAAAAAGCGTCCTTGTCATTATTTATCTCTAAGTAGTTGAGAGACAAAATGTATCATTAGAATGAACAGTATTCAAATTAGGAATGAATTTTGAGGGCTTTTTGGCACCCCCCTGCAGTGGTAATCCAATACTTATCGGTTTGCTCATCACTCCACACCTCAATATTGTCAGCGCATTGTTTTAACGCTGTGAGTAAAGGGGCAAAATCAAAATGTGCCCCATGTTCCGTGCAATTTTTCTCAAGTTCTGCCAGTTGTTGAGCTGCCATAATCTTCATATTTTGATCACAATCAGCCAATAACAATTTTAACATACCGGTATCTAATACCCAGGCCCCGCCCTGACCAATTCACGATAGTTCCTCTATTACTGAGGAGCAGTATCCTATTGTATAAACTATATTTTTCTTAAGACGGCTTTCTTCTTTCGATTCCTTGCTTTAAAATCCTTCTATTCATTACTGAGATGATAACAATGATTTACCAATTGAGAAGGTAAGCTTTGTCCATTATATTGAAACTCAAAAATGAGGGTGCTGTATGTGGCGTATATTCAAAAGATCTTATCTGGCGATAATTTTACTTACTGTAAGTCCTGTTCTTTCGGCAAGAGCCATTATCGATGCTGATGTCCTCCAAACTTTAAAACATTCCAGATCCTCTTCACATGCTCCTTTATCACTCCTGGTTTTTTTACATAATGCCTCGGAGAAAGAACCATTTATTGAACAGTTAAAAAAAACTCCCAATGTAAATGTAAAAGACCTCGGTTTTATGCCTGCAGTAGCAATACAAATTCCCAGAGATCGTACCTTGCTCTATCACATTGCTAATTTAAATGCAGCAGCACAAATTTCTTCACATCCAGCAGCTATGCCAGAGTTGGATGTTACGGCCCAAGTTTTAAAACTGACACCCTCATCCTTTTACCCTAATGTGAGTAATTGGTGGGCCCATGGTTATACTGGTCAAAAAGGAATTATTGGCATAATCGATACAGGAGTAGATCCTTTGCATTCTGCTTTATCCGGTAAAAGATTAGTAGTGCGCCAAGATGTAGGTTCTGGATATTCTAATCTGATTAATGGTGTAAAAGAGCCTCATGCAACAGGCGTCGCCTGTATTTATGCCAGTAATCATGAGAAATATAAAGGGATTGCTTATGGCGCTTCAGCCATCGTATCTGGATTAGCTGGAGAGGAAACTGCTGATCCTGCAAGTATTATGCGTACGATGGAAACTTTGGATTGGATGTTGAATCGTGCTGAACTGAAACCTACCATTATTAATTACAGTATGGGAAATGGTCGGCTCGATTTAAATTGTCCTGCTTGTCCTGAATGGAGTGGGCTAGCAAAAGTGATGGATTATGTAGTAAATACTCAAAAAATCCTTTGGGTAAAATCAGCAGGGAATGCTGGATACATAGAGCCAGCGCATCAATTTACCTTTGCCTCCACATTAACAGTCCCTGGTGATAATTATAATGCGCTTACTATTGCCAATATGAATACGCTGGTCACTGAAAATGAATCTACGGTAAAAACTGTAGATAGAGCCAAACATCATATAAAGAATACCAGTAGCCGAGGTCCTACACCTTTTGGTAGACGTAAACCTGATTTAACTGCCCCTGGCCATGATACGATGACGTGTGCTCCTGACCCTAAAATTTATGGTTTTGTCTATTCTAATGCGATGAACTATAAAGATGGTTATCGTCTCATGGGGGGAACAAGCTCAGCTGCCCCTCATGTAGGTGCGGCAGCATTGTTATTGCAAGATGCAGGGATTCAGAATCCTATGGCCATCAAGGCGTTACTTATTAACAGTGCGGATACTTGGACCGATGCGGGTTCAATGAATTCGGGACATACTAAAATTATGGGCTCAGCATGGAATCGAACGTATGGTTGGGGTTACCTCAATATGGAAAAAGCATTTCAACAAAGAAATAATATTGTGGAAAGCGAGTTGACCGTAGAACAGCCAGTGTGGGAATACCAAACTACATTGAAAAGAGGGCAAAAAGTTACCCTGGTTCATGAACGGCGCGTGGGATATACTGCAGAAGGGAGCGAATGGAAGCTTAGTCACCTGCAGATAGCCCTTATTGATGTGGAACATCAAAAAGTGATTGATATCGATACCAGTCCTATAGATACAGTGCACCAGGTTGCAAACTGTAAGCGTGAGCCGAATGAAACAAAATGTTCTGCAGAAAGTAAAACAATGAACGTTTTAGTAAGAGTTACATTATTAAATAAAGTCATAGACGGCAGCTCTAGCGAACCTTTTGCTATTGTGGTTCCTCCACAGGAAGGAGAAAATAGTTAAAGAGTCCCTTTTATTTAAAAATTTTTGCTAAAGACATATACTTTGTTATTTTCAAATACATGGATTTTTTATGCAAAGGACTTTAGCAAAACAATTTTTAGAGCGTGTAACGAAATATCTTAAGAAACAATCCAATCCAGCCATTATCAAAAATACTCTCCATGATTTTAGTTTAAATTCACTTGAAATTCGTGATCAAGGGTTCAAAAACTTCTTGGCTAAACTCACAGAAGAACCTATTGATTTGGAGCGACTCATTGAGTCTGTAAAAGAAGGTTTGCTAAACAATCCACCAATATGCGAGTTACTGGCTTTTATAGAGCACGAAGAATTAATTGCAGATCTAGAGTTAAATGAAATGTCAGAACAGCTGCAAATCCAGCTGAATTTATTATGTTTATTCGAGGCATTCGCAGTGACTATGGTAAACAGTTTCACATTGAATGAAGATATCTATAGTTTTACTACAAAACAAAGAAACACTTATTATCCTGGAAATCCCATCAATAATTTCTTTTTTTGTTCGAATAGAAATAACTTTTCTCTTTTTAAAAGCCTAAAATTAGTTTCTGTTGACCCCGTGATTACTGAAGGTGCATTTATTCGTGCATTAGGAGATGAGGAACTTAGTCAGGAAGAAATTGTTAAAAAATCAAAAGTGTTTATTAAGCAGCATGGATTAGCGCTGTGGAATGCCAAGATTTGTCCTCCTCCATTAGGTGAAATGCATGATGATTCAGTCAAAAATGTGAGTTTAAATATCTTGGAAGCAACTTGGGAAGAAAAGTATGAGGAGGATGGTCAACCGGCTGACAATGCTTTTGCAGGGGCTACGCTTATTCGTTTGTTAGAATGCCTTAGACCCTCTCACGGTTATTCTTTTAAAAATTTAGTTTTGCCTGAGGAAAGCTCAATAACAGAGGAGGGCGAATACAGCTTGTTACCTAACTTAATCATTAATCGACTTCCTAAAAGAGTCAGTCAATTTTATGTGTATAAAGAATGGATGCATTTGTACACTAGCTGGAATTTACTGTTTGTAATTCGCAATTTGGATAATAGCAAATTCCTGATGCTTAAACTTCTTATTCCCTCGGTATTGAATGCTATTCCTATGCAATATATGGAAACGCGGGTTTTTGCCCTTTATCTCATGGGTAATTTATACCATTTCAATAAATTAAGTATTTTTAAAGATGAAATTCATCTTGCTAATGGCAAAGCCATATTGGACAAATGGGGAGAAATAAATAAAAAATATGCAGATATTCTGCTAAAAACTTGTACCGCTGAATTAGATGAAACGCCTAGAGGTGTTTATCATGATATTTTCGGAGAGCATACTAATTTTTCATTAGCATATCATATAGCAAACTTCATTCGAGATTATGATAGTTTTCGGATTACCAATGACGAATCCCCTTCATATGCAATCGATGCGACATAATCCACGAGAATTATTCTTTTGTATCCATTTATAGAGGGATCTCATACGTTGATGTGTTGGTTTTTATTTATCTTCATGATAAAACTCAATAATTTTTATTAGGATCAGGACTTCGAAAAATCCCAATCTCTTCGTTAAAAAATGTTTTTAATTCGGTCATTTAGTCTATCTAAACTCCCTCATTAAAAACATTTTTTTGCCTCGATCTTGGGGTTTTTCGTAAGTCCTGAGGATATCAGAATTTAACAAAAGGATTAGGTTTTATAATGAGAAAAGCAGCTTTAAGTCTTTGGCTTGTCTTGAGCGTACTGATTTCACCACTATTTGCGAAAGATAAAATAAAAAATTTTGATTCCCAATCTAATGAATGTGTTGAAAATATAGAATTACGTGCCAGTAATGGTGGTTTATTTCTCGATCAGTGTCATATACACGATCGTGATATTCCACAAATTTTATCCTTTCTCAATAAGCACCCGGAAATCAATCGTTTAAGCATTTCGGACAATCAGATTGGCTATCAAGGTGCCGAATTACTTTCTACTAATACCCATATTCGATATCTTTTCCTGACTGGAAACCGTATTGGTTCACTTGGAGCTGAGGCATTAGCTAAAAATACTTCTTTGGTTTACCTTCTTTTGGGGGATAATCATATTGGCTCCTATGGAGCGGAGGCCTTAGCGAATAATACTACTTTGATATTTCTTTCACTTGATGGTAATCCTATAGGCTCTTTGGGGGCGAAATCATTAGCAAAAAATAAATCACTAACTCATCTTTCTCTAAAAAGAAGTCAAATCGGAGCAGAAGGTGCGAAAGCATTGTTTTCGAATCAAACATTGAAAAGTTTATATTTAGGTAACAACCGCTTAGGGAATGAGGGTGTAGAGTCTCTTGATAGAAATCAATCCCTCAACTTTATTGACTTGGAAAACAATAATATTGATAAAGATGGCGTTGAGATTATAGCAAGAAATCCCAATTTACTTTATCTCATTCTTGATAACAATCCATTACAAAATGAGGGGGCAGCTTTTTTGGCCCAGGCCAGTTCTCTCGAATGGCTTTCAACTGCTGGTTGTAGCATAGGTCGCGAAGGGGCTCAGTTTTTATCTGAATTGAGTCATCTTACCTTGCTTAATATCGACAATAATTTAATTGGTGATGAGGGTATCGCAGCTCTAGCAAAAATGAGTTCTCTGACTAATTTATATGCGGATAATAATCTTATTGGGGATGAAGGTGCAAAAATTTTAACCAAAGCGATACAACTGCAAAATTTAAGTTTGAGTCATAATTATATTGGAGATGAAGGCGCTTTAACTTTAGCTGAAACTGCAACTTTATATACCTTAGATGTAAGCTTTAATCAAATTACTGCAATCGGAATAAAAGCATTAAAAAGTAATGAAGTGTTGTCTTATTTGAATACTGAAGGTAACCCTGGAGATAAGCGGTAAGTTCATGCCCTATTGGCACATCTTGCGCGAAAAATAACACTTCGGAAGCCTCACATACTGATGATGTATGCTACGTTTTTTCAGTATCATATTCGCGCAACCTGCGCTCAAATCCAACCATTCCCCCATGAACGGTTACGATAAACGTAATATCCTCTAAATTTTCCTGGAGGAACACAGTGGAACCCGGGTTTCAGCCTACTTGTTTGAGGCCAGTCGAACTATTGTATCAATTGCTTTATCCAAACTTAGTTGTTGTGTTTCTCCAGTAGCTCGGTTTTTATATTCCACACAGTTTTGTTCCATATTTCGTTCACTTACGATGATACGATGTGGAATACCAATCAAATCGTGATCTGCAAACAACACGCCAGCTCTTTCATTCCGATCATCAATTAATACATCGATGTCTAATTCTTTTAAACGCTCATATAGTGCATCTGCTTGTTTTTGAACTACTTGTGAACGATGCCCATTTAAAGGAATTATGACTACTTGGAATGGTGCAATATTTTGAGGCCAGATAATTCCATTTTCATCATGATGCTGTTCGATTGCTGCTGCAACTACACGAGTGATACCTAAGCCATAACATCCCATTAACATAGTCTCTAATTGACCCTGTTCATTAATTACTGCAGCATTCATGGCTTTAGCGTATTTATCTCCCAGCTGAAAGACATGACCAACTTCAATGCCGCGGCAAGAGTGCAGTATTCCTTTCCCATCTGGACTGATATCGCCCTCTTTTACATTACGTAATTCATAAACAAGATATTCACTCACATCTTTATCCCAAGCAGCATGTTGATAATGTTTGTCTGCTTGATTGGCACCACAAATAAAAGAATCCATAGCAAGAGCATGATGATCCACGATTACAGGAATTGGTAAATTGACTGGTCCAAGAGAGCCAATGGGGGTCTTCAAGGTTTTTAAGACAGTTTCTTCATCAATAAATTGTAGGGGAGAATGCACCAAAGGATGTTTTATTGCTTTGACCTCATTGAGCTCATCATCGCCTCTTAAAACTAAAGCCACCATAGGGTGTTCTTTTCCTTTTACAATCAATGTCTTGATGGTTTGACTGCTTGCTACACCAAAGAATTTTGACACTTCAGCTATAGTTTTTTGGTTTGGAGTATCAACCAGAATCATTTTTTGAGTGGTGGGTGTTGCTTTTTCGGGTTTTAAACTGGTTGCTTGTTCAATATTTGCGGCATAATCTCCTTTATCACTATAGAAAATTAAATCTTCACCAGAGTCAGCCAATACTTGGAACTCATGTGATGCAGAGCCTCCAATAGCACCCGTATCGGCTTCAACTGCGCGATATTTAAGTCCCATGCGATCAAAAATACGACAATAAGCCTGATACATATCTTTGTAGGTCATTTGCAGGCTTTCTAGATTTAAATGGAATGAATATGCATCTTTCATAATAAATTCTCGTGCACGCATCACACCAAAACGAGGTCTGATTTCGTCGCGGAATTTAGTTTGGATCTGATAAAAGCTTGTGGGTAATTGTTTATAGGATTGTAACTCATTACGCATAATATCTGTGATTACTTCTTCATGAGTAGGGCCATAGCAATATTCTCTACCATTAGAATCTTTCATGGTGAGAAGCTGCCCGCCAAAGGTATCCCAACGCCCAGTTTCTTGCCATAGTTCAGCAGGTTGTACTGCGGGCATGAGCAACTCCATTGCGTTGATGCGATTCATTTCTTCACGGACTATCTGTTCTATTTTACGTAATACTTTTAAACCCAAAGGCATCCAGGTATAAAGGCCTGAACCCAGTTTACGAATCATTCCAGTTCTCAGCATTAATTGATGTGAAACAATCTCTGCATCGTTTGGAGTTTCTTTGAGAGTTGCTAAAAACCATTGAGACGCACGCATTTCTGCTCCTGAAAATAGTATTGTTCTTGAGTGCAAAGCATTATACAGAAGTTTCTGTTCAATAACAGATTAATTGGCGTGAGGCATCTAGCCTGCGAGGCGGAGCCCATTGTTATTAAATCATTTTTATCTTGGGCTCTGCTTCGCAGCAGCTATCTAGAGATGTTAAATCTTAATCTTGGCTTCTTCTAATAATGTATTTAGTTTGGAAGCCAGGTGTTCGTAATTTTTTCCTCCAAGTTGGCTTAATTCATACTCATAATTTTTATAATGAACTTTACCTGTCTGAACATTATAAACCCCACCAACTAGGGCAATATCATTTTGCTCGATCATGTCATGCAAAATAGAGCTGCGATCATAAATTTCCTGCATGGTATGGGCTACGTTTAACTCAGTAACATTGTCCACATAAGTTTTATTTTTACTGTGACGATTTGTTTCAGTTTCGCTCTCCGCATTGATCGCTGGTTTAATTTTGTCCAACAATTCTGTTATATGGCCTGTTTCAACTCCGTCGCACGCAGATTGAATGGCGCCACAACGCGTATGGCCCAGAACGACAATGAGTTTAACGCCAACAACATGACAAGCATATTCAATGCTGGCCAGAACGTCATTGTTCACCACGTTTCCAGCAACCCGCACACAAAAAACATCACCAAAGCTCATATCAAAAATTGTTTCTACTGGAACTCGTGAATCAATACAACCAAGAACAATGGCAATAGGATGTTGCCCTTTCGCTGTGAGTTTAATGTCCAATTGATTCGAACGGTGGATTGGGGTGTCATTGAGGAAGCGTTGGTTTCCTTCATGTAAAATATTTAATACCTGTGCTGGAGACAGGTGCGATTGCACGTCGTATGTGGTTACATTGATAAAATCAATATAATTATGAATCTTATAATGTTCTTTGAAGCCAATCAGATTCAATGCAATTTTTTTATTGGGCGCTTGTTCCTCTTTAAATTCTTTTAGAAGCTCAGAAATTTCTTTATCAATATACTGAGTATAACGCGCATCAATAATTAACTGTGATTCCCTGGGTATGGAATCAAGCTCGGCAACTAAAGCGGCTTTATTAAGAAAAGTCATTTGCTGGGGGAGTACTAAACGATTAATTTCTCCAGTAGGATGAATTTCTTTAAGGATATTAATTCGTGCCTGACTGTTTGATTTTAATATATAGAACAAACTTACTCCCAGCCCGATTAAAATGCCTGTTAGGAGGTTAAATACAATGATGCTGATCACTGTAGCGATAAATGGGATAAATCGATCACTACCTTGAGCATAAATAGAGCGATAAATTGAAGGTTTATTTAATTTATATCCGGTATAGATCAAAATTGCAGCCAAAGAAGATAAGGGAATTTTATTTAACGTGCCCGGGATTAACATCACCGCAAGGAAAATAAAAACACCATGCAAAATTGCTGACACTTTGCTTGTCGAACCTGCTTGAATATTGATTGAGGTTCTTACGATTACAGAGGTAATGGGAATCCCACCAATTAAACCAGCGGTCATGTTTCCCACTCCCTGAGCAACCAATTCTCGGTTTGAGGAGGGATGGCGTCGTTTTTTATCCAGTTTTTCCCCTGCTTTAAGATTCAATAAGCTTTCAAGAGAAGCCACAATGCCAATGATAAAAGCATAAAGATAGACTTTTGGATTCGCTAAAGTAGACCAGTTGGGATATTCCAATTGGCTAAATAGCTCACGATAATTATCTGTTTGGGGAATGTTAACTAACTGCGGCGAATTTTGAATCATGCTTGAATTGGTCCACAAAAACAACTCATTAAGCAACACGCCCAAAATAACGACGAGGATTGGTGCCGGTATTTCTTTTAGTATTTTATTTTTCGTCACATCAAAATAAATTAATGTGCTGAGAGAAAGAATCGTAATCAGCATCGCCCCAGTATTTATATGCTTATACACAGCAAGAATGGGACTTAATGAGATTTCTTCAGCGGTTTCTAACAAATGCATTTTGAGTTCGTTGAAATCTGCAGAAAGAGTAAATGCAAGTGGCAATTGCTTGATTATTAATAAAATACCGATGGCACAGAGTAGACCTTGTACGACATTGGAAGGGACGTAATCGGCGACAAATCCAGCTCGCAAACTTCCTATAACCACTTGAAGTAAACCGGCAAGAAATAGAGCAACTAAAAATGAATTGAAATCTCCTAGTTGAGTAAGGGCAGCTACTACCACCGCCGCCATACCAGCTGCAGGTCCACTGACACTAACGTGCGAGCCACTTAAGCAACCTACGACAACTCCACCAATAACGCCACTTAAAATTCCAGAGAAAAGTGGTGCACCAGAAGCCAAGGCAATACCTAGACATAATGGTATGGCGACGAGAAATACGACTATGGCTGCTACAAAATCAAATTTAAAGTAACGCTTGGCATAAATTCGAAATATACGTGAGTCAACCGATGTATTTGTAAACATGGGGATAGATCCTCTATTAACAAAATAAAGTGAAAAGGTTAAGCGAAAGTATTCTAATTTTAGACTAAAGTGCCATCTAATAAAACATTATTGTAACAAAAATGTTATTAAAATGTTACGGTTTAGTTAAGGATGTGTGCTTAACTAGGGCTATTTGGTTTGTTGGTGCTCATTGTGTTTGTGGTTTATAAGATTCGACTGATGCAAATAATTCAAAAAAACGAAAAGGAAAAGCCTAGACTAAAAGCAAGAAAGAGTGTTTTGTTAATTAAAACCCGGGATTGGCTACGTTGTTCACTACACTCTTATGCACATCTCACTGAAAAGCCATATTTGTACTCAAATCTGACTTTTCCCCAAAGATTTTCAACTTGTGACTAAGAGACAGGTCTTTCACCGGGCTTTAAAACAATTTTATACTTCTACTGAGTCGAATTCTTCTGTGCTAAAGAGTTCGCTGGTATTGATTGTTTGATTGGTGGCTAATTCATTTTCAAGATTTCTAAAATTCCACATATTTTGATCCATAAGTTGGCTGGGTTTGATGCTTTGCAGCGCATGCAGGATATTACTTGGAACTTTAGGATTTTCTTCGGCAAGTTGATTAATTAAATGTGTTACTTTTTTGCGCATTAAATTTTCCTGAGAACCACAAAGTGTACAGGGAATGATAGGGTAGGATTGCTCGTTGGCGAACGTGATAATGTCTTTTTCTTGAACATAGCATAATGGACGAATTACTATGTGCTTTTTATTATCGCTGAGCAATTTGGGTGGCATTGAGCGAATGTCACCATTATATAGGATGGACATCATTAAGGTACGAACCAGATCATCTCGATGATGGCCAAGAGCGATTTTATTGAAGCCATGTTCTTCGGCATAACGATAGATAATCCCGCGACGTAAGCGTGAGCATAAAGAACAGTATGTTTTACCTTCGGGAATTTTTTCTTTTACGATACTGTAAGTATCTCGAGTTAGGATTTCATGAGGAATTGAACGCTCGGCGAGCCATTGCCGCACTGCAGTATCATCCCAACCAGGTTGAGCCTGATCTAGGGTAAAGGAAAAGAGTTCAAATTTATTACCAGAACGCCGGCGTAATTGATCCAAAATAGTTAAAAGCGTAAAAGAGTCTTTGCCACCAGACAAACAGACCATAACACGATCACCACGCTGGATCATATTAAAATCTGCAATTGCTTTACCTGTATAATGAAGTAATTTTTTTTCAACTTGGGAGGGATTGGACATTATAAAAACCTGAATAAAAAATTGTTATTTAGTGGTAGTGCTTCCAGCAGAAACTAATCCGTTAACACGAGTTGTTTCTAACCATGAATTAATCAGCTCAAGATCATTTACGTTTAATGTTCCGGCAAGATATTTTAGAGTTAGAACGGCATTAATCAAACTGTATTGGTCATTAGCAAGTTGGTTCTGAGCTTCAAAAAGACGCTGTTGGGCATTCACTACATCCACCATGGTACGAGTGCCTACTTCAAATTGAGCCTCTGTACTTTCCAATGAATTCTGTTGGGAAATAACAGTTTGCCTGTCTGCCTTAACTTTGCTAATTCCATCAGTAATTGTGTTAAAAGCAATCCGGCTGTTTACTACCACATCTCGATAAGTTTGTTCGACTCGTTCGCTGGTAGCCCGAAAATTATGCTTTGCTTGCCGAGTTTGGGAGAGTACTAGTCCTCCTTGAAATGCAGGAAAGTTCAACGCCAAACTAACACTAGATTGTTTTTGATTTTCCGGTAAGAAAGGGCTGGATGTGTTGACTTCATTTGTTGTTTCTGCTGAGCTGCCTTGGATAGCAACAGTAGGCCAGTTGCCAGCAGACAGCGCTTTCATATTTTGACGTGCTACTTCAAGATTGCATTTGGCAGACAACAATTTGTAGTTTTGTTTAAGACCAGTATCTATCCACTCATCTACATCATTAGGTTCTGGCTTAATGAGAGGAATTTTTCCATCCCGCAGAGGCGCAATGAGTTCATAAACATGATTCGTTAATTTTCTTAAATTTTCACTTTGATTGATTTGGTTGTTACGGGAGGCAATAACCGTAGCTACCGATTGATCATAAGCTGCTTTTGCTTCATAAACAGAAGTAATTGGATCAAGACCCACCTCAAAGCGTTGTTTGGCTTGCTCGTACTGGCGCATGTTTGCGCGTTTTTTTGCCTCAGCGAAATTTAAAGTATCTTGGGCAAACAATATATCAAAGTAGGCTTTAGCTGTTCTAAGAATTAAATCCTGAGCTGCATCGTTAAAAGTAGCTTGTGCTGCTTTAACAGATGCCCTTGCTTGTTTTACTTTGGCCCAGGCTTGATAATTGAAAATAGCCTGAGATGCAGAAACTTGCCACATCTTGGATTTGTAATAGTCGTCTTGAACGCTGAAAAAGCCATCATTCACATGCAGAAAGTTTCGGCTTGTTTGCGCTGTAAGACCTGCTTGGGGTAGCAATGCTGCCCAGGCTTGAGGAACAGCTTCTTTATTAGCCATATACGTTTCATAGGCATTTTTGAATATAGGATCATTTTCAAGAGCTTGATGATAGATATCCATTAAGTCTGTTGCGGCAAATGCTTGCGACAACAGACCAAAAGCCATGAGATAGCAAATCAACAATTTTTTCATTTAAACTAAATCCTAAAATACAAATTCTTTTTGCATTGATTTATCGATCAATAAAGGAATGTTTGTTTCAAAAAGCAGTGCTTCATGCCAATTTTCACTATGATCTAGTTCATACAATCGGCCTTGCATGACAGGAGAAGCTCCTTCAATAACAAATAATTTTCCACCAGGAAGTATCTGTAATTTTTGAGTCTCATTTATTTGTTCTTTGGCACCAGTAAATACAACGACATCATAAGGAGCACTTTCTAACCAACCTTGACTGGCATCACCAGTAATTAATTCTACATTGTCACAGTGGTGTTTTTTTAATAGATGTGCCGCATTGGTAGTGAAATCGGCATAGTAGTCTATGCTGATTACTTTTTTACATAGCTTGCTGAGCAACGCGGTAAAAAATCCACTGCCAGTTCCTACTTCCAAAACGGTTTCATGACCTTGCAAATCCAATGCTTGTAGAATTTTTCCTTCTTCCAAAGGAGTAAGCATGCGTTGATCGTGATTAAGGGGTATTTGCATGTCTGAATAAGCAAAATGGATAAATTGTTCGGGAACGAATTCGTGTCTTAGTACAACATCATACAAATTAAGGATGGATTCGTTTAAAACATCGCCAGTTCGAAGTTGTTGTTTGACCATGTTAATGCGTGCGCTTTGATAACTCATTTGTTCTACCGTGTTGATTGTTTTAGGTTAAGATTGATTATTCATTTGCCAACGTTTTTGTTATTCGCAGTGATCCACTTTTGGTGATTTTAGAATTCCGCAAATAGCTGTGAAACAAGATGGCAGAAGTGAATTGTCAATACACTTTCAAAACTTTGGCACAATCTTAGCAAAAAAATAGCCCATGTGCTAAGAAATAATGTTTGAATCCCAAATTTCGTGGTGACTCTGTTTAAAGTTTGTTATGATCTGCAATTTTTAAGAGTTTTCTTAACCGATTTATAATTACCCATACATCATTCACGATGTTGAATGACAGGGAAATAAATATAATCTAACGACTGGGAGAATGCAGTGCTTGAGCAATTTACTGATTATTTGCAAACTGAAATAGCGACACTTAAGAGTGAAGGCTTATACAAAGGAGAGCGTGTTATTTCTAGCCAGCAACAAGCTGCTGTCACAGTAAATCATAAAGAAGTAATCAATCTTTGCGCTAATAATTATTTAGGTTTGGCTAATGACCCTCAACTTATTGCTGAAGGGCAAAAAGCACTGGCTCAGTATGGTTATGGTATGGCTTCTGTGCGTTTTATTTGTGGTACCCAAACTCCTCACAAACAGCTTGAACAGAAAATCAGTCAATTTTTAAGCAAAGAGGATACTATATTATATTCATCATGCTTTGATGCGAATACGGGTCTTTTTGAAACGTTATTAGGTGAGGAAGATGCGATTATTAGTGATGCATTAAATCACGCCAGTATCATTGATGGGATTCGTCTGTGTAAGGCTGCGCGGTATCGATATGCTAATAACGACATGAAAGCATTGGAAGAACAATTGATTGCTGCTAAAAATGCACGATTTCGTTTGATTGCCACAGATGGTGTTTTTTCGATGGACGGAATTTTAGCAAATCTTCCAGCAATTTGTGAGTTGGCAGATAAGTATGATGCCATGGTTATGGTTGATGACTCACATGCAGTTGGTTTTATGGGGGAAACTGGTCGGGGAACTCCAGAACATTTTGGCGTTAGCGATCGTATTGATATTATTACGGGTACCTTGGGTAAGGCCTTAGGGGGCGCTTCTGGCGGTTATACTGCATCAAACAAGACTGTCGTTGAATGGTTACGTCAGCGTTCCAGACCCTACTTATTCTCAAATACTTTGGCTCCAGTTATTGCGCATACTTCTTGTGTGGTTTTAGATAATTTAATGAAAAATAACCACTGGGCTGAAAAATTAAAACGAAACAGCCTTTATTTTCGTGAAGGGATGACGAAATTGGGATTCAAGCTAATCCCAGGAGAACATCCAATTATCCCCGTTATGTTGGGTGATGCGAGTCTGGCTGGGCGCATGGCAAATCGTTTGTTGGAGTTAGGTATTTATGTGGTTGGTTTCTCATATCCTGTAGTACCTAAAGGGTTGGCTCGAATTCGAACCCAAATGTCTGCAGCACATGAGCTACATCATTTGGATAAAGCGATCGCAGCCTTTGAAACAGTAGGTAAGGAATTTTCTGTTATTTAAAGCAAAACGCTCTTCTCTTAATTCTATAGGGACGAGCTAATTTTTGAGGTACTTTTATGAAATCATTAGTCAAGGCGAAAAAGGAACCTGGAATTTGGATGGAAGAAGTTGCAATGCCTGAATACGGCGTCAACGATGTATTAATTAAGATTAAAAAAACAGCGATTTGTGGTACTGATATCCATATATATTCCTGGGATGAATGGGCTCAAGCGACTATCCCCGTACCGATGACTGTAGGCCATGAGTTTTCTGGTGAAATTGTTGCAATAGGCCAGGAAGTGCAAGGACTACATGTAGGACAACGAGTTTCTGGTGAAGGACATTTAACATGTGGTTTCTGCCGAAATTGCCGCGCAGGTAAACGTCATCTTTGCCGTAATACTTTAGGTGTGGGCGTCAATAGACCAGGATGCTTCGCAGAATATCTATCTATTCCTGCCACCAATGTTATCGTTCTTCCAGATAACATTACCGACGAACAGGCCTCAATTCTTGATCCCTTTGGCAATGCAACTCACTGTGCCTTGGCTTTTGATGTAGTTGGAGAAGATGTATTGATTACTGGTGCTGGACCTATTGGGGTTATGGCAGCAGCAATAGTAAGACATATAGGTGCTCGTCATGTAGTCATTACGGATGTGAATGATTACCGTTTGGATTTAGCCCGTAAAATGGGTGTAACTCGTGCAGTAAATGTTAAATATGAAAAGCTGGCTGATGTTACTGCAGAGCTGGGCATGCTGGAGGGGTTCGACGTAGGCTTGGAGATGTCAGGAAATCCTATGGCGCTTAATGATATGATGAAAGCAATGAACCATGGCGGACATGTGGCCATGTTAGGTATTCCTCCTCAGGAAACAGCTATTGATTGGAACCAAGTTATTTTTAAAGGATTGGTAATTAAAGGTATCTACGGGCGTGAAATGTTTGAAACCTGGTACAAAATGATTGCTATGTTACAAAGCGGACTGGATATTTCACCAGTTGTAACGCATCGTTTCCCAGTGGATGATTACCAACAGGCATTTCAAATTATGGCATCAGGTCAATCAGGTAAAGTAATTCTTGATTGGTAGAAGACCATGAATTTTGAATAGCAATAGTAAAGATATTGTTGTAACCGGGTGAGGGCTTGACCGTAATACCCGGAAATATCGAGTATTATTTCCCCGGGTTATGGCGGTGCCTCACCCAGGCTACAAAGACAGTTTAAAGAAGACGGAGTAGTTATGTCACAATATATTTTTACCATGAATCGTGTCAGCAAAATTGTTGAAAATCAGCGATTTATTTTAAAAGATATTTCATTGAGTTTTTTTCCTGGCGCTAAAATCGGTGTTTTAGGATTGAATGGTTCTGGTAAATCAACTTTATTACGTATTATGGCAGGTGTTGATACTCAATTTGAAGGAGAGGCAAGGCCACAACCAGGAATTAAAATCGGTTATCTAGAACAAGAACCTAAATTGGATCCGGATAAAACCGTACGGGAAGTTGTTGAAGAGGGCGTGAAGGAAATGAAAGAAAAACTTGCACGCTTCGACGAAATTAGTATGCGCTTTGCAGAACCAATGAGTGACGATGAAATGAATACGTTGCTTGCTGAGCAAGGTGAGTTGCAAAATGCTATTGAAGCAGGTGGCGGTTGGGATTTAGATAGGAAGTTGGATGTTGCTGCTGATGCGCTGCGATTACCTGATTGGAATGCTGTTGTGGGTAAATTATCAGGAGGTGAGCGTCGCCGAGTTGCATTATGTCGGTTATTGCTTTCTAACCCCGATATGTTGTTGCTTGATGAACCAACCAACCATTTAGATGCAGAATCTGTAGCATGGTTAGAACATTATCTTGAAAGTTTTCCTGGTACTGTAGTTGCAATTACCCACGATCGATATTTCTTGGATAATGCGGCAGAGTGGATATTAGAATTGGATCGTGGTGAAGGGATACCTTATAAAGGTAACTACTCTTCCTGGCTTGAGCAAAAAGAAGCACGTCTAGAGATGGAGCAGAAGCAAGAAGATGCACATATGCGTGCAATGAAAGCAGAGTTAGAGTGGGTTCGCACCTCACCTAAAGGACGTCATGCTAAAAATAAAGCTCGCCTTGCTCGATTTGAAGAAATGAATTCGAAGGAATTTCAAAAACGTAATGAAACAAATGAAATATACATTCCACCTGGAGAGCGTTTGGGTGATCTGGTTCTTGAAGGAGAAAAAATCACCAAATCATTTGGAGATCGAATCTTAATTGACAATTTAGATTTTAAACTCCCTAAAGGGGGTATTTTAGGGATTATTGGTCCTAACGGAGCAGGTAAGTCTACATTTTTGAAAATGATTACTGGTCAAGAAGAGCCGGATGATGGGGTTATCCGTATTGGGGAAACGGTACAATTGGCTTACGTAGACCAATTACGTGATGAATTAAATCCCAATAAAACAGTATGGGAAGAGATTTCTGATGGTCATGACATAATGCAAGTAGGTAGTTTTCAAATGCCTTCACGTGCTTATGTAGGCCGCTTTAACTTTAAAGGTAGCGATCAACAAAAGAAAATGTCCCAACTTTCCGGGGGTGAACGTAATCGCGTTCATTTAGCAAAATTATTGAAAAGTGGTGGGAATGTATTACTACTTGACGAACCTAGTAATGATTTGGATGTTGAAACTCTACGTGCTTTGGAAGACGCGATTCTCAATTTCCCTGGTTGTGTTGTTGTGATCTCACATGATAGATGGTTCTTAGATAGAATTTGTACTCACTTGATGGCTTTTGAAGGTGATTCACAAATTACCTTTATCGAAGGAAATTACAGTGATTATGAAGCGGATAGAAGACGCCGTTTGGGTGATGAAGCGGATAGGCCGTCACGTATTAAATACAGAAAATTGGAATCATAAGTTTTAATTGAACGTATCAAAATTGAAATATCAAATGAAGATAAGTAGTAAACGTAACTACTTATCTCTCACTGCAGGTCTAGAGAGCCTATGCTGACCAATTTCTAGATCTCGCGGTAATTTGTAACTATTCGAAGGGAAATGCGATCTAGGGAAAAGAAAGAGAATTTCAAGAAAGTTTTAATCAAGTGGAGATAAAATTTAAATGAATAAGTTGTTTTGGGCAGGTTTGTTACTGTGTATTGGGGGGTTAACATCCTGTGTTGAGAATGATCCGTCTACTTTAATTACAGATGACGCAGGTTATGTGCATCGAACAGTTCACTATACAAAGGATAAACGAGGTCGTGATTATTTTCCGCAGAAGATTCAGGCAACAGGTGAAAAACGCTTTATTTTTGATCCAAAAGTTTCTGCATGGGCTGCTTACGATGAGGATGGTAATCGATTATTGACTGGTGGTGGATCAGCAGGTATTGATTTCTGTGAAGAAAATTCAAACCAATCGTGCCGAACTGTTACTGGAACTTTTAAAGTTTATAATCGAAGGGGAGCCGATTGCAAATCTGGGGAATATCCTGTAGATACTAAAGGCGGCGCTAAAATGCCTTATTGCACTTACTTTTATCAAGGATATACCGTCCACGCAGCATACGATGTTCCTGAACACCCATCCAGCCATGGCTGCATACGTATTTTCCCAAGTGCTGCCAAATGGTTAAGTGAAAACTTTTTCAAAATAGGTACAAAAGTTATTGTTTTAGAATATCCAAATGAAGCGGGTGCCAATCAACCTGCTGTACATGCATAATGAGCGGAGATGAATTATTCATCTCCCCTAAGTTTAATTTCACTATAGCCTGGGTGACGCGAATGCGGAACCCAGGCTATAAATTTTCAGGTAGGAACGGCAATATTCCGAATTAAGAACTACTGGGGTGGGAGCGAAGGTTGTGTCGAGCTCTTTTCTGGCAAAGTAGGTTGTCCAGTAGTAGCTGGTGACTGAGTCGCTGAGGGATTTGCAGTAGTTGGTTGTGTGGTTGTCATTGGAGTTGACGGTGTAGCTGGATTTGGTGCAGTTGAGCTAGTTGGAGTTGTAGTATTTTCAGTGTTTGGATTCATGACAGTGGCAGGATTAGGGTTAAAATCTGGTGGTAGTTTTTGAGTTACTGTCCCTCTTGGAGCAGCAATCATCTGAGTAATTCCCAAGTCCCCAGTTATCTTACGGCCTATAGTCACATCAACACTGAGTAATTGTGTTACTTTTTCTTTGTCATTCTGATAAACAACTTGCAAAGGCAAATTAATTTTCCATTGATTGTCTTTCGCTTCTGTTAAGATAACTTGTCCATCCACTTGACTGCTCACAGTTAGTTTTTGAGATTTAATGGCTTCCAGATTACCTGATTTTTGCAAAGCAGTATTAAATCCAGTCCATCCTTGCTCAGTGAAACAAGGTTGCAATTTTTGCAGTTGAGCGTCTAAATTATTTGGGTCAAAGTCAAAAGATTGAGTCACTGCTTTTGCAGCCCATTTCAGAACCAATGATTGATCAATAGTTTTGGTTTCTGCAGGTATTTTATACTCACAATTGATTGGTGCTGCGGGTGCCTGTGCTGGATTTATTGATGGTATATTTTGACCTGGAGGCGTTGGCGTAGCGGAGGGTTGTTGTACAGTGCCTTGAGTTTGAGGCTGGGGCGTAGAAGGGGGCTGTTGTACCGTGGCTGGAGTTTGCGGCGGAGGTGTTACTGGCTGAGTAACATCAGCATGTACTTGAGTACCAAGTAGCGCAAACAGAGTACTCCCTAGTAATGTGTTCTTCATGAAATTGACTCCTTAAATAGTATGTAGCAATTCTGCGATAATAAGAGCAGCCAGTCTAGCAGTTTTTTGTTCTTGATCCAAAGGCGGTGATAGTTCAGCGACATCAAAACTAACTACTTTGCCACTTTGAATAATGTATTTCAAGAGTGGTACAATTTGCCAGGGAGTGAGTCCTAAAGGTTGGGGTGCACTCACGCCAGGAGCAAATGACTCAGCTAGAACATCTAAACAGAGTGTCAGATAAATATGATCCAGATTGAGCATGAAATCATCGAGAAATGCCAAATGCCACGCTAAGCTGTTCGAATATAACTCTTCAGCAGTCAAATAATTAACATTAAGCTCGTCAGCTCGTTCAAAAAGGGAAGAGGTATTTCCCATTTTTTGGATTCCAATACAGCAATAATTAAAGGGTTGGCTATTTTCTTTACAGTACGCTGCAATTTGTGAAAAGGGAGTTCCTGATGTACCTGGCTGATTTTTTTGGTGGGGTCTTAAATCAAAATGTGCATCAAAATTAATAATTCCTAATTTAGTATAATGGGGCGCCAAACCTTGATAATGTCCCCAGGCAATTTCATGGCCTCCACCTAAGGCAACTGTTTGATGACCTTGTTGATGACAAAAACTGATTAAATTGGCAAATTGAGTTTGCGCAGTTTCCAGCTCATCTTCTTCACAAAAAATAGTACCTAAATCAAAAATTGGCTTATCGATAGAACATGGGAGCTTTGCTAATTGTGTTTTGATTTGATCCGGCCCTAATTTTGCTCCTGGTCTTCCCATATTACGACGAATACCTGCATCGCTGGCAAAACCAAGTAAAACCGTTTTTTTCTCTTTCGTGATTAGATCGGTTTGTTTTACAGGAAAAATAATTTTTTGAAAGAACCGTTCAGCATTAATCGTATCTTTTCTACCTTGCCAGAGTGCAGGATTGGCACGTTGGTAATTGGAAAGATGTTCAAACATTAAATTCTCCCTCTGCTCAAATGATGATGTTACAATTTATCTAAGATGCGTTTTATAAAAATCTGCATTTATCCTTATCCATTAAATCCTACTAATATTTATTCTTAAGCTATCTTAACTCTGAGCTTAAATGCAATTGATAGCAACTACTTTAGAAAAATCTGCATTATAAGTTACAGTACAGCTTTTTGTTTCTGCAGGAATCATTTGAATCAATTGAATTTTGGTATTTGTATATTCACAGGCAATCCAAGTTTCTTGTTCACCAAATGTCCATGTTAATTTTTTATTTTTTGAAGACTCGGTATCAGGTGCAAGGCTTGCATGTTCTTTAGGATGTCCTGAATAAAATGTGATACGTTCAAAATGATTGGCGTCATTTAATTTATCCGAGAATTCATTCCATTTTGTGATTTCGTGGTGTAACGATTGATTCGTTTGAATAACCTGAGGGCACTGTATCGTTGTTGCAGACGCTAAGTTGCATAACACGATATGTCCTAGAAAGAAGCTGATGCAAACAGGAGTTCTCATTTTGATTGGCCTTCGATTATTTTATTATTGAATTCATTATAACATGATGGTGTCGTGTCAAAAGATTTGATTCCTGTCCAATCTATAACAGAATTTACTTATCCAGCAATGCACGCGCATAAAATTATGCCAACTTTATTCAATGTCTGGTATTATTTATCGCACGTTAAATAAAAAAGAGTAAGAGGATATTGTGATTGTTATTACCGGTGGAGGAAGTGGGATAGGAAGATCATTAGCTTTTTCTTTGGCAAAACGAGAGCAATCAATCTTAGTTGTAGGGCGAACAGAGAAGGCTTTGCAAGAAACAGCAGCTTTTTCTGAAAACATCCAATACATTTGCGCCGATGTATCAACATGTGAAGGGTTGGCGTCAATTAAAAATCGTTTGCACGATGTCAATCAAATTAGCGCTCTTGTTAACAATGCAGGAACTTTAAATCCATTGGTTCCCATGAAGGAAATTGATCCTAAAGACTGGAATCAAACATTAAATACAAATTTGAATGCGGCCCTTTTTCTTCCACAATTAATCTATGATAAATTGACTGATGGCCGTGTTTTAAATATCGGTTCTGGAGCTGCCTATTTCGCGATTAGAGGCTGGGCTGCATATTGTGTATCTAAAGCCGCCTTATCGATGTTAACCAAGTGCTGGCAGCTGGAATCTGATTCAATTGCTTTTGCTAGTGTTATGCCTGGGATAATTGATACAAATATGCAAGCAATCGCTCGAAGTAAAGAAAATCCTGATTATGAGAAAATTAGCTTTTATAAGCGCTTGAAAGATGAAAATCGATTGGTTTCACCCGAGACAGTCGCTGAATTTTTGACTTGGCTTTTGTTGGATGTAGACAAGGACACTTATATGTCTAAAGAATGGGATATATATGATACGAAGCACCATAAAGCCTGGCTTAAGCCTCCTCATCAAGTTCAACATTGGGATTTTTAATGCCTGTCTGCGACAAATTATTATTAAATGCGACGACCATCGATGCTCAAGGAAATCAATTAACGCAACAAGCTGTTGCGATTAAAGAGGGTCTTATTGTCTGGTGTGGGGCGCAAGCACAATTGCCAAAACAATTTTATGAAGCCCCGCATCAAGAAGAATGTCAGGGGCAATTAATTACCCCAGGTCTTATCGATTGCCATACTCATTTGGTTTACGGGGGTAATCGGTCGACTGAATTTCAAATGAAACTGGCTGGTGTCAGTTATGCCCAAATTGCTAAAACGGGTGGTGGAATTTTATCTACTGTCCGGCACACTCGAGCCGCTTCTGAAGAGGAGTTGATCAAACAATCTTTGCCAAGAATTCTTGCTTTACGAGCTGACGGTGTAACTACAGTGGAAATTAAGTCAGGTTATGGCTTGGATTTGGCTAATGAATTGAAAATGCTTAGAGTAGCTAAACGTTTAGGCGAATTAGCGGGCTTAAGGGTTAGAAAAACCTTCCTTGGAGCCCATGCAATAGGCCCTGAATTTCAAGGAAACAGCCAAGCGTATATTGATGTACTTTGTCAAGAAATGCTGCCTGCATTATGTGAAGAGAATTTGGTAGATGCAGTGGATGTATTTTGTGAGTCCATTGCTTTTTCATTGAAACAAACTGAGCAAGTTTTCGCAGCCGCTCAGGAATTAAAGCTCCCCATAAAATGTCACGCCGAGCAATTATCCAATATCGGAGCAAGCAAGCTTGCAGCTGAGTTTGGTGCTTTATCTTGTGATCATTTGGAGTTTTTAGATGAAAAAGGCGCATCTGCTATGGCAATGGCAAACACAGTTGCTGTTTTGCTTCCTGGTGCTTATTACTTTTTGCGTGAAAAGCAAAAACCTCCGGTAGAATTACTGCGGCGAGCTGGGGTAGGTATGGCTGTTGCTACCGATTGTAATCCTGGTTCATCACCAACTACGTCATTACGTTTGATGATGAGTATGGCTTGCCAATTCTTTTCATTAACGGTTCCCGAAGCTTTAGCTGCAGTCACCAGCCAAGCGGCAAGAGCATTAGGTTTGCAAAAGGAGGTAGGGACTATTGCTGAAGGTATGAACGCTGATTTGATATGGTGGTCTGTTAATGACAGTGCTGCTCTTTGTTATTACTTTGCATATCCTTTACCACATCGTATGATGATTGCAGGGGAATGGGTTTCTAAACCAGATACTTACTAGGAAAAAAATGTATGTTAAAACCACTTAAAACAATTCTATCTTTAAGTATTATCGTAGGCTCGTTTGCTACTTGGGCCGTAAATCCGATATCAATAAAAAAAGAAACCCCCATATATATTATTGATGTGAAATATCCACAAGGATTTAGTGATCCACGTATTAATGCAGTAGTACAAGACTTCATGGAAAAAACCAAAAGAAGTTTTTTTAAAGAAATTGCTGCTGATACGGACATTCCTGCAGATGCACCTGGAAAATCCGGTTTAAATGTCACGTACTCTTTGCCATACAAAACAAAAAATGCATTGAGCGTTTCTTTTAATATTTCTATTTACCACCGAGGAGCTGCACATCCTTCAAATACGGTGGCAGTATTGAATTTTATCCATGGAAGCCAGGTTGAGTTAGCTGACTTATTCCGACCTGAAACGAATTATTTAAAACCTATAGCCAGTTTTTGCAGTAAAAAAATTACCGAGAAAAATCTTTCAGATAAAAAATGGATCGAAGAGGGTACTAAGCCTGTAGAAAAAAATTATAAAATCTGGTCTTTTTCAGCAAATGGAATAAATATTATCTTTGATACGTATCAGGTAGCAGCATATGTTTATGGTCCGCAAACAGTAAAAATACCTTTGTCACAGATTTCTTCTTTATTAAATCCTGAAGTAAAACATAGTGTTTGGGGTCGTTAATGGCTGATACTCCTTTTATAGCTGCCGATAAAAAGGTAGCCGAACTTACTTTTCGAGTGGTGTTTCTTGCTATAATACTGACCGTATTGTTGGCAATGTCCAATGCGTTCCTTGCCTTGAAACTAGGGATTTTAACTTCAGCATCTATACCTGCTGCAATTATTTCCATGGGTATCTTACGTTTCTTTAAAAACTCTACCATTCTTGAAAATAATGCAGTGCAAACTGCGGCTTCTGCTGGTGAGGCCGTTGCTGGTGGGATTGTTTATACCATTCCAGCATTGATAATTATTGGTTTTTGGAATCATTTTGATTACATGACAAATTTTTTCATTGCAGTTAGTGGTGGAGTTCTGGGTGTCTTATTCTCCATTCCCTTACGACGTATTTTGGTTCATGATCCATCGTTAAAATTTCCGGAAGGGAGGGCAATTGCCGAGGTATTAAAATCATCCGCTGAAAAAACAGGTATCAAAGACATATTAATCGGGGGGGGAATAGGCGCACTTACTGAATTACTCCAAACTGGATTTAAAGTAATTGCAAATAGTTGGAATTATTGGTTTGTGGTAAAACGCTCTCTATTTGGTCTAGGCGCAGGCTTTTCTGCTACAATGATTGGTGCTGGTTATCTTGTTGGCCATGATATGGCAATCAGTATCTTTTTAGGCGCAGTGTTATCCTGGTTAGTTGCATTACCTGTTGTAAGTCAATTTTATCCTGAGTTTCTAAATCAGCACCCTGCAGAGCAAGCTGCATCCCTTTTATGGAATAGTGAAATGCGTTATCTGGGAATAGGTGCTATGTTGTTTGCTGGAGTGTGGACTTTTTTAAAATTAGTTAAACCACTTTCCAGAAGTATCCGAACTTCTCTGAAAACATATACGTCTAAAGGTGTTGATGCTCAGGTGCCACGAACCGATAAGGATATTCCATTGCCTTATATCTTGATAGGTACAGGCGCATTAGCTGCAATCCTGTTTCTCTTTTTTCAACTTGTTCTTCCTTTACATCCAGTCGGTTTGGATAATGAATATTCTCCAACCCTAATTTTTATTGCTGTTCTTTATGTCTTAATTATAGGGTTTATTTTTTCAGTTATTACTGCCTATTTTTCAGGTATGGTTGGTGTTACAGCTAGTCCCGGAAGTTCTGTTGTTATTTCAGGGATGCTTTTTGCTGCCTGGTTGTTATTAGTCGCGGTTGATCACTTATTGCCATTACCTCTAAAACCCGAGCAAATTCAGGCTGCTGAGGCAATTACGATTATGATTGGCGCAGTAGTAACTGGTATTGCGGCGATTGCCAATGATAATACCCAAGATCTGAAAGTAGGTCAGTTGGTTGGTGCAACCCCATGGAAACAACAATTGATGCTGTTGCTGGGCGTGGTGATCTCCTCTTTAGTTATTCCGCCAGTAATGCAACTATTATTCAATGTATATGGGATTGCAGGTGTAATGCCTCATGCAGGCATGGATATAAGTCAATCTTTACCTGCGCCCACAGCCGCTTTAATGGCAGCCATCACCGAAGCGGTGTTTAGAAATTCATTACCATGGAACATGATGTTTATTGGTTCGGCAATTATTTTGATTATTATATTTCTTAATCATTTTTTTCAATTACGACGCTATTTAAATTTATCCATTCTAGGTGTTGCTATAGGAATGTATTTGCCACTTTCTTCTTCATTTCCATTATTTATTGGGGGAATGATTGCCTTGTTTGTTAAAAGACGTTTAAAACGCGCAATACCTGTTAAAGAAGAAGCGTTGATTCGTAAACAAAAGGGGACGCTCATTGCCTGTGGTTTGGTTGCTGGTTCTGCTATTATGGATGTATTGCTTGCAATCCCGTTTTCAATTTTTCAAAGTCCTGATGCTTTGCAATTGGTAGGACCCAGTTGGAATAATATAGGCGTTTATTTGGGAATTATATCCACCTTGTTTCTTGCTTGGTGGATCAATCATAGAGTTGTTGGAAACGGAAACGGCTCAATTTCATAATTTTTAGCCTGGGTGGAGCGAAGCGGCACTGCCATTAAGCTAAGGAAAAAACTGTCGTTCCCGCGTAGGCGGGACCCATTTCTAGCGAGGCACAGTGCCACTTTAAGAAATAGATTCCCGCCTACGCGGGAATGACAAAAACCCTTAACTTAATGGCAGTGTAGCGAAAGCGAAACCCGGGTTCCAGTCTTTCGGACCTGAACCCGGGCTACAATAAACTCGCTGGAGTTTATTTCTTACAATGACTCAACTCTAATTTTATGTTGTAAGAGCTTTTCTTTAGTTTGTTGTGCTTGCGATAATTTTTCACGTTCTTTAGCAATAATTTCCGCAGGCGCTTTATCAGTAAATTTAGGATTATTTAATTTACCCTCAGCAAGACTAATGTCTTTATCTAACTTGGTAAGCTCTCTTGTTAAGCGAGTCAGTTCCGCCTCTTTATCAATTAAATCAGCCATTGGAATGAGTAATTCAATTTCACCAAGGACAGCAGTTGCAGAGACGGGTATCTTTTCATCTGCTTCCAGATAATGGATCTGGCTTAATTTACTCAATGCTTTTAACGTGTGTTGATATTTCTCCACTCGCTCTTTAAGCATCGGTGTAATATTCCGAATATAAAGCGGAATAAGCTTGGCAGGTGATATAGACATTTCACTACGGATGGTACGTACTGCTTGAATCGCTGCTTTTAACCATTCTAATTCTTCTTCAATTACATCATTAATGAACTCATGGTTCACTTGGGGGTAAGCACTGATCATAATGCTTGCACCATTATCACTGGTTAACTTTGTAGTCCGTTGCCAAATTTCTTCTGTAATGAATGGCATTAAAGGATGCAACATTTTAAGAATCTGATCGAGGACGTGAATTAATGTCTTACGAGTACCGCGTTTCAATGCGCTCAGTGCATGTTCATCTTGCAAGATGGGTTTGGATAATTCGAGATACCAGTCACAATACTCATGCCAGACAAATTCGTAAATCGTGTTTGATAACAAGTCAAATCGATAGGTTTCGAAATAATGATGTACTTTACTTATGGTGTGTTGCAGGCGTGATAAAATCCACTGATCTGCAGGGGTATATTGGAATGCTCCATCATCGAAATCTATTTGCTCTTCATCTGTATTGAGTAAAACATAACGTGCTGCATTCCACAATTTGTTACAAAAATTACGATAACCTTCAACTCGTCCTATATCAAAGCGTACATTTCGACCGGTAGATGCAAGAGAGCAATAGGTAAAACGAAGGGCATCTGTTCCATAGGCGCTAATACCTTCAGGAAATTCTTTACGGGTGTTTTTAATGATGTTGTCCCGAACAGATTGCAACATTAAATTAGAGGTTCGTTTTGTAATGAGCGACTCGAGATCAATACCATCAACAATGTCCAGTGGATCTAGCACATTCCCTTTAGATTTGGACATTTTATGTCCTTCACTGTCTCGAATTAAGCCGGTAATAAACACTTCTTTGAAAGGAATTTTTCCGGTAAATTTTAGCCCCATCATGATCATCCGAGCTACCCAGAAAAAAATAATATCAAAACCAGTAACCAGAACCGAAGTTGGATAGAACTGATCTAATTCTTGAGTACGTTCCGGCCAACCCAAAGTTGAAAAGGGCCAAAGCGCCGAAGAAAACCAGGTATCTAAGACATCCTCATCTTGTTTTAATACCGTTGAATCTTTAATTTTATATTTAAAGCGAACATCATTTTCACTATATCCTACATAGACATTACCATTACTGTCATACCATGCGGGTATACGGTGTCCCCACCATAATTGGCGACTAATACACCAATCTTCAATGTTGTCCATCCATTGAAAATAGGTTTTGCTCCAGGTTTCCGGAATAAAGCGAATTTCACCATTTTTCACAGCAGCGATTGCGGGTTCAGCGAGAGGTTGAGTTTTGACATACCATTGATCGGTTAACAGGGGTTCTATAATGACATTCGATTTTTCACCACGGGGCACTTTTAATTTATGTGGTTCTGTTTTAACTAATAAGCCTTCTGCATCCAGATCTTTAATAATTTGTTCTCGGGCTACAAATCGATCCATTCCTTGATATTTTAAAGGAGCATTTTTATTAATAGATGCTTTTTTAGTTAAGATGCTTATAACAGGAAGTTGATGACGTTTACCCACTTCATGATCATTAAAATCATGGGCGGGTGTAATTTTAACGCAACCGCTGCCAAATTCTTTATCGACATATTCATCCGCAATAATAGGTATCGTCCGCTCACAAAGTGGAAGATAAACCTCTTGCCCAATAAGATGTTTAAAACGTGGATCTTCAGGATGTACGGCAACCGCAGTGTCTCCCAACATCGTTTCAGGTCGGGTGGTAGCAACAATAAGAGACTCGGTTGAGTTCACAACTGGGTAGCGAATATGCCAGAGGAAACCATCTTCTTCTTCAGAGAGCACTTCGAGATCCGATACTGCAGTACCTAATTTAGGATCCCAATTCACTAAACGAGTTCCACGATAAATCAAACCTTCATCATAGAGTTGTACGAACACTTTTTGCACTGCGGCTGATAATCCTTCATCCATAGTAAATCGTTCGCGACTCCAGTCTACTGAAGCACCCAAACGTCGCATTTGTTGCGTTATAGTATTACCAGATTTATTTTTCCATTGCCAAACGCGTTCTAAAAATTGTTCGCGGGTAAGATCTTTTCTAGAGGTTCCCGTGGCTTCAAGTTGACGTTCAACAACGAGTTGCGTTGAAATACCAGCATGGTCAGTACCCGGTTGCCATAGAGTTTTATCGCCTAACATCCGATGATAACGGGTCAATGCATCCATAATCGTATGCTGAAAACCGTGCCCCATATGCAGGCTACCTGTAACATTGGGAGGAGGGAGCATAATGCAATATCTTTTGCCGTCACCATGAGGCTGGAAATAATGATGATTTTCCCAATTTTTATAGCATGATTTTTCAATTGCTTCAGGGGAATAGATTTTATCCATGATTAAACCTGTACTGATAAAAAGACGAAATGTTACCACAAATTCAACCATAAGTTGAGCCAATAAGCTTACAATAATATGGGGTTGGAAAATTACAGGTTTAGCTTTTGCAGTCGGGCTGCAGAGCGGCGGAACTCGGGAAAATTGTGATATTTTAAACCCGGGTTCCTCTGCGTGGCACCCGGGCATTTTATATTAGGGATGTTGTTCTTTTGGGTTAGGCACTTGAACATCAGGAATTTTTGCTTCATCAAACTGAGGTTCAGCCTTTTTCAAGCGATGGTCTTCTGCAATGTATGTATATAAGGTAGGAACCACAAATAAAGTAAATCCTGTTCCGATTAACAAGCCCGTTGCAATAACCAGACCTATATCAAAGCGACTTACTGCTCCTGCGCCACTAGCAATCAAAAGCGGCAATACACCAAATACCATGGCTGCAGTGGTCATGAGAATGGGTCTTAATCTAATACCTGCAGCTTCCTCTACGGCAGCTCGTTTATCCAAATTCTTTTCTCGTTGTAGATGGTTGGCAAAATCTACGATCAAAATCCCATGTTTGGAGATTAATCCGATAAGAGTAATCAAGCCAACCTGAGTGTAAATATTGATACTCGCCAGACCCAAATTCAAGGGAATTAAGGCGCCACAGATGGACATGGGGACACTGATTAAGACGATTAAAGGATCGCGAAAACTTTCATATTGAGCGGAAAGTACCAAAAAGATAATTATGATTGCAAAGATAAATGCAAATATCAGGGCACTTCCTTCTTGTATAAATTGCCTTGATTCACCACCATAGTCATATGAGAACCCCTTAGGTAATGTATCGTTGGCTGCATTTTGTAAGAACTCAAGACCCTCGCCAAGTGTTTTTCCAGGCATCATGACTGCTTGAATGGTTGCTGAGTTCATTTGTTGAAAATGTGTGGCGGCATTAGGAGCTGTTTTTTCCACAGCAGTAACTACAGTTGAAAGAGGAACCATAGTTCCGTTGATGGTTTTCACATATATTTGCCCTAATTGTTCCGGGGTCATGCGGAACGAGCGACTTAACTGCGGAATAACCTGATAACTACGTCCTTCCAAATTAAAATAGTTGATGTAATTACCTGATAAAGCACTGGTTAAGCTGCTCCCAACTGCTTGCATATCTAATCCCATTTCAGAAGCTTTGGAGCGATTGATATCCAGTATAATTTGGGGCTTGTTAAATTTAAGAGAATTATCGACATAAATAAATAAACCACTTTTTTGAGCTTTTTCGGTGAGTTTTTGTGACACATCCAATAAGCTTTGGAAGTCGTTAGTGGTTTTAATAACAAATTGAACTGGTGTTCCGCCTCCACCACCTGGAAGAGGGGGGGGGACAATTGCAAAAGCGTTTAAACCCGCAACTTGTGATAATTTATCTTGCAGTGGTTGTTTTAAAGCAAACTGGCTTTTACTACGTTGATTCCATGGTTTTAATACCATTCCCGAGATGGTTTGGCTGCTATTGTTTACGGTAAAATAATTTTCTGTTTCAGGAAAGCTTTTATAAATTTCATCAAATGGCTTAGTAAATGACTCGATGTAATTAAGTGTGGCAAATTGAGGTATCATTGCCATGACGAAAAAGAAACCCTGGTCTTCATCAGGTGCTGTTTCTGCTGCGGTATGAGTATAGAGATAAGGTAGCATCAGGATAACAACTGCTGCAAAGAACAACATAATCTCGCGGGTATTTAGCAAGCTATGCAACGCATTTTGATATCTCAATTTAAGCTTATTGAAAAAATTATCGAGAAATTGCACGAATTTGCCGCTGCTTATATTTTTAGATAATACCCTTGAGCACATCATAGGAGAAAGAGTTAAGGCGATAACTCCTGAAATGATTACTGCGCTGGCTAAAGTAAATGCAAACTCTTTGAACAAAGCACCGGTTAATCCTCCCATAAATCCAATTGGTGCGTATACAGCGGCAAGGGTAATAGTCATTGCAATTACTGGAGTGGCTATTTCTCGAGCGCCAATCAATGCAGCATCAAAAGGAGTTTTTCCTTCCTCTATATGTCGATGGACGTTTTCTACAACCACAATGGCATCATCGACTACCAAACCAATGGCTAGAACAAAAGCGAGCAAGGTAAGTAAGTTGATACTGTATCCTAGAATAAGCATCAAGGTACATACGCCAACTAATGAAAGTGGAATGGTTACCACAGGAATGAGTACCGAACGAATAGAGCCTAAGAATAAAAAAATCACTACGATAACAATTAGGCCTGCTTCTATAATAGTATGAGTTACTTCATCCAGAGATGCTCTAATAAATGCTGTCGCGTCATAAACTATTGTTCCTGTTAAGGAGGGTGGAAACTCTCTAATAACGGAGGGAAGTATTTTTCGTACATCACTAATTACGGTCAGAGGGTTGGCTGTTGGTGTGGGGGTAATGGATATAAATACCGCTTTTTTACCATTAAATGTAACCGATGTATCATAATCTTGTGAACCTAATTCAATTCTGCCAATATCGCGTAAGCGAACAATAGAACCTTTATCACTTTTAACAATCAGGTTACTAAATTGTGTTGTGTCATTAAGATCCGTTTTTGCAGTGATACTGATTGCAACGTATTCACCTTTGGTATTTCCTGCTGCAGTGAGGAAATTATTTTTGGCAAGAACAACAGATACATCTGAGGGGGAAACTCCCAGAGCAGCCATTTTAACCGGATCAAGAAAAATTCGCATGGAATAGGTGGCACCACCTAAAATCTCTGCTTTAGCAACACCGTCTACAGTTTGCAGTTGTGGTTGAACAACACGGGTTGCGTAGTCAGTGATTTGCTGGGGTGTCATTTCGGTACTGTCTAAACTGATGTACATCAATGCTGTTGAGCTATCAGATGTTTTCAATATAACTGGTTGTTGAGACTCTTTGGGCAATTGATTTAGCGTTTGTTGCACTTTACTCATCACATCAGTAAAAGCCACTTGAGGATCAAAGTTTAATTTAATATTTAGAGTAATAGTGCTTAAGCCTTGAGTACTGGAAGAGGTCATATAATCAATCCCTTCTGCACTGGCAACCGCTTTTTCTAAAGGTGAAGTAATGAAGCCTGCAATAAGATCGGCATCCGCACCAGGATATCCAGTCATAATGGTAATCACTGTATTGTCCATACGCGGGTATTGGCGAATTTGCATCTTATAGATGGAGTTAATACCAAAAAGCAGAATGAGCAAACTAATTACCATGGCAAGTACGGGCCGCTTGATAAAAAGATCGGTAAACTTCATAACGTGTTCCTGATTAAAAAATTTTGTAATAGGTGTGCTATGCCTATATTAAAATTAACCTGGGTTTCGCTTTGCTTCACCCAGGCTACTATGATTCAATTTAGTTTATTGTCCTAACAAATCCGGATTACTGACTTCATTCAGTTTGACATCATTATTGATTACAACGGGCGTGCCATTTTGTAATTTTATTTCTCCGGCGCTTACAACCAATTGTCCTGCCTTAATTCCTTTTTTGATTACGGTATAATTTCCACGTTGCTCGCCTGTGGTAACAAAAACGCGTTTGACGGTGAGTAGATCAGAACCATCTGAGTTTTTCTTACCCTCCGCATTTTTTTCTATTATGTAAACAGCGTTACCATATAAGCTATAAGATATAGCAGTTGAAGGAACAATGACTGTATTAGGCTCGGGAGCTTGGCTTATTTCAATTGAAGCAAACATACCTGGTACGAAGGTAAAACTATGAATTTTGTTTTTGCTGTTTAAATCAGAATTGCAAGTAACAATTCGTTTATTACCCATTGGCTCTTTTCGGGTTTGCACTAATGGAGAATTTTCAGGGGCTTTAATTGCAGCTGTAGGGCAATTCGCAAGAGTAGCCTGAACCAACATGTTGTGTGTATTCAGATCCACTTTAGAGTTAATCGCAGTTACTTTGGCTTCAAAAAGCGCATTGGGAAATCCTTCTACGGAAAACGTAATAGCTTGATTGGGTCGAATACGTTTATACAATTGTTCTGGGAGATAAAATTCTAAATACAATGGGTCAAGTGATTGTAATGAAACGATTGTTGTCTGCCCCGGGCTGATAAACTGGCCCAGGTTTACTTGTCGTATACCTAATTTACCAGCAAAGGGCGCTGTAATGTGCTTTTGATTGATCTGGGCTTGAGTTTGATCTAATTTTGCCTGGGCTTGATCGAGATTTGCTTTAGCTTCATCCACATTGGAAATAGGAGCAGCGCCTCGTTTAAACAAGTCATCTTGGCGTTTATAGCTAAGCGTTTTCAGAGTTAATTCTGCTTGATTAAATTTTAATATGGCTTGATCTACACTATCATCAATAGTAATTAATGGGGCATCTTTATCGACATACTGTCCTGATTCAAAGTCAATTTTTACCACGTTTCCTGAAGCTTGGGCGCTTACATCAACTCCATTAAATGCAACGAAATTACCGACAGCATGAATGGTTGGCTGCCAGTCTACTGCTTTGGCAACGGATGATGCGACAGAAACAGCAGGTGGTTGGTAGCTTGCAAAAAAACGCTTAATCAAAAATGCTTTGATCAGGTTAAAAGCAATGATCCCACCGAAAACGATCAGTAAGGCTACTCCCATGATGATCATTCGCTTTTTCATTAATATTCCCCTAAATGCTTAAAAAAAACGATAATTTTGAAACTCGCCAAATATAACATGAAAGCTGAATATTATTACCCTTATTGTGTTTATAAGTTTCAATTTTATTTATTTCATGGTTATAAAAATATCCTATTGACTAAATACAACACTTTGTTACTATGCTGCTTTCATTAAACGAAGGAGAAACCATGAAGTTGAAGTCCTTATTATTTGCTCTTTGTTTTAGCTTGATTGGTCAAGCTTTTGCTGCAAATGCACACTTGCATCCAAAAGCTACAGAGGCTGACAAAAATCATAAACCTGCTGGTAAATCAATGATGTACCCAGGCTATTGCGAAATTGAAATCATCAATAACAGTGTTGATAATATTCGTGTATATGGTTCTTTTGATGATGGTGTTCCTTTAGATCCATTCACTATATTTTACTATGATGCACCTCATTACATCAATTTGTACTACTATGGTTACTGCCACTCTGGTATGAACCTTTTAATCCAATCTCCATATGGTACTATTTACTCAGGTTGGACTAATGTAAATAGCACTGTACGTATCGTTAATTACCTGAACAAAGGTATTAAAGGCGATAAAGTTGAGATTACAGCAAAAAAATAAGTAATTTCTAAAAATAAGTAATAGCTTATTTGACGATAGGGAAGTTGCATGCAAGTGCACCTTCCCTTTTTTATTTGTGTTTCAGGAGTTGTTCATGAAGCGTTTAATCCCTTGCCTTTTGTTATTACCCTTTTTGACTTCATGTGAGATCACCGCGCCAGAATATTATGATGCTGGTTATTATCACTCTGTTCCTCCGCGAGCAGAAATCTATGGTTTCGATGAGCGTCCTCATGACTACCGTCATCCTTCTCCTTATCATCGAGGTCATAAAAAAACAAATGGTGCACCTGTCCAGGCTAAAATACATGGCCATAATCAACAGACACATGGACATACTCCCAATCAAAAACAAGTTGTGGTAAACAATACAAATCAGAAAGATGTTCATGGACATGATGAGAAAAAAAATCAGGTGGTGAAACATCATCCTTCAGAATCTGGTTCCAAGGTTGTAGTTACTAAATAATGAAAATAACTTTTGAATGGAATCGATGTTTGATATTCCTGGGTTATGCATGATCATAGCTCAGGATATGTGCTTTTTTAAATCAAAATTCCAGTAATAATTCCGATTTATATTCACAATTCGTAACCAGGTAAATTTTGTGGTAGTCTTATGAGGTTTTTCTTTAGGGGGTTTGGGGATGCGTAACTCACTTAAAATGCTGTTTGTGGGACTTTTATCTATAATTATTATAGCGTGTGTTGCTTCTCCTGGAAGTGAAAGCACAGGAGAGTTTTTGGATAGTTCGACTACCACTACTAAAGTAAAAGCAACCCTAGTGAATCAATTGGGGCGTACGGGTTTCGCAGTACAAGTTAAAACTTTTAAAGATGAAGTGCAACTCAGTGGTTTTGTTGCTACCCCAAGATTGAAGCAAAGAGCAGGGATTATTGCTGCAAGCGTGGATGGTGTTAGAAAGGTACGTAATGACATCATCGTTAGACCTTAACCATTTTCCCAAGGATTACTCATGTTTGACCAAAGCTATACTATAGAAAATTTTGATGATGAATTATTTCAAGCGATTGTTGATGAACAACGCCGGCAAGAAGAGCATGTAGAGCTTATTGCATCGGAAAATTATGTAAGTCCACGTGTTTTGCAGGCACAAGGTTCTGTATTAACTAACAAATATGCTGAAGGGTACCCGGGCAAACGTTATTATGGCGGATGTGAGTATGTTGATGTCGCTGAAGAGTTAGCAATTGCCCGCGCTAAAAAACTATTTTCAGCAGATTATGTAAATGTTCAACCTCATTCTGGATCGCAAGCTAATGCGGCCGTAATGATGGCTCTATTAGCTCCTGGTGACGTCATTTTAGGTATGTCATTACCTCACGGCGGTCATTTAACCCATGGCTCCAAAGTTAATTTTTCTGGAAAGCTTTATGATGCAATTCCTTATGGAGTTGATGCAAATACCGGTTTAATTGATTACGATTTATTAGAACGTTTAGCCGTAGAACATAAACCTAAACTAATCATTGCCGGATTTTCTGCTTACTCACGTGTCCTTGATTGGCCACGGTTTAGAGCTATAGCAGATAAGGTCGGTGCCTACTTAATGGCTGATATTGCGCATGTTGCCGGATTGATTGCTGTAGGTCTTTATCCTTCTCCAGTACCTTATGCTGATGTAGTAACCACAACTACCCATAAAACACTCAGAGGACCAAGAGGTGGAATGATTTTATGTCGTGCTAACGAGGAAATAGAGAAAAAATTGAATTCATCTGTTTTTCCTGGTAACCAAGGCGGACCATTAATGCATGTGATCGCTGCCAAAGCAGTTTCTTTTGCTGAGGCCTTACTACCTGAATTTAAAACTTATCAACAGCAAGTATTGTTGAATGCCAAGACTATGGCCTCAGTGCTTATGAGTCGTGGTTATAAAATTGTTTCAGGCGGCACAGACAATCATTTATTATTGGTTGATTTAATAGACAAGAATATCACGGGTAAAGATGCCGACTCAGCTTTAGATAAAGCAAATATTACCGTGAACAAAAACACAGTCCCTAATGATCCTCGCTCTCCTTTTGTAACCAGTGGCTTACGTTTGGGAACTCCTGCGGTTACAACAAGAGGATTTAAAGAAAAAGAAATGACGCTTTTATCCAATTGGATAGCAGATATTCTTGATGATATTAACAATGAGGCGACCATAGCAAAAGTTAAAGAACAAGTACTGCTTTTGTGTCGTGAGTTTCCGGTTTATGGATAATTATGTTTTGCCCGTTTTGCCATGCAGAAGAAACTAAAGTAGTAGACTCACGCCTGGTCGCTGAAGGTGCCCAGGTGCGAAGAAGACGAGAATGTCTTGTATGTCATGAACGTTTTACTACTTTTGAAACAGCTGAATTAATTATGCCGTTAATTGTAAAACGTGATGGCAGGCGTGAACCTTTTAATATTGATAATTTACGCTCAGGTATGTTGCGTGCTTTGGAAAAACGGCCTGTCAGTGTTGATGCATTAGAGGCATCGATTATTGCGATTACACAGGAAATTCGCCGTCGCGGAGAACGAGAGATTGACTCTCAGATCATTGGTGAATTGGTCATGAAGGAATTATATAGTTTGGATCATGTAGCTTACGTGCGTTTTGCTTCTGTTTATAAACGCTTTAAGGACGTAAGTGACTTCAGACAAACTATAGACCAGATGAATAAAGACTAGGGTAAAAATTTACTTGTTGATGTAACGCAATATGTTCGCGGAACATAACTCCAATAAGGCGAATTATTAATACCCTGGTGTTCGCTATTTTTATGCCCCTCTCAATGAGAGGGGAGTTTTATAGATGTTTATAAAGAATTCATGAGGTTAAGGTGGAAAAGCAGTCAATAAGCGGTAAAAGAAAAGCCAGAAAATTAGCACTTCAGGCTCTTTATCAATGGTTAATGTCTGGAAGTGATTTACATGAAATCGAAGCACAATTTCGAATCGTTAACAATATGGATAAAGTGGATGTAGATTATTTTTGCCGTATTTTGCATGGCGTTCCAGCCCATGTTGAAACATTGGAAACAAACATTACTCCTTTTCTTGATAGAGAAATTACTGGCTTAAATCCAATTGAACTGACTGTATTACGTATTGGTTCTTTTGAATTATTATATTGCCCTGAAATTCCTTATAAAGTCGTGCTTGATGAATCAATATCATTGACTAAAGAATTTGGTTCCCAAGATGGGCATCGCTATGTCAATGGTGTATTACATAGTTTGGCCCAACAAGTACGCTCCGTCGAAATCAGTCATAACTATGGATGAGTTCTCACTTATTGAGCATTTTTTTAAACCACTAGATTATGAACGTGATGATGTACTGTTAGGTATTGGAGATGATGCTGCCTGTATATGTGTTCCCCATGAAATGAATTTACTGGTGAGCATGGATACTCTGGTTTCAGGAGTACATTTTCTCCCACATTGGAATGCCTATGATATTGCATGCAGATCAGTCATGGTTAATGTGAGCGATATGGCCGCTATGGCGGCAAAGCCTTCTTGGATTACTCTTGCTCTAACCTTACCAGAACTCAATCAGCGGTGGCTTGCTTTATTTGCTCAAGGATTAAAAGATTCGCTCAACCAATTTGATATGACTTTAATAGGTGGCGATACAACCCATGGTCCTTTATCGATTACACTTACTATTTTTGGGACTGCACCCAAAAGTAAAGTGATATCACGTGGTGGAGCTAAACCTGGTGACATTATTGTAGTTTCAGGTGAGTTGGGTGCTGCTGCTTTGGCAGTTAAATTTCTTGAAAATCAAGACATTTCTGCGCAAGATAAAGGGGAGTTAATGGATAAATTATTATACCCTAAGCCTCGAGTTGATTTAATTGAATTTTTAAGATGTCATGCAACTGCAGCTATAGATATTTCGGATGGGCTTAGTGCAGATTTAAACCATATCTGTGTTGCGAGTGGAGTTGGCGCCTGTCTTAATAAAGAGGCAATTCCAGTACATCCCTTGCTTTATAAGTATTGGACTGATAATGCACTAGATTTGGCTTTGACTGGCGGCGATGACTATGAATTATGTTTTACTGTACCTGAACATCATTTGTCCTCATTATTGAGCGATTTTAATAGTGCTAATTTGCATTGTTATCCCATCGGAGTAGTTGAGGAGAGAGCTGGTTTAAGAATGAAAGATGCAAACAATCACTACCATGAGTTAAAACCAACAGGATACTCCCATTTTTAGCCTAGGGACGCAAAAAGAACTCAGAGGGTAGTGACTATTGTAAGTTAATGCATTTTGATCCAACCTTTAAGATTAGCTAAGTAAGAGAATAAGAAATGAAACAAATAAATTTAGCAAAAAAAGTTTTTCAGGATCCTACTTATTTCATTGCCTTTGGTTTTGGTAGTGGTTTAATGCCGACAGCGCCAGGAACATGGGGCACATTAGCTGCAATACCTGTGTATTTACTGCTTATGGGTACCAATTGGCTGGTTTATCTTTTTTTTACGCTTATTGCATTTTTATTGGGTGTGTGGGTATGTGAGAAAGTTTCACAAGATTTGGGTGTGCATGATTATAAAGGAATCGTTTGGGATGAGGTTGTAGGCTATTTGTTAACTATGTTTATGGCACCCCAGGGAGTCAAATGGATGATCTGTGGTTTTATTTTGTTTCGAATTTTTGATATTTGGAAACCACAACCTATTGATTACGTCGATCAAAGAGTACGTGGTGGTTTTGGAATTATGTTTGATGATGTATTGGCTGCAGTGCCTTCCTGGATATTGATGCAACTTTTAGCATGGAGTTTTGCCTAATGAATGAGAACCATAAAGAGCTCATTAGCATGGGCTTAACTGTTGGAATTGTAATTCTTAGTCTATTTATTATTCATCGTTTTATCCCATCATTAATATGGGCTTCCATAATTGTTATCGCTACTTATCCCTTATATGAAAAATGGCGTATTTTTTTTGGGAACAAAAATAACTTATCCGCTTTACTATTTACGACTTTAATTGGTTTGTTGTTTTTACTTCCTTTAAGCTGGTTATTGGGACTGTTGATTAAGGAATTACAGATATTTATTAATTTTCTTCAAGAGATTAATCAACAAGGTGGTGCTGCCCCAGGATTTTTAAGAGACTTTCCATTATTCGGAAATGATTTAGTTAATTATTGGGATGAGCATATTGGTAAGCCAGGAATGATTAAGAGTTTATTGTCTAATGTTCACTTATCGCTGACACCTACGAGCTATTATGTGAAACAAATAGGGGCAAGTTTAGCTCATCGTAGCGTCCAATTAGGCTTCACTTTGTTAAGCTTATTTTTCTTTTATCGTGATGGCGATCAATTATTATCGCAGATTTACCATGTAGGGGAATATTGCTTGGGAAAAAGATGGTTTCGTTATGCAGATAGATTACCCAGAGCATTGAGGGCTACAGTTAATGGAACCATAGTAGTAGGACTTGGAGTAGGTATCTTAATGGGAGTCTGTTATGGTTTGGTTGGTTTCCCTGCACCTACCTTAGTCGGATTTATAACTGCACTCGCAGCAATGATCCCATTTGTTGTTCCTATAGTTTTTATTACGGTAGCAATGGTTCTGTTTTCATTAGGCAGTATGATTGGTGCAATCGTAGTCTTGGTTTGGGGAACCCTTGTGATGTTTGTTGCAGATCACTTTGTTAAACCTGCTTTGATTGGTGGTGCAATTGAATTACCCTTTTTAGCGGTATTATTTGGAATTCTGGGTGGAGTCGAAACTTTAGGTTTGCTTGGTTTATTTGTTGGTCCTTTGGTTATGGTTTTATTTATGACTTTATGGCAAGAGCCGCAGATTTTGAGTCCTAAAAAAACACTTCAGTATTAACAAAAGAATTAATGTATGGACTAATCGTTTACGACCCGTCGCCTCAGATGTTGAAGACGATGGGTCAATTGATTTTGACATTGATTATAAAACCGTGTCTCATAGAGCCCTCAGTGTGCTCGGGATGAGCTGACGAATCAAGATAAAATTACTTATAATTACATTGATCAAAGCGATAAACGACACCGACATTACCCATCTGAACTTGGAGCGTCTTTCCAAAATCGTCGTTACTGGCTGTTGCCAAATAACGATAGGAGGCATTCAATGCCCAATTTTCTGCAAAATTAAAAGTTAGTCCAGCAGTTCCCTGATAGGCAAAGGCACCTTCTGTGACGCCAAAGGAGGCTGCTCCAAAGGGACCTGTACTGTTCAAAGAAGTCTTAATATAAGCATATCCAATACCTAATCCTAAGAAAGGAGAAATTGTCGGCATGATAACATCAGCAAAATCATAATAAATATTCGCCATACCTACGTTAGCATTAGTGTTACCTGATACCCCAGTTTGATCAATTAAGTCAACATCAAAGTCTTTGGTATTAGCTCGTAAGTAGGTGTACTCTAATTCATAACGGATAGGATTACTTTGATAGCCTAAACGTACCCCGGCGTTATAGCCATTTTCATAAGCGACATCATCAAACAGAAATCCCAAATGATATTTTGATACATTTCCAGATATGTGAGTATATCCACCAAATACGCTGGAATACCATCCATTGACTGGTACTGCAGCTACAGCAATACCACTAGATAATAAAGTAGCTGAAAAAAAAGCAAATTTCATAACATCCCTTTGTTATTATTTTTTTGTCGAATCATGTTAACGTGTTACTTTAAATTTGCAAGTATTAGACACGCATATTTTTTGGAAATAAGAATGATGGATATACTTTTTGATTATAAAAAAAATTGTAATTTCCGTACCATTTGCCAGCGATATTCTAGGGTCTGTTGACAATTTCTTCATTAGCCTATGTACCACGCTTTATACAGGGAATCCAGTAAAGACTGCATTAAAAATAGGTAGTTTCCTCGATATAAACAGAAACAATTAAACTGCTATGAATTTAAAAGATGGAATGTCCTTATGGCAAAATTTGGAACAATGTCTATACTTCCAATTGGCATTTCTTATTTAAGAATACCTTATATGAGGAGATGCCGACGCCAACAAGGATTAAAGCGAACGCTCGATATATTTATTAGAGCAAAAGTTTTAAAGCTAAAGTGACTCAATTTTTATCTTTCGGAAGATGCAAGTCTAGGCCATCGGCTAATGGAATGATGTTTAGGAAAAAGCAATTGTTAGAACTTAGCGCGATGTAGAAAAATTAACATGACTATACGCATGCGATCAATTTAGCATAATAATTTTCTACTTGTATAAAATAAACATTAATGTAATGATGAATTTTGCATCATGAAAAGGAGTTTCAAAATGCCAAAAAAAAAATCATTGAAAATACCTAAAGAATTTGTTGAACAAGTAGTAGCTATAATTGCAAATGAATCAGAGGAAGGACGCAAAAAAATAGTCGCTATTGCTCAAAGAGCAGAAAAAAATTATCAGCGTCCCGTAAAATCATGGCTAACAGGTTGGGTTTATCAGTACACCAGAACTCGTGGTGAAAAAATTGAACAATCAATTAATGTGATGAAAGATTTTCCTGATGCTTTTACTCGATTGCAAGAGTTAAAGCTCATGATTAGCGATGGTGAGTGGAATGTAAATAGCTCTTATAATTATTTCCTCTTTCTTGAATTAATCGATGCGGTACCCGACTATCAAGTCGTTGAAGACGCTCAGCTTCCTAAATTCATTATGGAGCTTAAAGAGGAAGTATTAATAGAGATTAATAGCTTTATGGCCCAATATAAGGCGACATTGGAAGATAAGAAAAATCGAGAAATTGAACGTCAAGCAGCACTGCAAAAAGCACTGCAAGCATCCGAAAACGTGCTAGTCTTTAATAATCTTGCTGCAGCAAAAGAGCAATCCTCCGCACAACAAGATAAAGTTGTTTTTACTTTAAGTTATAAAAATTCTCAATGGCAACTTTCTTGGGTTGATGCAACGGGAGAGGTATATCCTCTGACTCCGAGCGAAGAGCTGTCACAGAAGCTGGCGACATTTGAAAACCGAGACGTAGAAAAATTAAACTCTGTGCATTTAAAACAAATTAAACGAGAGTGCCTCAAAGCAAGAGAAGAATACCTTGCTAAAATTCAATTACTCATCAATCCAGAGAATCCCAAAACAAACCTTGCATTAACTAACGAAGATCTTGCTGTAAAAGGTATTACTTCAACTTTTGTATTACGACATACAGAAAAAGAAGGGACGAGCCTCTGGTGGATTAACAGCATGGGTAGTGCAAATAAAATTTCATTAACAGATTATCCTAAGCTGGATTCCTGGTTGGCCAATCAGAAAGGAGCATTTAAAGACGCAGATGTTTTGCAATTAAAAGCATATTTATTGCAATTGAACACCGCTCAATCAATTGCTTCATCGAAACTAGATAAAATGAATAGTATGTTTTCTCAGATATTGCAAAATAAAAATAAGCAGAATCAACAAGCAGTTGATGAGATGAAGAAAACAGCTCCTGGCCAAGGCAGGATAAACATGAAGAAATTTGCGCTTATCGAGAAACATCTGAAGTCTCGAATAGAAAATGTAACTACCAACAAACCTATTTTATCTAAGGAAGAGGTTGTTGATGAGACTGATACAGAAGAGAAATCTACTTTCTCTAAACAAGAAGTTGTTAAAGAGACCACGGTAGAACATTCTAAAAAATTAGATAAAAATAGATATGAAGCTCTTTCACAGTTACCGACTTTTTGGCAACAACGTAAAATTGCTGCAGAACAATCGGCAATTGAGGAAATGAAATCTTTAACTAATGGTTAGTTTTTATGCTCTCCCCGGTGTGCCAACAAAACCGGGGTAAATTATTTTCGACTATGTCAATCTTGAGGAGTATACGCTAAAGGCCCTCCTGATTTCAGCATTATAGTTTTATAATGCCCATGTTCTCTTCTTGGTTGGTCTTGCCTCAACTTCATAAAGCAATAAAAAATTGATGGTAGTTCCCGATGGATTTTGTGTATTAACTTGAAATCTTATCGTAGTTATATTTAGACTTGTGAGATGAGTATTTGATTAATTTGTTAATTAGCCGATCCCTGTATATACTCAATTTGGTAAATAAACGTTTCCCCACTCTTCCTATGAGGAGAGGGATGATCGTTTTGTACCACAATATTCAAACCTATCAATTTCCACGTATACGGAAAAGAAAATAGCTTAAATCTTCATAGCTGGTATGTCAGGTCTCTGACAAAGTGAATTGTTTCATGTTTTGCACATTTTAATGATGTCTTTAAGGTCATATTAGCGCTCTTACATGACCCGAAGGTTGACAACACTAAAGGCTCGAGGCTCAAAGTTTATATGGAACAGGACTTACGAAAAAAGCCAATCTCTTTGTTAAAAAATGTTTTTAATTCGGTCATTTAGTATATCTAAACTCCCTCATTAAAAACATTTTTTGCCTCGACCTTAGAATTTTTCGTAAGTCCTGTGGAATAAATGAAGACCGGGGAACACGTTGCATCGTGCTGATATAGTAAAAAATGTAGGTTGTACAAAAAATCTACTCTAATACAAGGATGAACATCATGACACAATCCAAAATTTCACATGTAGTAATGATGGGTGATAGTTTAAGCGATAGAGGGACTGCAAACGAAGCCTATATCTTAGGTTGTATTCCGATGCGTTATTTTGCTGGGTTATCAGGAACCTCAGCAAAAGGCCGATTTACTAATGGGTATGTTTGGGCTGATATGATTGGAGCATTTTTTGCCAGTGATTTTATGATCAAACAAGTTAAAAAGAAGTATCAGTATTCTAACGACGACATCGCCGACGCAATTATAAGCAAAGACCGAAAAATAATTGATGAAATTATGTACGATTATAATTTGGATAATGATCTATTTATCAAGTTTGAAGGTAAAGATTTTATCCGTTCCTATGATCAAGGCGGATTAAGTTCGTATGATTATGCCTGGACCCCAAGTTCAAGTTTGATTCGTTTTTTTAGCCGAATTATTCTTCCTACTTTAAAGGGAATGCGTGACAAGTTGTTTGCTTATGATAAAGAGCATCAACTATCTTCAAAACATAAAAGTCAGTCTCTGGTAATAGAATGGTCTGGAGCCAATGATTTAATTACAGTAAATGCGGAACCTTCAATCCAAGAAGTAGACAGAGCAATTAAGGAGCGAACAAAAAATCTCGAACTCTTAATACAAAGTGGGTATCGAAATTTTATTTGGTTCAATTTACCTGATCTCTCTTTGACACCGCGTTTTCAAAATATGAAAGGTGAGAAAGGGGAAAAGGCGCGCAAAAATGCATCTGACTGTGTCAATTACTTTAATCAAGAGCTTGCCAAAGCAAGTGAGCAGCTTAAAGTAATGTACCCTTTTTGCTCATTTGATATATTTGACATTAATAGTACTTTTGTGAATGCTTACCAAAACCCACAAGATTATGGATTTGATCCGAAAAAGTTAACGCAACCCTATACAACCTCTGACGATTTTGTCATCTTACCCAATGGTACATCTCCTGCGCAAGGTTATGCATTCTGGGATGATATTCATCCAACAGCCGATCTTCATATGATCTTGGCTAATATGTTTTATGAACAATACAAATCAAAGTTTAATTTTATTGAGCCAGGGACTGGTGATGAAGAACCCCATAACATCACTGCGACTCAATTAAAAAAAGCATTTTGTGCTCGATATGAAGTGAGCTTAGCAAAAGATAGAAGTAGCTTTTTTGGCTCGTTCACTAAAGCAAGAATCGATCAACATAAAGCATCTCTGGAAGATATTTTAAGCTATGCGCTTCATAAAAACGATAAACGTACGTTGCAAACACTTATTGACTTACAATGGATTGATCAGCAAGGAAACATCAAGCTAAATATTCCTGAATTACATAATGCCATGAATCATGTAACTCAGCATCAAAATATCAGCATCGTATAGTTTTTTGACTTCTTTGGGGGGTGTTGACAATTAGTCTCAGAGTCTACACCTCCCAGACCCAATGCGAGTCGGATAAGCGATGATTGTTACCAGTCATTGCTCTCCTAAGAACCGTGCGTTAAAAACCATTGGTGATCGGATAACGCCAGTCTTTTCCAAAAGCAGTTGGGCTAATTTTAATTCCTGGTGCAGATTGACGGCGTTTATATTCATTGCGCTTGATCAATTGAATCACTTTAGTTACTGTTTCCGCAGAAAAACCCTGTTGAATGATTTCTTCGGGAGTTAAGTAGTGTTCCATGTAGGCAACAATGATTGCATCTAATATCTCATAGTCAGGCAAGCTATCCTGATCTGTCTGATCTGCTCTTAATTCAGCGGATGGAGCACGGGTTAGAACGCGTTCAGGAATGATTTCAGAAAGACTATTGCGGTAACGAGCAAGCGCATAAACTTGGGTTTTAAGTACATCTTTTAATACCGCAAATCCTCCGGCCATGTCTCCATATAATGTAGCGTAGCCTACAGCGGACTCACTTTTATTCGATGTTGTGAGTACCATTTTTCCTGTTTTGTTAGACAATGCCATAATTAACAAACCACGAATGCGTGCCTGAATATTTTCTTCAGTTGTATCAGAAGCTAGTCCTGCAAATTCTGGTTCTAAGGTGGTCATCAATGCATTATAAGCGGGTTCAATCGATAGGATGGAATGCGATACGTTCAATCTTTCTATTTGAGCTAATGCATCTTCATTACTCATTTGTGCGGTATAACGCGAAGGCATAAGCACGGCATGAACTCGATCTGCTCCCAAAGCATCTACTGCTACAGTCAATGTTAATGCTGAATCAATTCCTCCAGAGAGTCCAACCAAAACTCCAGGAAAATGATTTTTATTTACATAATCGCGAGTACCACAAACTAATGCGTCATAGATTAATGGTTCAAACTTATGAAGAGGAGACACTGCCCCCTTAATTAAGTTTCCTTGGATCTCAACGGTGCATAAATCTTCTTTAAATGCAGGGGCACGTGCACAAACTGTGCCTTGTGGGTCAATGGCTAATGATTGGCCATCAAATAACAGTTCATCCTGGCCACCAATTTGGTTCACATAGATTATGGATATACCTCGTTTCGCATAAAATTTTAAAAGCGATTCTCTTTTGTGATATTTGCCGCAGTCAAATGGAGAAGCATTCAAAATAAGCAGGACAGAAATTCCATTCTCTATCAAATCTTCGGTGGGGCCTGGATGCCATAAATCTTCACAAATCAACACGCCCACTTTGTAGTGATTTATATCCAGAATACATGGATTTTTTTTGCCTGGAGTAAAATAACGTGCCTCGTCAAAAATTTCATAGTTGGGTAAATTTTGCTTGTGATATTCAGCAACTTTTTGCCCCTTATGAAAAATACTTACACTATTGTACAGCTGTTTTTGGTTATGACCAGGATGTCCTACCAAAACATAACAATCCTTTGTTACAGCTTGTATTTGTTTTAAATGTTCGTTAACTGCTTCTTGAAATTCTTTGCGAAAAAGTAAATCTTCTGGGGGATAACCTGTTAAAGCCAGTTCAGGAAAGAGAATTACATTGTGCTCTTCTTGGTTGCCTTTTATAATCTCTATAATTTTATCTCTGTTGGACGTTAAGGCACCTACTGTAGGATTGATTTGTGCCATAAGTACAGCAAGCTTATTCTGCATTATATATACTCTAAAAAGACCCAAGGTTCGCTAAAGCAGGGCCTGTTGACAACGTTACCATCTAAATCAAAATGATGAGGTTTCACCCGCTCCGACTCTCACAGATTTCGTGCATTTCGGTTGCTCTAAATTCTCATCATTTTGTATTAATCTGGCGAATTGTCAACAGAGCCTTATATAAAGAACATTTAATTTAAAGATAAAATTGTTAATTAATTTAAAAATTGACTAAAATAGTTCCTTTGCCCAGTAAAAAACACACTTATGTTAAATGAAGCACTCTCAAAAATGCCAGAAGTCTTTGAAGACAAAATATTATTGCGTGGTCAAGAGTATTTTGAAAATGGACATGTGCTCAATATTCGTTTCAGTGATGGATTGTTAAAAGGACGAGTCAAAGGCAGTTCAAGCCAGATTTATGATATACATATGGATTTGAAGGCTTGGCCAAAGAAATTAGCGCATTGTACTTGTGCGTATCAATATAATTGTAAACATGCTGCTGCTTGTTTGTTTGCTTTGCGTGATAGAGAAATAGGAAGTTCTCAATCGAGCTCTGGTGCTAAGTTAAACAGAAGACTTGACAGCTGGTTGAAAAATTTGCGAGCCCAAGAAGCTGCTGTAGTGAAAGCACCTGAAGTGACTCATCATTTAGTTTATCTCATAGAGCTAAGACTTGATGGCTATGAGCATCGTGTTGCGATTAAATTAGCTTTAGCCAAGTTATTAAAACGTGGCGGTTATGGAAAAATGATTCCTTTCAATAGTCTTTCGGATTCCAAAAAGCAACATTTTATTGATGATGATAATGAGCTGGTAGCGCTGCTGCTGTTTAAATGTGGTGTTTCAGGTTGGTTTGATACATTAACTATTCGCAATAGCGAATTATTAGAGAGGGTTGTTGCCACTGGGAGGGCTTTTTTTATACAGAATCAGGATGAACCAATTCACTTAAGCGAGCCTATTCAAGGTACCTGTGAATGGGTGTTATCTCATAATGGCAGTCAAAATTTGTTATTAATGCATGAAGGAAAAGCATTGAAACCATTATTGTTGGATGACAGTTGGTATTTTAATTGTTTGGAAAGCAAAATGGGGCGTTTAATTACCCCATATCCAATAAAGCAATTAGGCTATTTATTGGAAGCACCACCAATCCCAATGGATCAGACCGAATTATTAGCAAAGAAAATGGCCCAAACCTGTCCTGAATTTCCCATGCCACAAGTTTTTAAAGAGCGTGAAGTTCGAAAAGTTATGCCAATACCGGTACTTATCCTGGATGCCGTTAGTGAACATGGTGAAGAATCCTCTTGGCTTTATGATACCGAAGAAGAATTGCATGCCTTATTTACAGCACAGATTGTTTTTGATTATGCGGGTTTAAAGATAGCAGCTTCTGAAGAGTGTGACACAGTTGTTTGCCATCAGGATGGGGTTTTAATTGAATATAAGCGTGATAGGGATTTTGAGAAATCGAAATGGAATGAAGTACAGAACATACTTGAGTTAAGAGTACCAAGAGCTTGGGAACGTGAACAATGGGAAAAAGTAAAACAAGCTGATTTTATTTTGCAGAATATTAACGTCTTGGCAGATTTGGAATTTCTTTACAGTCAATTAGTACCTGAGTTAAAAAGCCATGACTGGCGAGTTGAGTGTATTAGCTCTTTGTATCAAGAAGTGGTTCATGCTGATGATGTTGAGTGGTATTCGGATCTGTATGAAAATACAACTGATTTTTTCTCATATCAATTGGGAATTTTGGTTGAGGGTAAACCAGTCAGTATCGTACCTTTGGTAGCTGACTTGATTCACCGTTACAGTGGTAATGATTTGGATAATCTTCCGGATACACAATTAGTCAAATTGCCATTGCACGATGGGAGAGCCCTGCAGTTAGAAATGGGACGAATTAAGCCTTTAGTCCGTTTGTTGCTGCAGTTTGGTTTGCGTCATATAGATGAAAACCAACAGGTGCAAATTAATAAATATCAACTTATTCTAATGCGAGAGGCTGAGTTAGCTATTGCAGCAACTAAAACACGTTGGCAAGGCGCTGAAACCCTAAGAGAGCAAATCAGACAACTCTCTCAATTAACTCAAATTCCTGAAGTTCAACCTCCCGCCGGATTAGAAGCCCATTTGCGAGATTATCAACGCTATGGATTGAATTGGTTGCAATTTTTGCGAACAAGTCATTTTAGTGGAATTCTTGCCGACGATATGGGATTGGGTAAAACAATACAAACTTTGGCTCATTTGCAATATGAAAAAGAACAAGGTCGTATAAACGCAGCGACTTTAATTGTTGCCCCAACAAGTCTTGTTGGAAATTGGCAGGCTGAAGCAAAACGTTTTACTCCCCAATTAAAGGTTTTAATTTATCATGGTTCGGAACGTCATCAGGATAATTTTGATGACTATGATATTGTTGTTTCTACTTATGGATTAATTCAACGTGATAAAGATAAATTTATAGCTTATTCTTTCTATTATCTTATATTGGATGAAGCACAATTTATAAAAAACGCGCGTACCAAAACGACGCAAATTATTCAGCAGCTCCACGCTACCCATCGTTTATGTCTGACCGGTACACCTTTGGAAAATCATTTGGGTGAATTATGGTCTTTATTTCATTTTCTAATGCCTGGGCTACTAGGTGATGCAAAACAATTTAGGCTTTGGTTCAGAACTCCTATTGAGAAATATGCAGATTTGGGTAGACGAGAAGTGCTGACTAAGAGAGTACAACCGTTCATATTGAGAAGAACCAAAAATCAGGTGGCTCGTGAATTGCCTCCAAAAACGGAAATGACTCGTACAATAGAGATTGTTGGCCCACAGCGGGATCTCTATGAAGCGATTCGTATGAGTATGGAGAAAAAAGTTCGTGATGCTATTGCCAAACAAGGATTAGGGAAAAGCCATATTCTTCTTCTAGATGCACTGCTGAAGTTACGTCAAGTTTGTTGTGATCCCAGATTATTGTCATTACCGGAAGCAGAAATCGCCTATGGAACCTCTGCCAAGCTCGAGGCTCTAATGGATTTATTAGATAATTTGGTGGGTGAGGGAAGACGCGTTTTGGTTTTTTCACAATTTACTTCGATGTTGCAATTGATTGAAGCAGAGCTGCATACAAGAAATTATGATTACTTAAAGTTAACAGGTCAGACGCTAAATCGGCAGGCAATGGTGGAAAAATTTCAAGAAGGAAAAACGCCTGTTTTTCTTATCAGTTTGAAAGCAGGAGGTACTGGACTTAACTTAACGCGTGCTGATACAGTAATTCATTATGATCCCTGGTGGAACCCAGCAGTAGAGGACCAAGCGACCGATCGAATACATCGTATAGGCCAAGAAAATCCTGTGTTTGTCTATAAGTTGATTACATCGGGTACGGTAGAGGAAGCCATTTTAGGGATGCAAGAGAAAAAGAGACTATTAGTAGAAGGTATTTTATCTGCTGATCCTGCTAAAGCAATGACTTTAAGTGAAGAGGATGTAGAACAATTTTTTATGCCCCTAACCTAATGTGAGTTGATGTTACTCCTCTTGAGCTTTGGGATAGTGCAGATGAATTTGGGATTAAGAAGATTATTCATGTTAAAAAATGGGCAGGACTTACGAAAAACCCCAAGGTTGAGGCAAAAAATGTTTTTAACGAAGAGATTGGGGTTTTTCTTAAGTCCTGTGGGTTCTCCTGTGTTGCACTCAGGCTACAATGCCTTATTTTATCCAAGATAAACACTCAATTTAGAAATATATTTTATTTAGAACTGGCATAGTTTTCGATCATGGCATAAGCTATAAATGATTGTAAACATGGAGAAAATTATGAACTTATGGAAGCTAGCTTGTGGTTTTTTTGTTGCTGTAATCTATTTGCCTGCAGCACTTGCCGCATCTCAAGCACCGGTAGGTACGTGGGTAACAATTGATGATAAAACAGGTCAGAAAAGAGCAGTTGTTACCATTAGTGAATCTGGAGGTACTTTAAGCGCGGTTATTAATAAGGTATTTCCACAGCCTGGTGATACTGGTATTTGTGAGAAATGTCCTGGTGCATTTAAAGGTAAGAAAATCCAAGGACTGCAGTTTATGTGGGGATTGAAAAATGAAGGTGATAATCAATGGGGCGGTGGGTCAATATTAGATCCTAAGTCAGGTAAAGTCTATCGCGCCAAGCTCACTGTCCAAGGCAATAAACTCTTGGTTCGAGGATATGTAGGTATTTCTTTATTAGGCCGTACTCAAGTTTGGCAAAAGCAATAATTGACAAACAAAATTAATTTTTTGTCATTCCCATCTCCCTGGGAATGACAAAAAAGATGTAATTCAATGAAGGTATGATTTTTGTCCGGTTGTTCAGGGTGACATCCTTTTAAAAGATCATTACAATAGACACCGTTCCAAACTCTCATTATGTCACTACCATGTATGATCTGCAAAATTCCAAAAAGACAGTTGATCCTTTAAAGCGCCCACCTCATTCAGTGGAAGCAGAACAATCCATCCTTGGTGGATTAATGTTAGATAATGAGGTTTGGGATAAAGTCAGCAATAAATTATGTGAAGCAGATTTTTATCGCACTGAGCATCGAATTTTATTTCGAGCAATTTCTTCGTTGGTAAAGAAAGATCAACCTTTTGATGTCGTGACTCTGCTAGATGCATTAAAGTCTTACAACGAATTAGATGATGCAGGTGGTGAAGCCTATTTATTTGAACTGGCTAATAATACCCCCAGCGTTGCTAACATATCTGCTTATGCTGATATAGTTCGAGAAAAATCAGTGCAAAGACAGCTTATTGCTGTGGCCACTGAGATTGCTGATTCGGCATATAATCCTGGGGGCAGACAAGTCCCTGAGTTACTTGATATGGCAGAAACCAGAGTTTTTGCTATCGGCGAACAAACAGCGGGTGATGGCGGACCTGAAAATATAAAATCAGTTTTGGTTCGTGCAGTGGAAAAAATTGATGCACTTTACCATAATGGCGATGCCATTACTGGACTTGCTACGGGCTTGTCTGATTTGGATGAAATGACCTCTGGATTACAGCCTTCTGATCTAGTTATTGTTGCAGGTCGTCCTTCCATGGGTAAAACGACTTTAGTTATGAATATGGCAGAACATGCTGCAATTAAATCTGGAAAACCCGTACTTGTTTTTTCTATGGAAATGCCATCGGATTCTTTGGCAATGAGGATGATGTCTTCTTTAGGCCGTATTGATCAGCATAAAATTAGAACGGGTAAATTGGATGATGATGATTGGCCTCGTGTCACCTCTGCCGTGCATATGCTTTCGGAAGCTCCTTTGTTTATCGATGATACTCCAGCTTTAAGTCCTGGTGAAATGCGTGCGCGAGCCCGGCGGTTGGCCAAAGATCATGGAAATCTTGGTCTAATTGTGGTGGATTATTTACAATTAATGAAAGTACCAGGCTTTGGTGCTGATAATAGAACGGCAGAAATCTCTGAAATTTCACGCAGCCTTAAATCGCTGGCAAAAGAGTTACAAGTGCCAGTGATTGCTTTATCTCAGTTGAACCGAAGTTTGGAGCAACGCGCAGATAAACGTCCTGTAATGTCGGATTTACGTGAATCTGGAGCGATTGAGCAAGATGCCGATTTAATTTGTTTTATTTATCGAGATGAAGTCTATCATGAAGACAGTCCAGATAAAGGAACAGCAGAGATAATTGTAGCAAAACAAAGAAATGGCCCTATTGGTAAGGTACGTGTAGCCTTTATTGGTAAGTACACTCGTTTTGAAGATTTAGCTTACAATGGTTATCAAGGGGTAGATTAAGATGTCCAGACCAACCCGGTTGGTGATAGAACCCAATGCATTACACCATAATTTAGCGCGGATAAGACGCTTGGCTCCTGGCAAGAAAATAATTGCTATGGTTAAAGCCAATGCCTATGGCTGTGGTGTACATGTTGTCGCACCAATATTGGAAGGACACGTCGATGCTTTTGGTGTCGCGTGTATTGAAGAAGCTCTGGTTCTTCGCAAAATAGGAATTCGAACTCATTGCATTCTTTTTCAAGGTGTATTTAGTCCTGATGAGTTTAAGGTGGTGGCTCAGCATCAATTTGGTTGTGTTATTCATCAACCGCACCAAGTACAATGGCTATTAAATACCCCTTTAGATAGACCCATTAAACTTTGGGTTAAAGTGAATACGGGTATGCATCGCTTAGGTTTTAAAACGCATGAGCTGCAAGGAGTCATGGATGCATTACAATCATGTCCGTGGGTGGATAAAGAGATTGGCTTGATGACTCATTTAGCTTGCGCTGATGAGCCAGAGCGCATTGAAAATTCCCAACAAATTGCTTTATTTGAAAGTATTTCAGTCGCTGGATTTAGTCAACGCAGTATCGCCAATTCGGCCGCTATTATTTCGTTTCCACAGACTCACGCCGATGTTGTCAGGCCTGGTATTATGCTTTATGGTGTATCTCCTTTCACTAATCAGACCGCGATTGATTTGGGTTTGCTCCCCGTAATGCGTTTTGTTTCAGCAATTAGTGCTGTTTATCATAATCCTCCTTTAGCCCAAGTTGGGTATGGTGGGATTTGGAAAAGCGAAAAGCCTTCGATTATTGGTATTGTTGCTGCTGGTTATGGTGATGGTTATCCACGGCATATAGCGGCAAACACACCCGTTTGGGTCCAAGGCAAAGAAGTGCCTATAGTAGGACGAGTCTCAATGGATATGCTTGCTGTGGATTTAACCGATCATTCAGAAGTAAAACCTGGGGCACCTGTTGAGCTTTGGGGGACGCATATTTTGGTTGAGCGAGTCGCAAAAGCTGCAGGTACTTCGGGATATGAGTTATTGTGTCAAATCTCTGAGCGAGTTCGCCACGATTAATAATAATGTAGCCTGAGTGCAATCCGAAGGACCGTAACCCGGTCTCCACCGCGGTTCACCCAGACCCATTTAGCTATGGATAATAACTGAACGTGATGATAGAATTACAACCGATTTTTATAACCTTTAAATTGGGTGATATGTTATGAAAAAAATAGCTGTTGCATCTTTGTCTTTATTATTAGTTGGTTGTGCATCAATGAATCATCAAGATGTCGGTACTATCTCAGGTGGAGTTATTGGCGGGTTAATTGGAAGTCAATTTGGAGGTGGCCCAGCAGCTAGATTGGCAGCAACAGCAGGTGGAGCTATTGCTGGTGCTTATTTGGGTGGTCAAATTGGTAAATATATGGATAAAGTGGATAGAATGGAAATGCAACGCGCCTTAGAAACTGCACCCACCGGCAGATCAGTGCATTGGTCAAATCCAGACACTGGAAATAGCTATACAGTACAACCCACTCGTACTTATTATCGTGAGCATTTGCCTTGCCGTGAATATCTAACTAAGGCAATTATTGATGGAAAACCACAAACATTACGTGGTAGTGCATGTCGTCAGCCAGATGGCACATGGCATGTTGTAAACTAAATTATTATATCTAGCCTGGGGGAAGCGCAGCGGAACCCGGGTTTTTTGCCTTACTTTTTTGCACCGCTTCTATCGGTTTACGGGTCGCATCTTTGCTCAGGCTAGACTATCTAGCGTTATTTAACTTCTTCATGCTTTTTCTTGTCGCAGCACACACATTTGCAGCAACAAAATACATTGTACAACCAGGCGATGATAAAACCTGTGATGAATGCGTCAATAAAACCTATAACACCGCCTAGTAAACTTCCTTGGATTGAAGGCGCATATCCAGGATATAAAGTCCCTAATGCAATTACAAAACCATGACCATAGGTATAATAGTAAGCCAGTAATCCCATGACTAGAATAGATACACCCCAGAGAACTCCAAATGCAAGACCTAGAGCTACAGGGCTTAATTTGCAACCGTTCATGCTCGTCTCTCCTTATAGTGCCATTTTAATTGCAGCCTGGGTTCACTACGCCTCACCCAGGTTATGAAAACAATGAAACTACAATAAATTCAATTGCTTTTCTCAAAGTATAGACCACTTTAGCTCAAGCTAGTGTAATGAAACAGAGCCTAATTGATTAACAATTTTTCAGAAATTGAAAAGTATAAATTTTCTAATTGATGCAGCTCATTTAAGGAGACACATTCATTCACTTGATGAATCGTGGCATTAACAGGGCCAAGTTCTACTACTTCAACGCCATAGGGTGCGATAAAGCGGCCATCAGATGTTCCGCCACTGGTAGAAAGCTCAGGTGTATTTCCAGTTAGCTCGATGATTGCTTGCTTACAACTTTCTAATAAAGCGCCCTGAGCTGTCAAGAAGGGCTCTCCACTTAGACGCCATTCAATGACAGGATTGAGATCATGTTCCTGAAAAGCAGCAAGAACTTTTTCTTTTAATGCGCCGTGTGTTTGTTCTGTTGAGTACCTAAAATTGAGATGTAAAACCAGATCTCCAGGAATAATATTTGCTGCATGCCCTCCTGATTGAAGGTGAGTAATTTGCATGGATGTTGGTGGGAAATGATTATTACCCTGATCCCAAAGTGTAGTGGTCAGTTTCGCTAATGTGGGGCTAATTTTATGGATTGGATTGTCAGCCAAATGCGGGTAAGCAACATGACCTTGTTTTCCATGTAACCTAATTTTGGCGCTTAATGAACCGCGTCGACCAATTTTAATCACATCACCTACTTTTTGACTACTTGAAGGTTCACCAACAATGCAATAATCAATTTGAATGCCTTGATTTTGCAAGAGCTGCATGACATAAGGGGTGCCCATATCATAATCATCACCTTCCTCACCACTAGTAATTAGAAAACCTAATCTTCCTTGAAATTTGGGATAGGTTTTAATAAATCGTTTCGCCATCAGCAACATGCAAGCCAGGCTTCCTTTCATGTCGGCAACACCACGTCCGTAGAGCATTCCGTTTTTATTCTGTGTCACAAACGGATCAGACAACCATTTTGTGATATCACCAACAGGAACGACATCCGTATGGCCCGCAAATACTAGGAAAGGTCCAGATTCTCCATAAGATGCAAAAAAGTTGGATACAGAATCTTTATTCATCCGTTGACAAGTAAATCCCGCTTGCTCCAAAAATTGGATCATAAATTCTTGGCAACCTGCATCCTCGGGGCTAATCGAGGGAAAGCTAACGAGCTTCGCCACGATTTCTTCTAAACCTTCTACCATTTTTTTCGGCTCAATCATATGCTAGTTAGCTCTCAATAGTTCATTAATGCTTACTTTCGCTCTGGTCTTTTCATCCACTTGTTTCACAATGACCGCGCAATACAAACTATAACTTTTGTCTTCACTAGGCAAACTACCAGCTACTACCACAGATCCTTCCGGGATACGACCATACGTAATTTGCCCAGTGAGACGATTGTATATTTTGGTACTTTGTCCTAAATAAACGCCCATAGATAAGACAGAATTTCGCTCCACGATGACCCCTTCAACTACTTCTGAGCGGGCACCGATAAAACAATTGTCTTCGATAATTGTCGGATTAGCTTGCAAAGGCTCTAGCACGCCACCTATGCCTACTCCGCCCGAAAGATGCACGTTTTTACCGATTTGGGCACAGGAACCTACTGTAGCCCAGGTATCTACCATGACTCCTTCATCAATATATGCACCCACATTGACGTAAGAGGGCATTAAAACACAGTTTTTTGCAATGTATGCTCCTTTGCGAACCATGGCATGCGGTACCACGCGTACCCCCGTTTGTTTAAATTGTTCTTCAGTATAGTTATTGTATTTAAGCGGTACTTTGTCATAAAACTGACAAAAACCTGAATCTATTACTTGATTGGGGTAAAGTCTAAAAGATAAAAGAACAGCCTTTTTTATCCATTGATGTACAACCCATTCATTATTTATTTTTTCAGCAACTCGATATTGACCGCTGTCCAAACAAGAAAGCACTTCATTTACTGCTGTGATGAGTTCCGGAGGAGCTGTATCAATTGATAACGTTTGGCGTTGTTCAAAACCTTGCTCTATTATAGTTTGTAAAGTCTGCATTTATTTTTCCTATATTAACTTTTGCACTCAGGATACCAATCAAAATTTAATATGCCAGTGCATATTCCAAATCAGCTTGTAAATCTTCCACATGTTCTATGCCCACTGAGAGCCGAATAAATCCATCTTCGATTCCTAACACTTTACGTTTTTCTGGGGGGATAGATGCATGTGTCATAATTGCTGGATGCTCGATTAAGCTTTCTACACCGCCAAGACTTTCGGCCAGAGTAAATAATTCACAGCGAGCAAGAAAGCGTTTGGCGGCATCAATGCCACCATCAATTACTATGGATATCATGCCGCCAAACCCATGCATTTGTTCTTTAGCTAACAGATGTTGAGGATGGCTTGCAAGGCCTGGATAAATGACTTTTTTAACTCTGGACTGATTACTCAGCCAATTTGCTAAATGATGGGCATTTTCGCAATGTCGTTCCATACGTAATGACAGGGTTTTTAAACTTCTTAAAACCAGAAAACTGTCAAATGGACCTGCAATTCCGCCACAGGAATTATGGAGAAAAGCGATTTTGTCCGCTAAATCTGGATTGTCACCAACAACCACGGCGCCACTGACTACGTCTGAATGACCATTGAGGTATTTAGTTGCCGAATGCAATACAATGTCAAATCCTAATTCAATGGGCCTCTGAATCCAAGGAGTTGCAAAAGTATTGTCGGCAACCGCGATGAGATTATGGCGTTTGGCTATGGTTGCTATTTCCCGCAAATTGGCCAGTTTTAGCATGGGATTTGAAGGTGTTTCTACCCAAAGCATGCGTGTTTTTGGTGTAATCGCAGCTTCTATATTGCGTGCATCAGTCATGTCTACAAAAGAAAAGGATAATCCGGATGTACGGGTTTTGACTTTGTCAAATAATCGAAAAGTACCTCCATAAAGATCATCCATGGCAACAACATGATCTCCGGCATTCAATAAATCAACAACCGTATTAATTGCAGCCATTCCAGAAGCGAAAGCAAAACCCCGCTCCCCAGACTCTAAACTGGCAATACATCCTTCATAGGCCCCCCGAGTGGGGTTATGCGTGCGGGAATATTCGTAGCCAAGATGTTCGCCCGGGGCAATTTGTTTGTAGGTTGATGTTGCATATATAGGCGTCATGACTGCTCCAGTACTTGGGCAAGGTTTCTGACCTGCATGAATGGCTCGAGTTTCAAAGTGATTCTTTTTCATTGGACTATCCTTAGGGCTGTAAATTTTTTTATATCGATACCTTCTTCATTAGACCTCTGTTCAAACTTGACAGAGGAGAATGTTTCGTCGATGCAGTGCTCGAATTCTCATGTACTGGTACGTACATCCCGATTCTTCCCTCTGCGTCTCCTAATACTTCACTCTTCACAGCGAATTTGGAAAAAGGGTTATTTATGGGCGGACGATCTTTTCAGAGCGGTTTATGTAGGATATTCTAGTGGGGGTTCTATATATAGGCAAGTTCTACTTCTCCAAAGCACTGCAAGGAGTCTAGGTCTAGGCAAGTTTATACTTCAGGGGCGTTTTGACAATGAAATTTGATATTCAAGCTTTATTTTCAGCAAAATACGCACAATGGATTATTATCGCCTTAATTTCGCTTCTTTCCATACTGATTATTACTGAGTACGCTACCTTGCTATTTTCCCCTGTACCGATCCAGGCAGAGCCTGAAACCACAAATGAGATGCCTGTGATATCAAAGCAAAATTCTTTTGATGCTATTTTACATTCTTCTTTATTTGGTGTTTATGTTTCTGATAATTTATCCACTATTAAGAAATCAATGCTGAATGTTACTTTAGTAGGCATTTTATTTGCCAATCAGATAAATGATTCTCAAGTAATCATTCGTTCTGCTGATGGGGAAGAAAATACGTATAAATTGGGTGATACCATTCCTGGCGGTGCAGTGATTAAGCGCATTATGGCGTCTGGAATTTTGGTCGAACGCAATGGTACTTTAGAGAGTTTAAGTTTACCTAAAAATGAATTAATCTTTGAACCAGTAGCAAAGCCTTTGGAAGGGGAATAAAAATTTATGAGACGTTTATTTAACCTATTACTCGTTGTAATTTTTATTTCTATTCTTGCCGGGTGTACTATGACTAATGCGATCAATTTACGAGAAGGAATTGAAAATTTCAGACTTGAAGAGTATCGCAAGGCGTTTATTCGCTTAAAACCATTAGCTCAAAAAGGTCAGCCTGATGCACAGTATGCTGTAGGTTATATGTACTACTATGGTAAAGGAGTGGTAGAAGACCGAAAGAAAGCCTGGTTTTGGATCAATGCCGCTGCCAATCTAGGACAACCTGATGCAAAAGAAGCAATTCGAATACTCGCTAGTGGAGGTTCGTTAAGTTAAAAAAGCTAGCCCGGATTTCGCTGAGCTGCACCCAGGCCAAGTATTTAAAAATACATAGTTCTAGGTCCACATATATAGTCATTTGACTGTTTAGACGATTGAGAAGAATAATTTGAGCTAGATAAATCGAAAAATAGTAATCCATTTTTATTTCTGGAATATTCGTCATCTAACTGTAATTGTGGAGCCATGGAAGCGGATGAGTTCCCTTGCTGGTACTTCTTTTGAATGGATTGAATGAAATCTTGAGGATGTATTGGTTTACAGGTGATAATAATTTTGTTTTGTAACTTCAATAAATAACTATCTACCTTTGCAATATATTGACGGTCTTTTAATAAGGAGCACTGTTCACGTAAGCACTTTATCGAAGCAAAAAGCACAATTAAGTTTTTATACATGATGGGTGAATCAACAGAAATGCGGTCAATTATATTATTGAGCAGGGCGAGTGAAATAATTTGCTCGTCGAATGATAAGGAATCGGATTTTCGAGCATTCTGAATGAGGATTTCTAACAATTCGTCATTTGTATAAAAATTTGATAAATATAATTGTGATATTTGGATTAAGGTATCAATGGTATCTGAAGCATCAGCACTAATTCGGGTTTGCATTATTTCTTCAGAGTTTATGAAATCACTTATTACGGATTGGGTTGTGCAAAAATGTCCGAAACTATCTCTTGATTCAATGTGTTCTTGAGCTGATTCTTCAAGTGACTTGGATTTTTGGGGAGCAAAATTTACAAAATATAGCTCATCGGGGTTGGAGAGCATATCTGGATTTTTGATTACTTCGGTATCTATTAATTGAGCTTGTGCGAGCATATTTCTTAAAAGCGCACCATTAGCAAAATGCTGGTGTTTTACTTCTTCTAAAGTTTGGCTGCAATTCATACTTATATAAGCACCTATGCGCAGATCGACGTGATGATTAAAATCATTCTGGGCATTTTTCTGTAATTCTATAAGTAGTTCCTCTGCATAGCTTTCTTTTGAGCATAGTCCATATACTTTTCCACATTGAGCCTGGTCTGTATGAAAGAGACCAAATTTTTGGAGGCTTTCATGGATGATTATTGATAGTTTTCCTTCTATAACAAGAGATTGAAGAGCGGGGTCTAAATGCAAATTTTTATGCAATGCAGTAGTTGCATCAATAATAACTGTGATGGGTTTTTCACGTTTTCTATCAATAAATTCGTGTTTTATTAATTGATTAATATCAATGCCTGGAATAATGCCCTCTTCGTTGACAATCGGACCCGCGGAGATTATGAACACATCTGCATCAGAAGATTTGGTATCTTTCGTAATCAGTTCAAATTCATAATATCCGGTTCCGTATACTTTAATTGTCGGTAATTTATTGTCTTTAGTTTTCATTTTCTGGGCCAAATGCATGGCAATGACATATGCATTGGTTCCGGACATTGCAAGTGAAGCAAAAAAAGTTGTCTTTGCTAATTGTTCTTTTTCTAGTCCTAATGTATTGAGTAATACATTTTTTGATTCGTGTATGAATCTGGAATAATCATTTTCTAAACATCTCATGTCCTTTTGTTGTAATAAACCCAGACTGATTTCATGAATGATTGTATAAAGTAAGAAAGCAAATTTTGGATAGTTATTTTCATAAAAAAGACAGGTCATATTGAGTATAAGTGCAATACGTTGAATCGCATTTTCATTTAATTCAGGGAGATTGATTAATAATTGTTTTAGTCCTTTGGCCAATTTGTTGGTTGTATGTTGTGAACTATTAGCAATTAAATCAAGTTTATTACATGATTTACTTTTTAATAATGCTTCTTTCGTTGTAACCAGATTGAGTGCCGGGTTGATTTTCTCTGGCTTTATAAGAGGATAGGGAAGTTTTTTCATATTGATTGCAATTTCCCAAGGACTTGCTACTAAGCCACAAATACTGAGAATCCCCTTTATTTCATGGGAATTAGGATTGTCATTGGGTACAGCAACCAACGCAATAGAATGCATTGCATCTTTAATAATTTGAGGTTGTGGTTCTTCTTGGGGAAAATAACGTCTGGCAATGTCTTCAACAGGAGCATTGCCAAGCAAGGTTACAGGTATATAGTCATTTGCTTCACGTGATGTTTTACTAATATTGAATGAGGCAATTAAATTGTCCAATAAGACTCCAGATAAATCATCGTCTCGATGATATCTTGCTTCGGAGTAAATATAAGGATTATTTATTCGATGTACTGAATCAGATCTCATTTCGGCTATATGACTTCCAAATAGGATATGGGCGGGGATGCGTTGTTTTTCCTCTTCATTCATCATGGATAAATAAAAATTATAAGGATTCTCCCCTATTTTTTGTTTCATTTTATAGCTGCGATATGCATGCTGAATTATTCTTGCTGCTCGATTTTGTTTGAATTTTTGCTGTTCTATAGTAAGTGGGTCTTCGCTCTGTTTAGCAACTGTTTTCTTTTGGGGTGAAGAATTTTTTAATGAAACTCCATTTTTTTGAATATACAGGACCAAATTATTTAAAACAGCACTAGATTGAATAAATTCTTTCATTAAAAAAAGTCATCCAACAAAAAAATGACTTCGTTATACCATAAAGATCATTAAATGGGCATATTGTAATGAAAATATAATATTTTACTGGTGGGCTGAGCTAACCCTAATGAGTTTATTTCTTCTTTTGCAAACCACTTTCCTTGCTTTTCAGATAGGATCTTACCTAAGACTTTAGTTTTTATGCTGAATGCATTGATTTCCAAATGAAAATGGCTGAAACGGTGTTTAAAAGCAATCAGCTTCCGGGGTGTTTCTCCAGATAAATCATAGTTCAAACGAATAAAATCAAGGGGAGAATCTCCTTCATCTAAATTGGGCAAACACCATAATCCTCCCCACAATCCGACAGGAGGTCTTCTTTCTAAATAGATATGGCCTTGTTCATTGTATAAGACAAGTAATTGTTGGTATTGGGTGGGTAATGGTTTTTTTATTTTTTTTGTTGGGTATAGATGTTGTTCCTTATGTTTAAATGCCAGACAGCTATTCTGTAAAGGGCAATTTAGGCAGTTTGGATTTTTAGGGGTACAACACATTGCACCTAAATCCATAATCGCTTGAGTGTAATCAGCACATTGCTCTTGAGGCATACACAAGTTAGCCAGCTCCCATAAAGTTTTTTTTATTTGTGCTTGTTCAGGATAACCCTTAATGCCGAAAAAGCGCGTCAGTACTCGTTTTACATTTCCATCAAGAATAGCAACAGGTTGATTAAAGGCTTGTGACACAATGGCTGCTGCAGTTGAGGGACCAATCCCTGGTAATTCTTTTAATAACTGATAATTATCAGGTAAAACACCGCCATGGTTTTGCATCACGCTTTTTGCTGTTTGATGAAGGTTTCTAGCGCGGCTGTAATAACCAAGTCCTGACCATAAAGAGAGTACTTCATCTTCACTTGCTTGAGCCAAATCTCTAATATTAGGAAATCGTTGCATAAAACGTTCGAAGTAAGGGATAACAGTTTGAACTTGTGTTTGCTGGAGCATAATTTCGGAAATCCATACCCTGTATGGTGTACGAGGCAATTGCCATGGCAGGTTTTTACGTCCATAAAGAGCAAACCAGTTCAGTAATGGTTTACTAAATTGTTCATATAAATTTTGTTTATCCACGTTTGTTGTACTTTAAGGTTTTATGGTGAGGTACTGTAAAAAAAGAAGGAGTTAAGGTCAATATTAAGAAAAAATTAAAGGTGACTCGCTAAGTGCCGATATATGGTCTATCGTTTTAAATAGGGTGCCTGTTGTATTCAGGATGAGTTAAATCAAGCTGAATCATTTTGCTAAAGATTGTAGCGACGGCTTATTATATTGAAGCAGTGGGTTTTTAAGATTTTTTCGTAAAACACTAAATGTTTAAAAACAAAAAGATCTTAAGTGAATGCGCAGGTTCAATGGATTAAGCGTGTGCTGTGAATCTGTTGGTGAGAGATTTAGGTACAAATCAAGGAGAGATTATGCGCCATAGCCAACATGAAATAGTAATATTAAAACCTACGGCTGTTTTTTTATCATTTCTTGCCTCACAACTACCCGATACAAAATTACCTGATCTTAGATTATTGCAAATTGATAATACTGCTTATGTATTGCAAAAACAAAATTCAGATGATGCAACCCTGGATGAAATAGAACAACATTTTTCAAAAATGTTTCGCCATGAAATTTGTCGTTGGTTAGGTGATAAAGCACGTAATGAAATAGAAACCAATTTTCTTGATTTTCTTTGTTGTTTTAAATTTGAATTACACAACCATATCGTGTTGATGGAGCCCTCAATAGAAACAAGTCATCAATTATTGCTCATTAGGCCTCGTGTTGCTTTACTCGATTGGATTAAAGAATCCCTAGAGGGTCAAGACGATTTGTCTGATGTTATTGAAAAAGTAGAATTATCGCATTTGGAAGAAAATGCTACTGCTTTGGTGAGGAACTTCTCCAATCTGACAGAAATAAAACCTTTTATTAAAGACAACTATATTCCAATTTTTTCGGCGGCGATGAGCCGTATGTCGAGTATACCTGCTCAATGGCCATCGATTGATTCATATCAAACTTTTAGCCAGTATTTTGCTATTGAAATTCATACTCAATTAATTCATTTGTCTCATTCTAGGAGTTGATTATGGAGCCAGTCAGTATAGCGCTTATTTGTGCTGCAGTATTGGGAACAGTTGTTGTTTTGGCCGCATTCATTAGACAAATTTTGTTGAGCAGAGATAAGCAATTAAATGATACGGCACAAAGTAGGGCTTTATCTCAGGAAGTTAAAGAATTGGAAAAAATGCGTACCCAAATGCAAAGTGAGAAACGGTTTGATTCTCATTACCAAGTTCTAGGTACGAATAAAGATGCAATTAGGTATATAGATACTAAAATAGAGGAGATTTTAAGCAAAAAAAAGGAATTGGTTGAGCGTTATGCCAAAGCTATTATAAAAGAGTCGGGCTCAATAGTGTGTGGGGAGATTTCATCTGAGCGCAAAACTGCATGCGATCGCTTAAGAGAGGAAATTGATCGTGAGATCGCATTTTATGATACTGAACTCAAGCAATTACAAGAAAGAAGAGGTACCCTATGGGATGCGCATACTGATTTTCAAAAGTTTCTTTTGAATCAAGAAAAAGCTCGAAATGACAGTTTGGATAATGTGTATAAACAGCATTCAGCGCTATTGGAAAAAGTATATCTGCGTCATATCGATAATACAGAAACTATAGCTGTCAAAACCATGGAAGCCTCATCTATGACTTTTAAAGATATGCTGATGATACCAATACAATTTTTGATGCAATACTTTGGAGTAAGTCCCGGAATTTCTTTGATTCAAACGCGAGTAGAGCATGTGGCACGTACTGAGGTAGATAAAATACAACAAGAAATAAATAATCCATCACCTAAGGAACAAGAAAATCAGGTAATTAAAGATGCCAAGGCACCTACAACCCACCTGGATGAACGGCACGATGGCAATGAAGAAAAAGAGAAAGGAGAGGAGAGAAATCAGTCCATGATATTTGCTTGAAAATTATTCTCATAATTCATTTAGTGACATTTATGGTTGTTTATATTACAATTCATTTTGCATTTTTTGCAGGAATGCAAGATTTTAAGCTAATTGATGGAGATATATTGATGGCAAAACATCGTTATTTATGGTTTATGACATTCATGTTATGTTCAATTCTGGCTTTGCCAGGACATAGTACAAGTGTAAACTCTCTTCTTCCTGATGAACAAAATACAGTGCAAGTATTTCATGACGCCGCACCTAAGGTAGTTTATGTTCACAGGCTAGCAACAATCACAAACAGATCGTTACAGAAAAAACAAGTGTCAGATGGCGCAGGCTCTGGAATTGTCTGGAATAACAGTGGGTATATAGTCACTAATTATCATGTCATCAAAGGGGCTGATAAGTTGGCTATTACTTTAGGTAATTTGACAGTACCGGCTAAGGTTGTTGGTGCAGAACCACGTAAAGACATCGCTGTATTAAAGATTGAATCGCCGCAAGCTTTGGCTCTACTTAAAGAATTTAAACCGTTTGAAGTGGTACATCTGCATGAGCTCATGGTGGGGCAAAAGGCTATTGCGATCGGTAATCCTTTTGGTCTGGATCATAGCTTGTCTAAGGGGGTGATTTCTGCCCTGGGTAGAAAGGTTCCTGGAATTGGCGGAGTTACAATTCGCAATATGATTCAAACAGATACACCAATTAATCCCGGTAACTCAGGTGGTCCGTTATTGAATAGTGCTGGGCAGTTAATTGGTATGAACACGATGATTTATTCTAATTCTGGTTCGTCTGCCGGAATTGGTTTTGCTGTCCCTGCTGATGATATTGATCGCATCGTGTCGCAAATTATTAAAAATGGTCGAGTTGTATTATCTGGTATAGGTATTCAAAGTGTGCCTCCTAATGTTGCTCGTCAATTAGGTATACGTAAAGGGATATTAATTGCGGATGTGCTACACAATACACCCGCGGATAAAGCTCATTTGCGAGGTACTCACAGAGATGCTTGGGGACGTATCGAGTTAGGTGATATTATTGTTGCACTTAACGGGCATGCTGTTCCTAACTACGATGTCTTATATAACATGCTTACCGAAATAAAAGTAGGCGAGCAAATAACTGTATCCATTCAGCGTGGTAATAAGCAGATGGATGTAAAAATGAGAACAATTGATATAGCAGGAATTTAGGTTTTTACTCGGTTTTTTCTGCTAATACGTACCGCCTGGATTGCAGTTTCAAATCCAGGCTGTATGCTGTTATAAGTCTTTAAATTGATTCGCCAAGGAGAATAAGGATGTTACTTAATAAAGAGGATTCACTTTTATTATTGGTTGATGTGCAAGAAAAATTAACACCAGCCGTATTAAATAGTGAAGCATTTATTGCGCGCTGTGAATGGCTTTTAAAATTGGCCAGACAAATCGGCGTACCGGTTCTGGTTAGCGAACAATATCCGCAAGGTCTCGGTTCAACTCTAAAGCAATTTCAATCGTATTTTGATCAACAACACTGTATTGATAAAGTAAGTTTTTCGTGCATGGCTGAGCCTAAATATGTGGAGCGATTAAAACAGCTTCATAAGAAGCAATTAATCCTTATTGGCATTGAAGCACATGTTTGTGTTTTGCAGACAGCATTGGAAATGAGAGAAGCAGGATTTGATGTTTTTGTTGTTGTCGATGCAGTAAGTTGTCGTGGTGAGCAAAATATGAAATATGGACTGAAGCGAATGAAAAATGAAGGGATTCATTTGGTTACTTCTGAAATGGTTTTTTTTGAATGGTTAAGAAAAGCTGGGACTTCTGAATTCAAACAATTGAGTAAAGAGTTTTTTTAGGACCTGTTTACATCGCTACTAACTTGACTATTTTGGCTCAAGCTTGCGAAATATAACAGACGCCAGTTCATTGCAGCCTGGGCGTAGCGTAGCGGAACCCGGTTAAAAATTATGGAGAATAATAGTGAATTTTACGAATCAAATCGCATTGATAACAGGCGGTGCTTCAGGTATGGGAAAAGAAAGTGTTCATTACCTGAGAAAGCGTGGAATGCGAGTTGTGGCATGGGATAAGCAAATAGACGACCAGAGCGAAGCTGATTTATTTATCAGTTGTGACGTAACCAGTGATGAATCGGTCGAAAAGGCAATGCAACAGACTATAGAGCAATTGGGAGTCCCGAGAGTTTGTGTTAATTGTGCAGGAATTGCTCCAGCAAAGCGTATTGTTGGAAAAGAGGGCGCGATGCCTTTAGCCGCCTTTAAACAGGTTATTGATGTCAATTTAATTGGTACTTTTAATGTAATGAGGGTTGCAGCACACGCAATGAGCGGTTTGGAGTTGGAAAGTAATTCACAGGAGAGGGGGGTTATCATAAACACGGCTTCAATTGCGGCTTTTGAAGGGCAAATTGGCCAGGCCGCATACAGTGCCTCCAAGGGCGGAGTCGTTGCGATGACTCTTCCTGCTGCACGCGAGTTAGCTCAGCTTGCCATTCGCGTGAATACCATAGCCCCCGGTCTAATCGCTACACCAATGCTGTTGAATATGCCACAAGAGGTACAAGACAATTTGATAGCAACTATGACTTTTCCCAAGCGATTTGGAAAGCCTGAGGAATTTGCTTCATTAGTAGCGCATATCATTGAAAATGGGATGATAAATGGTGAGGTGATTCGCTTGGATGGGGCTCTTCGTATGCGATAATGCTACGATTTTTAATCTAGTTCGTGAGCCTGGGTGACGCAAAGCGAAACCCAGAAATTCCAAACTTGTCCTATTTAATTTAAATTTTAAAAAAACTTTTGATATGAAGTTTTATCTAAACTTCCTTTCGAAGCCAGAGAGGGTGCTGCGGAATTAATTGCTTCTTTAAATAGGGTTAAATTCCTTTTTTTCGACATATTTTCTAAATCATCTACTTGAGTGGGGATTAGTTCAGCATCCTCATAATCCTCTTCAGATAGCTCATCTACGTAATGGGGGTTAATCTCATTCGTATCCACCAAAACAACCTGTTTTGGTGGAGTACCCAAAGAGCCATGTTCCCAGCCCATTACAATCTTTTGTTTTCCTGCTTCGACCAATCCATCTTTTTCACCTAAATCAACCCAACGATGTCCTGAGCTGTCAATAACCAAATAGGCTTTATAAGCGGCTATCTCAGTATAAATACCTTCATGAGCTAATTTTAATTGGAGTTCCTCTATGAATGCTTTCGTCTCTCCAAGATAGCATGCAATGAACGTAATTCGTTTCACTGCTTTTAAGGAACAATCTTCTACCAAGCGTTCTACCAGCATATCTACGTCACAACTGGAAAATTTTTGTTTTCCTGGAGCACTGTGACCAATCAAGCATAAACGAGATTGAGAAGTTAATTGACTCAGATCAGGATAACTTTCAAGTAGAGATGAGTAAAATAATCGATTTTCTTCTTTAAAAAGAACTCCTAACAAATTTTTAGAGTTCTCCTTTATTACGTTCTCTGTGGTTGACTTATCAGAGAAAAATTCAACTACAACAGTTCTGTCGTAATTTCTCGTAAAAAATTTCATATGAATAAAAAATAAAAATTGTATCCTATTATACATTTTTTTGATTTCTGAGCAAAAATAACTCTATTTATATTTGGTTTTGCTTATTGGCAAGTAGGCGGTAGGTGAATTGTCAACACACCTTAGATTTGTTGATGTATCTTCTGGGTTCAGCTTTGCTTTCACCCAGAATGTAGTGCTTTGTATTTTTAAGCTTCTTGATGATGTGAATTATCTTTTGTTGATTCTATGTTCCCATGGGACGTATAAACACTGATCGCATTTGTTTGATTTCCTGACAGTGTATTGACAATTTCTTGACGGATATAAAGATTATTGGCTATTACTTGTCCATTTACTGCGTTTAATTCGCGACAGCGTGAGAGAAGTTCAGCAAGCTTAATATTAAGTTGATTGATCTGATTTACCTCTTCAATACTACAATCCTTAAGAAATTCTGTTAAAACCTGATTCATAGTTTGATTGGGATCGGTATGATTAATAATTTGCATCCGTTGTTTGGCGCTTTCTTCTAATTTATTCGATAATTCCTGTTTCTTATTCGCAAACTCTTCAAGTCTGTTAAATTCTCGAGACATCAATATTTCTTTTTCTTCAACTAACAAAGAATTGAGCGTTTCTATCCAATTAATTTCTTGTGCCAAACAGCTACTCAATACTTTCTCTTTATTATCCATATAATTGCCCTTAGAAATTAAGCTGGTTCTACATTTAACATTTTCATGGCAATTTTGTCACTATCAATCTGATAATTTCCCAGCGCTATTTCTGTTTTGAAATATAAAACTCGAGCCTCATTGATTTCAGATGTTTCCTTAAGGGAGTTTTTTATTGCCTCTAATTGCTTGGAGGTGTCACTGATGCTGACAAGTGAAGAGGGATCTTCAATCAAACTTTTGATTTTTTCTTGATGTGTTGTTTTTAAACGATTGTCTGCATCTAAAGTTTTTACAGGAACTGCATCGCTGATTTGATTAAACATAATTTATCCTCAATCACGTTTGACTTCTAAATTTATCGGCCGCATTTTAAAAATCTTTAGTAAATTTTAATTAGTTATTGATTTTTTTAGATAATAACATTCACTTTCTTTGCATCAGTAATCTGAGCTTCAATAACTTTTTTGGAAGAAAGATTACGCACTTTAATGGTTTCACCTAATGTACCATCTTCCAGAGCCACACCATCCATACTAACAGTTAAATTATTATCATTGACTACAATAGAAACATGTTCTCCTTTATTAATCAATTTTGCTGCCTCAATATTATGAGGATTCAGCGGGCTATTAGGTGAAATATTTTGTTTACAAATTTGTCCTACTAATAAGTCCTTTTCAGTGAAATAGCCTTTATTTAATCGTTGTACATCCATTTCTGTTTGATAGATATCATCTTGAGTAAGTCGACTGCCTTTTATTAGAGCACGTTTTGCGACATAGATCGTTTTTAAAACGGTTATTTTAACAGGAACATACAAGGACCAGTGATTGTCATTTTCTTGGCATTTAATACCCATTGTACTGGTACTTAAGATAGGGGATTGGTAGGGGTTAAAAACAAGGAGCTTATCTTCAGCACATGCTTTGAGATTTAAACGAGAATCAATTTTATCCGCCGTAACCCGAATTGTTCCCTCTTTATATGAAGAAAGTTCATTGCGTATATGTTGTTCTATTTTGTTCGTTAATACTTCAAGTGATTGTATTGTATCAGCATGTAATCCTGTACTTGCAAAAAATAGTAAAACACTTAGTATGCACTTGTTCACAAATAATCCCTCTTTGAGTAACTTGTTGTAAATAGCAAATATTATGCCAATTTCAGGAGAATTACATGATGATTCGTTTCAGTATTTATGCAGCGATTTTATGGATATGCCAATTACCGGTTCATGCAGAAACTCATCATCCTCAAGAGTTCTTGCAATCAATTAGTGGTACCAAAAATGAAGGCGAACAAATTTATCATCATTTTTGTGCAAATTGTCATGAAAAAAAACCATTAATTCCTCTCGGTGCGCCCAGAATTGGCGAAGAATCCGATTGGAAAATGCGTTTAAAACAAGGGATGGAGGTACTCTTTAAGCATACTGACGAGGGTCTAAATGCAATGCCTGCAAGAGGGGGGTGCTTTGAGTGTACTGATAAACAGTTAATGCGCGCCATCCAATTTATGCTTCCAAAACAACCCCAAAAGTAATCATTTAATAGTCTTAGAGCGCATAAAAAAAACACAGTGTAAAAAATATTTATAAAAAAACCTAAACCTATTTTTAAATCTCCCGATAAATAAGAAAAAAAGAGGGAGAAATAAAGTGAAAAAATATCTAGTGTTGGTACCAGTGTGTGCTTTAGCAACATCCTGTGCTTCCATGGATAGGTCAGTCCCTGTAGTTGATGATGCAGGCTATACTCATTATACGATGAGCATGCAATCAGACCATAAGGGCTCAAATTACTTTCCCATGAAAAGACCGGCAACAGGGAAAAAAGTGATTGTATTTGACCCTAAAGCAACAGCATGGGCAGCTTACGATAGAGACGGTAATAGGGTAAATACTGGTAGTGCTTCCGGGGGAAAGGATTTCTGTGAAGATGCTGGTAAACCATGTCGTACTGTAACCGGAACATTCAGTGTTTATTCTAAAAAAGGCGAAGATTGTACCTCCAGTATTTATCCATTAGAAACACATGGTGGTGCAAAAATGCCATACTGTATGCATTTCCATGGGGGCTATTCCATTCATGCAGCATATGAAGTACCTAATTACAATGCAAGCCATGGTTGCATCCGTGTTTTACCCAGTGCAGCAAAATGGTTAAACGAAGATTTTGCTGATATTGGTACGACAGTGATTGTTAAACCCTACTAATCAGTTTGGCATCAGTGATGTTTTGGTGTCCTATTAGCGAAGAATCAGCATGATAATCTCCACTTCTGCCCTGCGTTATGCAGGGCTTTTTCATTTGATTTTTTCAGAAACTCTACTTTAGAAGATGATTGCTTCGTCGATATGGTACTCGAATCATTATGTATTTGCGTACACACCCTGGTTGGGCACTGCATGTCTCCTCGCACTCCTCTCTCTGTAGTGTGTTTCCGAAGAAATCTATTATATACATTCATTTTTGCTGACTAATAACTTGCTAATAAGAGAATCGCAATTTACTATCGTGTTTTTTAAATCTGGATGCATGACATTATGATTCTTTGTATTGATGTTGGAAACTCTCATATCTATGGTGGTGTTTTTGATGGAGAAGAGATAAAGCTTCGTTTTCGTCATACCTCTAAAGTAAGTACATCTGATGAACTGGGCATCTTTTTAAAAAGTGTTTTAAGAGAAAATAATTGTTCTCCGGAATCAATTAAACAGATTGGTATTTGTTCTGTGGTACCCCAAATTGATTACTCCTTGCGTTCAGCCTGTGTTAAATACTTTTCTCTAGAACCTTTTTTGTTGCAGGCTGGAGTTAAAACGGGTCTTAATATCAAATATCGCAACCCCATTGAAGTCGGGGCTGACCGAATAGCCAATGCAATTGCAGCAACTCATAGTCATCCAAACCAAAATGTGATTGTTATTGATTTCGGCACTGCAACTACCTTTTGTGTTATTAGTGCTCAAAAAGCATATATGGGCGGTGCAATTTTACCTGGAGTTAGGCTCTCTGTTGATGCTTTATCAAAAAATACAGCAAAATTACCTGCTGTAGAAATCATAAAAACTGAAAATGCAGTGGGGCGCTCGACAATAGAAAGCATTCAATCCGGTGTTTATTATGGTGCAATTGGTGCTTGCCGTGAATTGATTCAACGTCTGAATCAGGAGGCTTTTGGCGCTGAAAAAGCATTGGTATTGGCAACAGGTGGTTTTGCCTCCTTATTTGAAAAACAAGGCTTGTATGATCATCTGGTTCCTGATTTGGTTCTGCAAGGAATAAGACTCGCTGCGTTGATGAATTGAATAAGCCAAATGTAGATAAAAATACCAAGCTTTTTTGGTTCTTCTGGGCAGTATTTTAATGCATAGTCTTTAGTTAGAGGTAAAACCTTGTGCGAACCAGACTTAAAGTCATATGTCTGTAATCCAAATTCATTGTGCATCACTTCATAAATCTTATGTTTTAAATAGCTCCTTTTTAAATAAAGCATTTCCTAATTTCCTGCATGATTGGATGAAATCCATAAAGCAGGTCTCAATTTTTTAATTCAATGCATGGTCGCAATTTTTTCATGCAAATCAATTTTTAATCATTCGTTTCATAATCCATCAATAAATTAACTAAAAAGTGGTTTTTTATCTTGACGCATGGAGAAATGTGTTTCTATAGTGTAGAAAAGTGGGGTAAAATATTAAAAAAGTGGAGAATTGTGGAAGAAAAAAACTTCCACATAAAAAAACATGTTTCGCGGAATAAATGCCATCACCATTGATACTAAAGGGCGCTTAGCAATCCCTACGCGTTATCGATCCGCGCTGGGTGCTGAAGATAAAACGCCTTTGGTGGTGACTATTGATACTGAGGAAACATGCTTATTGCTCTATACCGCGGCTCAATGGCAGATAATTGAAGATAATTTGCAGAAATTACCCAGTTTTAATGCTGCCGCACGAAGAATACAGCGTTTATTGATTGGACATGCGACTGATGTCGAATTAGACGCGAATGGGCGGGTGTTACTACCCACTGTTTTAAGAAATTATGCACAGTTGGAAAAAGATGTAGTGATGATAGGCCAAGGAAATAAATTTGAAGTTTGGAATAAGGATCTTTGGGAAACCCGACGTGAACAATGGTTGGCTGAGGAAAGTTCCGGAACTAGTGGCTTACCCGATGAAATGAAAACGTTTTCTTTGTAATGGAAACAAAAATGGCAATGCATCAATCAGTATTACTTCATGAATCAATAGAAGCCCTGGCGATTAAAAGTGGAGGCATCTATTTTGACGGTACTTTTGGCCGTGGAGGTCATAGTAGGGAAATTTTGCGTCATTTAAACGATCAAGGTCGTTTATATGCCATCGATAAAGATCTGGAAGCAATCGCATATGCCAGGGAACATTTTGGCCAAGATAAGCGTTTTCATATATTTCAAGGTTCATTTGCACGAATTGAGGAGTTTGCCACCGAAGCAGGAGTGTTGGGAAAAGTAGATGGTATTTTGTTGGATTTAGGCGTGTCTTCACCACAATTGGATAATCCAGAAAGAGGTTTTAGCTTTATGCAGCAAGGACCATTGGATATGCGCATGGATTTATCTCAACCAATGAGTGCTGCGCGATTTGTTAATGAAGCCGAAGCAGAAGAAATGGCTTCTGTTTTCAGATTGTATGGTGAGGAACGTTTTGCAGGCCGAATCGCAAAGGCAATTGTTGCTGCAAGAAATATAGCTCCTATTTCCACAACCTTGCAATTGGCAGAAATTGTGAAAGAAGCAAATCCTAAATGGGAAAAACACAAGCATCCTGCAACACGTGTGTTTCAAGCAATACGAATTTACATCAATCAGGAATTAAATGATTTAAAGAGTTGTCTGGAGCAATGTCTAAATGTTCTAGCGCCGCAAGGAAGGCTGGCAGTGATTAGTTTTCACTCCCTGGAGGATCGCATAGTCAAACAATTTATGCGTAATAAAGAAGAAGGGGCCAAGCCTCCCCCGGAAGTGCCCATTCGTTATGAGGCATTAAAAACAAATTTTAAAAGAATAGGTAAGGCGATTATGCCACAAGAAGTTGAAGTAAAAGAGAATGTTAGATCTCGAAGTGCTGTACTAAGAATAGGGGAGAAATTAGCATGAACGCTGCGGCGAAAGTAATCAATCAAGGTACCTTATTTAATGGTCAACTGGCAGATATGCATATGTCAAAATCATTATATATGCTGATTATATTATTAGTTGCAGTGTTAGTGAGTGCTTTGGCTGTTGTATATAGTACCAATTCATACCGAGTGACTTTAAGTAAAGTAGAACAACAGGAGCAGTTAACTCACTATTTACAGCTGCAATGGGGGCAATTACTCTTAGAACAAGCAAGTTTAGCTACACCCGCACGAGTAGAGGAGTTGGCTGCTGAAAAATTACAAATGGTTTTACCAACATCCACAAATACTTATTGGTTACAAGCACAGCAGTAGAAGTTTTTGTTTTAAACGAGTACCATTGCCGTTTGGTTTTAGTGTAACGTAGCCTGGGTGGAGTATGATGGTAACCTGGGAGTTTTTGTGCAATCAAACCCAGGTTATGGCATGGCCTTTACCCTGGCTACAGATGGATTATATCCATGAAAAACTCAACTCATTTAAACAGACTGATTGTAGTATCTACTTTTTTTGCATTGATTTTACTCATTTTGATTTGGCGTATGGTTGATCTCACTGTACTGCATCGCCAATTTTTACAAGGGCAAGGAAATGCCCGCAGTTTGCGGGTTGTAGATATTCCTGCACATCGAGGGATGATCATGGACAGGAATGGTACTCCTTTAGCAATTAGTACTCCTGTAGAATCGGTATGGGTGAATCCGAAAGAGTTTTCACCCGACAAAGAACAATTTATGTCCTTAGCTGAATATCTCAATTTAACTCCCCAGCAATTAAGTAGAAAAATAGTAGATGCAGAAAAAAAAGAATTGGAATTTCTCTATCTACAAAGACAATTGCCACCGCCCTTGGCTAAAAAAATAAAAACGTTAAAAATCCCTGGTGTTAATTTTCAAAAGGAATTCAAACGTTATTATCCTGATTCGGACAGCATTTCCCAATTAATCGGATTTACCAACGTAGATGATCAAGGTCTGGAGGGAATTGAACTTGCTTATCAAGACTGGCTGAAGGGGGTTGTTGGTAAAAAAAGAGTGATAAAAGATCGTTTAGGACGAATTATTGAAGAACTAGGTGTGATAAAAGAACCACGTCCGGGACGTGACATGGCTTTAAGTATTGATAGGCGTTTACAATATTTAGCATACAGTGAATTAAATAAAACGGTTGATGAATTTGCTGCAAAATCGGGTTCTGTTGTGGTAGTTGATACAGAAAACGGTGAGATTTTGGCTATGGCTAATGTTCCTTCGTATAATCCCAATTCTCGGGGACGCTACGATAAAGATACTTACAGGAACCGAGCTGTTACCGATACATTTGAGCCTGGTTCAGTCATTAAAACGTTTAGTATTGCCAGTGCCTTGGAAACCGGTCTATTTAAGCCCTCAACGATTATTGATACGAATCCAAGTTGGATGAGTGTTCAAGGCCGTACGGTTCGCGATATTCATAATTATGGTGTCCTTGATGTAACGGGTGTATTGCAACACTCAAGTAACGTAGGGGTCACAAAGATGGTTTTAGCCAGCCCTCCAGAACAATTAATTGGATTGCTGCAGCGTTGCGGTTTTGGACAACGAACAGAAAGTACTTATCCTGGGGAAAGTGAGGGAGGAATTGTTAGTGTTAAAGATGCAAAACCGTTTGTATTGGCAACATTAAGCTTCGGTTATGGCTTGTCGGTTACAGCATTGCAATTAGCTAAGGCTAATATGGTTTTTGCGAATAAAGGTAAATTGATTCCAGTAACTTTACTGCATAATGATCCACCAACAGCAGGTGTGCAGGTAATGAAATCTGAGACAGCTCAACAGGTTTTATCTATGATGGAAGCAGTTTTAGGGAAAGATGGTACTGGAAAAGCAGCAAGAGTACCTGGTTATCGAGTAGCAGGAAAGACAGGGACAGCACGTGTAGCTGGAAAGGATGGCTATAAGGACAGAAAATATACTGCAAGTTTTATAGGTATTGCACCGGTTTCAAAACCCAAGTTTGTTGTAGTAGTAATAATTCATGAACCTTCACGTAAAGGTTATTATGCTGCAGCAGTTGCAGCTCCCCTTTTTGCTAAAGTGATGTCGGGGGCTTTGCGATTGTTTAATATACCTACTGATGAGCTGGTAGGGTAAAGCGCGGCCCGTAAACGATCTTTATAAATGTAGCCTAGGTAGCATAGCGGAACTGGGATGCAGTATTTCATAAACTGGGTTTCTCTGCGCTGCATCCAGGCTATTTTTTAGAACTATTAGGAACCTAGTGATGAAACTTTCACAATTATTAAAACCTTGGATGCATCACGTAAAATCGGATTGTACCGTGACAGGTCTGGAAAATGACAGTCGTCGCATTCAACCAGGGGATTTGTTTGTAGCTTATGCAGGTGCAGCAGCTGATGGCCGTTTATTTATAAATAAAGCTGTTTCCGCCGGTGCTGTTGCGATTGCTTATGATCCCTCTCATTTCCCCAAGGACTACATATTACCTGAGTCGATTCCTTGTATTCCTGTTCCAGAGTTAGCGACGCAGCTGGCCGCAATTGCAAAGCAGTTTTATGACGATCCTGGTCGCCATTTAACGATAACCGGAGTAACTGGAACCAACGGCAAAACAACAATTGCCTATCAATTAGCTCAGGCCCATCGTTTACTGGGACAAGGAGCAGCATATATTGGTACAATTGGACAAGGTAATGTAGATAACCTCCAATTATTGGATAATACAACTCCTGATGCGCTGTGTTTACAGAGGTTATTACATCAATATAAAAATCAAGGTATCAGGCAAGTATGCATGGAAGTATCTTCTCATGCTCTTGCCCAGCATCGAGTTGATGCGATTGAATTCAAGCAGGCAATATTTACCAATCTAACACTGGATCATCTGGATTATCATATAAATATGGAAAATTATGCAGCTGCAAAGGCCATGTTGTTTGCCAGAGAATCATTACAATGGGCGATTATTAATCAAGATGATCCTTATCAAAGAATAATGGCGGAGGCAGTTAAGCCTCATGTAAAGAAATTAGCTTATGGAATACACCAGAATTGTGATGTAAAAGTCGTAGATTGGTCCATGGATATAAAGGGTACAGAAATTGAAGTGCGCTCACCATGGGGACAGCATCAATTAAGAATAAAAGCCCTAGGACAATTTAATATTTATAATAGCTTAGCTGTATTTAGTAGTTTATTGGCTTCTGATTATGCACCTACGCAAGTTGTAGAGGTGATGACAGAATTAAGAGCAGCTCCCGGAAGGATGGAAATTATTGCCAATGCTCCTTATGTACTTGTAGATTATGCACATACTCCCGATGCATTGGAAAATGCGCTGCTTACTTTAAATCAATTAAAAAAAGGTCGTTTGTGGGTGGTGTTTGGTTGTGGGGGTGACAGGGATAAAAGCAAGAGACCGGTGATGGGACGTGTTGCAAGTAAGCTTGCGGATCAAATCATAATTACCAGTGATAACCCACGCACAGAAGATCCACAAATTATTGTCAATGAGATAGCACAAGGTATACCAAAATCTTCCAATGTCATTCAACTTGTTGAGCGTGAAGAAGCAATTGCCTATGCATTAAATGAAGCCGCTGAAAATGATGTGATATTAATTGCAGGTAAAGGACATGAGGCCTATCAACAGATTGGCTCAGTAAAATATGCTTTTTCAGATCAAGAGGTAGTAAAAAGATTAATCCATAAATAATTTGGTTAGATGATTTGTAAAACAGAGGGTTGTAATTTTTTGTAGCCTGGGTTTCATGAAACGTCACCCAAGCTACAGTTTTTCTTAACGAGCTTTATGTATGTATTGCTTGAACTTCATAGGTGACATTTCTTCATAGTCTTTAATTGCCACTGCAAAAAGGTCAGGGTTATTTGTTTCATAAATACAAACTAATTCATCGCCTTGACCAGACTCAGGAATACCTGGAGCAGTCAAACCTGCTAAAATATCATTAGTGATATCTATTGTATCTTCTTCAGATTCTGCCTCTACAGGCCCAATCGCAAATCCCCAGCTAGAAGAAGTATTGTAGTGATTTACTGAATAACCAATATAATAATTGTAACCAAGCTGCGAAGCCATTGTAATTCCTACAGATTGAATATCACTCAATTTAGGACATACAGCTTCCTCTGCAAAAGCCGAACCAGCGAGAACTAATGCTGCTGCAAAAGTTGATAATTTTACTCCTAAAGACATAACACATACTCCTTTGTTTTTTAAAATCGGAAAAAGAGTATCATTTGATTTCCTAATTTACAATGGACCAGTTTGGATTTAATAATGAGCATCAAGCTATCAATTTGAGCTCTAGTTGATCTTGTTTTTATATACCTAGTAATAATTTGGTTTTATAGTTCAAAATTGAGTCCGCAAAGTATTGAGAAAAGTCATGGCGCGTTTGATGATTTTTACGCAAATTTAAGAATGCAGCTTTTTTGTCCGTAGCCTGTTTTAATGAAGAAGTTTCTTCAATGGGGTTGTAAATTTCTAAAATAGTTTCGTACCATAATTTATCCTTTTCATAGCTTAAAAATTGAGGCAACGAAGGAACTGCAAATTGTGGTGGAGCAAGACCTGCAATTTGGTGCAAAGCGGAGCTTACCAAAGCAATAGCAGCATATTTCGCCTCAAGACTATGACCGGCAATATGGGGGGTACAGATAGTGGCTTTATCGATGATTCGTGGGTTAATCTCAGGTTCATTAAGATATACATCGGTGCAATAGATTAGTGGTTTTGATGAGTGGAGAAGTTCTTCTTCATTAACAATTCCACCTCGTGCTGCATTGATAATAATGCAACCGGGTTTTAAGCGATCGAGAAAATTTTGATTAATTAAATTGGCAGTAGGATAGGGATGATTACTATGTAACTCTGCATGGATACATAGCAGATCAACTTGATACAATTCCTCTAAAGTACAACTTTGAAAAGCAGCAGGTTCACGTTTTGCTTTGAGAGGATCATAAGTGACAATTTCAAAATCGGCTGCTTGTAACCGTGCAGCAACCCTGGTTCCCACTTTTCCAAGACCAATGATGCCTGCTTTATTCCCATGGATAAGATGTTGTTGTTCCAGAAAAGAAAGACACGCAACCACATAATCAGCAACTGCTTGCGCATTAGAGCCTTTTGCGTCGATTACCTGAATATTCTGAGAGTCTAGCCAGAAGTGATCCAGATGATCAGTACCACTACTTGCAGTAGCAACATACTGCAAACGATGATTTTTTAATAAAGATTGATTTACTTTTAGCGTAGAACGACAAAGGAGAATATCTTGTCCGGGAAGTAACTGAGCTATTTCGTCGGGACGATTATATTCGGTTAAGTGAAAAGGCTTTGGAAAAGCCTGCTTCAATCCTGGAAGTGAGGCATCAGCAAGAATATTCATAGCGAATACTTATTCCATATCAAAAGAATGTACCATCTAAAATTTTTGTATTGAGCTCTCAAATCGTCAGCATTCATATCTTAAAAATGGAGCTTAGTGCGATAAGTCCTAGATTGATTAATGGGGTCAGTATCATGCCCAAAACACCTGTAAACACTAAAAGAATTAGAATAAAAAATCCATAGGGTTCTATTTTGGAGTAGGTCATAGCTTGTTTAGGAGGTAAAAGGCTACTAACTACTCGACTCCCATCTAGAGGTGGAATTGGCAGTAAATTTAATGCGGCCAAAATCAAATTAATAAATACACCTGCTTGAGCTGTAGCGTAAAGAAAAAGCACTGCCATCGAGGTGTTTGGATTTAAGATAAGGGCGATTTTGTCACAGGCAGCCCATAAAAATGCCATAAGAATATTCGCAAATGGTCCCGCAAGAGTTACCAGAATCATATCACGTCTAGGGTGACGCAATTGGTTCCAGTTAATTGGGACCGGTTTTGCATAACCAATGACAAAATTAAATTGAGTTAAAATACCAACCAGTAAGGGTATGAAGACAGTACCTATCGGGTCAATATGACGAAGAGGATTTAAACTTAATCGACCAAACATTTTTGCTGTAGTATCTCCACAACGATATGCAACGTACGCATGAGCTGCTTCATGTAAGGTGATGGCAAGTAAAATGGGAATGGCCCAAATACATATTTTTTGGATCAAAGTAAATTCTATCATTAAAAAAAACTGACCAGTAATCAATGTATTCTGATTCTATCGAATAGTTGCTTCCAATAACAAGTAAAATGGATCTAAAGTCTCCTTTTCTCTCGATGTCTTTCATTTTTAACGCGATTTCTTAGTTCTACTTGATGCAAGATGATTTTTTTAAATTGTTGATTAAAATGCAGTCATAAAGTTGATTGCTTGATCTGTGCGTGATAACATTCTGGCCGAAATTTAACTAGTCTAGGAGACAAAATGCCAGTATTGAATAAATTGCAGCCGGAACTTGTTAAGGCATTAGGTAAAGCGAGAAATTTTGAAGAGCAATATGAAGCCTTACGTAAAAAGAGCAACAGTGAATCGCTTAGAGATAATCAAGATGCAATTACATACGTTGATAACGTAATTAAAAGATATAAATTAATCAAAGGAACATCTCCCAGCTCTTCAGATTTAACAATACTAAGAGACTCTTATCTTAAACTGTTGAAAGAACATGCAGCTGAAGTCAGTGTGCTCTCATTTTCTAAACCAGAAGATGTTGCTTCCCGACTTAAAGAACTCGATTTTGACTCCGATACAATTGACAAAATGACTAAAGGCTTAGAGCAGGCAGGAGGTGATGAAGATACAGGCATCGCTCTTTTATTATCATTGATCATCTGCGAGCAAACACTTGAAAGTTGTTCTAGAAACGAACATGGGCATCCTAGTCGTCGTTTTTAATAAATTTAGACATTAGGAAGAGTAATTATGTTAGTGATGAAAGATTGTGCTATTGAGCCAGGTGATATTTTGTTTGTTGTCTCCAATAGCAATAAGCCTTGGGGGCGCTTAAAACAGGCGGCCCAATCACTAACTACTGCCGGCAACAAACATGGACATAAAGAAGTAATTACGGTGTTTGTTTGTACAGGTAAAAATAAATATGGCGTCATCTGTCATAATTATGAACGACAAATGAGCGTATCAACAGAAGCATTCATTCAGAATCTCCAAGAAAGCACTATAGAAGAATTGACAACGTTACTTCTGAGCTATTGCAATACGGAATTCAATGCAACCCAAATAAAAAACGCGCTAGCAGGCGGTTCTCTGTGGATGAAGCGATTGGCTGCTGAAATGACTGGAAATGAGGATTCAGATGAATTAATCAAGCGATTCCTTACTGCTACTCAAGAACGAAAAGCAAAACTAATTCAGTTACTGGTTACCTTCTGGCGTGCTTCAGGAGAAGCAGAAGTTCTGCCTGCGGTTCATTCAAGCTTATTAGTGTTTAAACATACTGATAGTGAACAAAGACAGAAATTTCTTACTGCATATCAAGAACAAGTTAAGGTTACTGAACGACTTCATAAACAAGGAAAAAGCCGAACCAGTTTCTGGGCTGTGATTAAATCTCTTTTTCAATGGTCAAATCAGCAGGATAAAAAAGACAGAGAAGGTATTACTCCCTCTGATGCAACGTTCTGTTCACAAAATGTGATGCAAGTTTTAAATCAGGTCGATCCTAATCTTGTACACAGAGGAAGACATGTGCTACCCAAAACCCTGGAGGCTGGACTTCGTGAAGCAACAAAATGTAGAAAAAAATCAGATGAAACTGTAAATCAGGGGCAGATTGATGATTTCGAAACGATGATTGCAGCGCAAGAACAATTTCTCCCTCCATTTAGCTTGCAAATTTTACCTGCAACCGGTAAAGAATTGATGAGCACATTATTGGCGGTGGTCGATAATGAAATTAAGCGGATTGAAACCAAACGATGGGCTAATCAAGAGGATAGAAAGAAAGCATCCGATTTGAAACAACTCCTTTTACCCTTTCGTGCTGAAAAATATCAAAAATATCCCATTAATTTGCAGGTTGATGTTGCATTAAAGCTTATTGCAACGTTACTCCCGACGCTACAGAGAAAAACAGGTTGGTTAGGTGAATGGTTCCCAGCAACTTCCTATGCCAATGTGCGGGCATTTGCCCGAACCCAAGGTATTTTTGACGGGGATATTCGTGACACATTGGAGAAATTAAAGAGTAATCCTTCACCCACTATTGAAGAGGAGGAGATGAACGAAGAAGAGGGTGATGATCTTGAGTCATTATCTACTGGTCAAATTTATATTTTCTCTGACTGGTCGTTTTCCAGTTGGCCAACAAGTAAACGTGAGTTGATGCTAAAGCATATGCTTGGTTTGCTTGCTGAAGGACATGAGCTATATACCTGGGAGAACGGACAACTGATCAAAAGAGATAAAGAGTCCTTAAAAAGTGCGATTAATGGTGCGGATTTTGATGATTTACTGGCTTCCAAATTAAAACCAGCAAACCAGGCTACAGTGCTTGCACAAGCACAACACCAACAATTAGATACAACACAAATTCATTTTCTTGATTATAAATTTTGTCGAGAATTGACAGATGATCGTGAGTCTATTGAGACACATCTTAATCAGGTTGCAGCAATATTTTCATCTAAATTAGATGAACAGCATTTAAACCAAACCAAGCAAAGAATTATTGATATAGAGCTTGCAAATTCTACATACGATCAAAAAGAGCAATTAGAAATGCAGACCTTGAAAAAGCGGATTGCAACTCAGAATGGAATAAAACAAAAAACATATCGAAGTGGTATCGATACCAGGGCTTTCGTGTCTCAACCATCACATCGAGAACCAATATTTAGATCAATTGATTTACTGAGTTTGACACCATCCGCAAAGTATTACCGTAATGAAGTGTATTCCGATCTGGTGATTCATGAAAATCCATCATCGCCATTTGAATATTTTGAATTAGTGGGAATGAATGCGACCGAAAATCTGGTGGGCTGTAAATATCAGTTTCATCCTGAAGGGTTAACAGAAAAACTAATCAATAATAGAAAAAAAGAATCAAATCTAGTTCTATTAGAAGGAAAAAAAAGATTAAGTTTGACAGAAGATTGGCAGGCTTTGCCATCTTTGCATCCAGGTGAAACATTACTGGATATCGCAATTAAAGGATTAAAAAAGGACGATTTTGAAATAAAGTACTCTAAGGAAAATCGTTTACATTACATTCGATTACTTAAACCAACAGCCGAGCCACGAGAAGCTTTTACTAATTTATTGCTACGTATGCACAAGAATTATCGAGCAAATCCTGTTTTTAATACGTTGAGTGCACTTTCTTCAGAGCACCAACAGATTCATCGCTTATTAATGAAATACCTCAAGTTTGGTAAAGATCGTGGAAAACTACGTAATGCCACTGGGGTCACGGTACATAACGGTAATGAATATCTTCAGGAAGCGAGAAAATTAAGTGTTGCAAGTTGTCGTATAAGAGCTATTGCTTTTAAAGAGGAAATGCAACAATTGTATCCTGAAGTTCCTGTCTCTATTGTTGTTAACTCAGATCATTGCTTTGTTGAGATGGAGTTGGATGGTCAATGGCAGAGATATTGTCTGGGTGGATATAGAGATACTCCAAGTTTAGTGGAATCAGTTAGGGAAGACACTTTAACGTCTACATACTCAAATTCTAAAAAGCAACAGTTTTTTACCGATAAACCGAAACAGCAGCCACAGGGTGATTTTCTTGTTGAAGAAGATATGTTCATCAACAATTTTGCTTAAAAAATACAAATGTTAGGGTGAATATTTTTAAGTTACTATGTAGCTTGGGTGAAACGCAGCGAAACCATGATGTTCCTGCGAGTATGTTGGATTTTGTGTCATGTGCCACCACAACCGAATTTTAATTGTTTGGTTTTATTAATAGCCCCCTTGGTTACAAATGTAATGACAACAAGTACTTGCATTAGTTTTTTAGAAAATCTTGTTAAATCCAAGTTAATGTATTTCCTTGCTTAATAAATGGATTTTGAATTGTTATTCTTCTTGATTTTTATGTAAACAAATCACTTGCTCGACTTTATGCTTTTATGAATAAGACCTTCTTTAATTACTTGTAGTAAGATGACTTTATTAAGATTCATTGAATGATTACAATGATTAAAAATTTTTAGGTTATAGGGAAATGCCAATATTAGATAAAATTTTGGGAAAACCTCTTTCTTCAAAGTCAAGGAAAAAGCAAGAATTATCAGTATTAACTGGAGTTCCTGCACTGGGATTAGACTCATTATCTTCGACAGCTTATGGTCCCGAAGCTGCACTCACAGTGTTATTATCAGCGGGGATAATAGGATTACATTATTTTTTTACTATTTCTCTATTAGTTGTTCTTGTTCTTGTGTCTTTATATTTTTCTTATAGACAAACAGCCGCAGCCTATCCACAAGGAGGAGGGTCATATATTGTTGCCAGTGATAATCTTGGGCGGAATTATGGTTTGGGGGCAGCAATTTCATTAATATTGGATTATTTGTTAAATGTTACGGTCGGAATATCGGCAGGTGTTGGTGCCATAGTATCGGCAATTCCGTCATTACATCCTTATACGCTTATATTATGTCTTGCTATCTTATTAAAGCAATTCAATTTGGAATGTTGCTTTCGGATGATGTGACAGCTGTTTTTATTGATGCAGGCTCTGGAGACGTTGATCGCTTGAAGCAGCTTTGGTCTGAAAAAATTGAATTGCCAGCCCAAAAGGCAGATAAAGGAATCCCTAAATTAGAAATTATTGAATCACCTTATCGCCGCATTTATAAGCCTTTATTAAATTTTGTGAGAAAAGTAAGAAAAGAGAGGCAAAATAGACTTATTGCCCTTATTATACCTGAGTTAGTAGAACCTAAATGGTATGAGTACTTATTACATAATATCCATGCGCCAGGATTACGTGCATTGCTTTTTTTAGAGAGAGATCCACGTATGATTGTTATTACAATCCCTTGGTATTTACGTGAGAACTAAAAAGAAGGATTTGAATTATGACGCAATTTGAAAAGTTGTTTAACTTTATGAAAAAACCTTGGGTTATTATTTTTTATGCAATTTTTGTTATTTTAGCCTATTATTTTTTAGATCGGTTGTTGGCAATTTATTTTCATCAGTTGAATCTTGAGGCCAAATTACCCTTTTTGGGTGTATTGACTGCCTTGGGCAAATGGATTGCTTATATTGTTTTGTTTTTTATTGCAGGATTGTATTTCCGATACATACAAGTTAATACTGTTTACGAAAATCGATCTTGGTATTTACTTGGTTGTGTGCTTTTAGCCAATTTGGTGTGTTTGATTTTGAAAGTTGCTTTGAGTCGTGCTCGTCCTGAGTTATTGTTCGCAAGTAATGAGTTTGGATTTTATTGGTTTAAATTGAGTTCAAATTATTGGTCTTTGCCTTCAGGGCATACAACAACAGTCATGAGTTTGGCTGCAGGATTGGGAATTCTTTTTCCTCGTTATTTTTATGTTTTACTTGTTGTTGCCCTGTTAGTTGCGGCATCAAGAATCTTGTTATGCTTTCATTATTTAAGTGATGTGATGAGTGCATTTTATATTAGTCTGTTGGTTGTTGGCTTTTTTACTGAATATGTTAAACGGAAGAATTGGTTCCATAAAATGGATTGTACTGTAAGATAACTAAGACTCTGGAGGGCCACCAGAGTTTTAACAGTATCGATCCTGATAGCCAATCTAGGGAGAGGTTATGACTATAGAGACTGAATTAAAAACTCTGGTTAGTATCTATGCCAGTTATGATGAAGAAAAAAAATGTTATAACAGTGAATTGAATCAAGAAGCTCTTTTACGCCTGGATGCTGATTTTATTAAATTAATTAATAAGTTGTTGCTTAAGGACGGTCCAGATAAAGCAAGAATTAAAAAAAATTATAAGAAATTGTCTTTAAATTTTCATCCAGACCTTATCGAAAGGTTTAGCCCAGAAGTCAAATGGATTGAGAAAAATTTATCTGAAGCTCGCAATGACGGGGCTTGTTTTAAAACATTAAGCCTCTGTTACGGAAAACTTACCTCACCCCAGGATTTTAAATCCATTAAATTTGATGAAATTACTACTCGGGAAGATCTTAAAAAGTGGATAGAACATTTAAGGAATACTTCTAGAACATTTACCGAGCGTAATTTTTATGCAAGCCTTCTAGGATTGCTTGACCAGTCAACAGGATATTTTGACGAAGTCGGAAAAATAAAACCGAAGGGTATACGTGCTTTAATTTCATTTCTTCCAATGGTTTTCATTAGTTTTGGTACTTTTGTTTTTGTAGAAGAATTATTTGCTGTTTATGCACTTTATTTCGCTTTGTTAAAAGGTGGACAGTATATTGGGTCTACCAACTCACAAGAATTGCAAAAACTTGGAACTACTTTGCAAAAAATTACTATGGTTTCTGCTACAACCACTACTACTTTATTAGTTCGTTTACTTGAAATGACTTTTTGGGCATCCAGACAATGCTATGAGATGAGTCTGCAAATAGGCTCCTCTCTTTTAACGCCATTAATTTGTGCTTCTCCTGAAATGAAATTTGATGCATCAATGGTCGATGAAAATTTATGCCGCGAATTAATTCTTGCAAGTCAAAATCAAAGTGTTAGTGAGAACTTCAAAACCCCCCAATTAAAAATGATTGCGGCGCCAATTGAATCGTACCTTGGATTATTAGAACTGCAATTTTTTAGAAATTGGCGAGCAGGAGGCGGGAAATATCGCGCATTAGATGCATTTTTATTGAGAATGCGTGTTATAGATAAAGACGATGAATTGAAGATTGAAGAGAAAATTGCTCAAACCTATGAAGCGTTGCAAATTGTGAAAGAAAATCCCAGTGTTTATACTGAGGGAGGAAAAACCGCCTTAGCAGTTGATCGGGCTGAACGTGTAATTAATCTCCTAAAAGAAGACTCTCAGATACAACTTTCTTTATTGGGTATGACTTAGTTCTTTGGCGATAGAAAAGCAATTTTGCGACTAGTTATCTTGTTTCATACTAAATTTTATGCATTATATCTGATGACGATATCGTTATCGAATTCGGTTAAATAAAAATAACCCCTTGAATTTAGCACGGTATCTCTGGCAAGATGCATTTGTTTTGATTATCCAGTGAGGAATTATGAAAATTCTCGTGGCAGTGAAGCGTGTAATCGACCCCTATGTCAAAATTCGGGTCAAATCGGACCATTCCGGAGTTGAAACACAAAATATTAAAATGGCAATGAATCCCTTTGATGAAATTGCTGTAGAAGAAGCATTACGCTTACGTGAAAATAATTGGGCTACCGAAGTGATTGCAGTAAGTATTGGCGGAGATAGTTCGCAAGAAACATTGCGGCATGCTTTGGCATTAGGTGCTGATAGAGCCGTTTTGGTTCATACTGAAGACTCATTGGAAAGCCTTAATATCGCTAAAATATTAAAAAAGATTGTTGATGATGAAAAACCAGATTTAGTATTGATGGGTAAGCAAGCTATTGATGGTGATAATAATCAAACGCCACAAATGTTGGCTGCTCTATTAAATTGGCCACAGGCTACATATGCTTCTAAAATAGAAGCAACAAGCGATCATCTGCAAGTCACTCGTGAAATTGACGGAGGTCTTGAAACAATAAGTGTGCATTTGCCCGCAGTAGTGAGTACCGATTTACGCTTAAATGAGCCACGATACGCCAGCCTCCCCAATATTATGAAAGCCAAAAAGAAACCGTTGGATATTAGGAAACTGGATAGTCTGGGATTGTCACTTAAAAAACATATTGAAGTATTAAATGTTACTGCTCCACCGACTCGTAGTGGTGGAGTTAAAGTTGACTCAGTGACCGAATTATTGGATAAATTACAGCATGAAGCCAAAGTGCTTTGATAAGGGGGAGTGATGAGCACTTTAGTACTCGTTGAACATGATAATCAAACATTACACCCATCTACTCGTAATGCTTTAGCTGCGGCATTGGAGTTGGATAAAGAACCGACCTTACTTATTGTAGGACATCAATGCAAGGCAGTAGCAGAGCAGGCTGCAACTCTTGCAGGAGTAAATGCCGTTTGGTACGTTGATAAACCTTGTTATGAACATGCTTTAGCAGAGCAATTAAGCGATTTGATTCTTTCCTTTGCGCATTCATTTAATGCCATAATCGTATCTGCCAGCACTTTTGGTAAAAATATTGCTCCACGTATCGCAGCTCGACTGGATGTAGCTCAAGTTTCTGATGTTAGTAAAATTATTGATAAAGATACCTTTGAACATCCAATATATGCAGGTAATGCAATAGAAACAGTACGCGTTCTTGATTCCATAAAAGTTTTAACCATTAGAGCAACAGCATTTAATCCAGTAACCGCAAGTCAGGGAAGTTGTTTGGTTGAACAAATTGATAAAGAATTTATCGCCAAAGAAAGCCAATTTGTTAAGCATGAGTTAAGCACGTCTGAGCGACCTGATTTAGGCAGTGCCAAAATTGTTGTCTCTGGTGGAAGAGGGTTGCAAAGTGCTGAGAAGTTTCAGTTGATCGAAGAATTAGCTGATGAGCTTGGTGCTGCTGTGGGAGCATCCCGTGCTGCTGTAGATGCAGGGTTTGTTCCTAATGATTATCAAGTGGGGCAAACCGGAAGGATAGTTGCACCAATGCTTTATATTGCTGTGGGAATTTCTGGCGCTGTACAGCATTTGGCAGGGATGAAAGACTCTAAGATTATTGTTGCAATCAATAAGGATGAAGATGCCCCTATTTTTCAAATCGCTGACTATGGTTTGGTTGGTGATTTATTCGAGCTCGTGCCGCAGTTAATAGCACAATTAAAAAACCGTTAGAGGGGAAAATGTATGTTAGTAGGTGTTCCAAAAGAAATTAAACCTCAAGAAAATCGCGTGGGTCTTGTTCCTTCTAGTATTGGGGAAATTATAAGAGTAGGGAGCTCTGTTATAGTTGAGAAGGGTGCTGGATTAGGAATCGGTATTTCTGATGATGATTATCGACATGCTGGTGCTGAGGTTGTGGATAGCGCAGATGAAGTGTTTTCCAGAGCTGAACTCATTGTAAAAGTAAAAGAGCCACAACCTATTGAGTGCAAGCGTCTTCGTGAAGGTCAAACTTTATTTACCTATTTGCATTTGGCCCCAGATCCTCACCAAGCGCGTATGCTGAAAGAGTCTGGAGTTACTGCTATTGCTTATGAAACAGTAACTGAGGAAGGTGGTGGTTTGCCATTATTGGCTCCTATGTCACAAGTTGCCGGACGTATGTCTATTCAGGCAGGTGCTCATTGCTTGGAAATGGCTCAAGGTGGTAGTGGTATTTTATTAGGTGGTGTTCCTGGAGTAGCTGCGGCAAACGTAGTAGTTATTGGTGGTGGTGTGGTTGGTACCAATGCAGTACGTATGGCTATGGGTATGGAAGCACGAGTGACTGTTCTGGATCGTTCTTTGCAACGTTTAAATGAATTGGATTTCCAATTTGGTTCTAAGATCAATACGATTTATTCCACTGCTGATGCTATAGAGCGATATGTTGCCAGTGCTGATTTGGTAATTGGTGCAGTATTAGTCCCCGGTGCAGCAGCTCCAAAATTAGTCACTCGAGCTATGCTTAAATCAATGCGCCCTGGTTCAGTATTAGTTGATGTGGCTATTGACCAAGGTGGATGTTTTGAAACAAGCCGTCCCACAACACATCAAGAGCCTACATATGTTGTTGATAATGTGGTGCATTATTGCGTTGCGAATATGCCCGGCGCGGTGCCAAGAACATCAACGTTTGCTTTGAATAATGCAACATTACCTTTTGTTTTAAGTATTGTAACTAAAGGTGTGAAGCTGGCTTTATTGAATGATAAGCATTTACTCAATGGATTAAACGTTCATCAGGGTAAGATTACGTTTGATGCAGTTGCTCGTGATTTAGGTTATGAGTATACACCTGCAGCTATAGCATTGGCTGGACGATAATACTCAATTAACAGAGTAAACATTCTCCTGGATTATGTTGGGTCGTAATTCAGGAGAAATGCATCGTCTCTAAAACGAACACAACCAGAATTAAATCTTTGAATCCGCATTAAAGAGTTGGAACGGACTTATTTTTAGCATTTAAATTTTCTTCATCGCGCCCAATTCTTTTTGTTACTTTGCCAAATTCTTCTAGTTCATGAGCTATTTTGGGATTATTCAACGTTCCATAACCTCTATGCATATCATCTCCGATTATTGTATAGCAGCCAATAATAAATTTATCTGCCTTTTCCCTGGTTGGTGCATCTTCTTTTGCAGATTTAGCCCATTCATCAACACTTTGTGCTAATTTTAATAAAACGTATGATTTTGTTGTTATACAATTATCCCATGCAAATGTCATTACAGGGTTCAAATCGTCTTCGGCTGCCTTAATCGCCTGTTCGACAAATTCAATCGGGATTGCTAAATCATGAATTACCGTGGCATCAAAAGAAGTTCCTTTAGCAATATGTGGAGATTCATTTGCAATGGTAGTCTTTAATTTTTCTGTCATCACAGAAGTAATTGTCAATCCTGGTGCTGGATTAACATATTGTTTCCATCCAGCTTCAATTGCTGACTTTAGGGTTGGTAATGGGCCCATCGGACTTTGGCGTCCAATAATTAATGGACGACTTTCTTTATCACCATCGACAGGTTCAATAACAATACCAACATGGCAAACATCAGATACATCTAATGGTTTGGAACGAACTTTCTCGGACGGTTGTAACCATGTCAACCATGCAGGGAAGGGGATTATGCCTCTAAATCCTTCCTTTTTTCCTCCTCCAATTTTTACCATGGCTCCTTGACCATATCTTTGGACAAGGCTATTTTCCTTACTATAGTCCCAAGTATCTAAGTCCTTGGGAGTGAGAGCAGTTGCTCTTTCCAAAGTGGCATGTCCTTTGGGTTTTGTTGAGTCAAAAATAACCCGGGTTTTATGTTGCTCGTACTGATCCCATCCATAGAGTACTGTGCATCCAACTAAAGTACCTACAAAACCAACTTTGGATAATTTAGCAAGTGTTCTCAGTTGAAAGGTTGCGTTACTGCTTGGCCCCTGACGAAATGTATTCCAAAAATTATGTTTAACTGTCTCTGATTTATCGGAAAAAAAATCATATTTCGTTTTCATAATGACCTCTTGATTATCTGATTGTGCACCAAATATCTATTCAAATAGGGCTTGGGATTCATGAAAAAACACTCTGCCTATGGTTATATCATATTGTATTAATATTAAGTGAATATTAAGTGTCACAATTTTTAAACTTTATGAATGTAACCTGACAGAGTGAGAACTTTTTTTGTAGTGATGATGTTGGTATTGGCTCGTAACAGAGCAATATTATTGCTTTAACAGAGGCGCGTTCTGACACGATTATTAGATGGAAATAGCATCACTTGAGTGTTTTGTAGTCTGAGTGAAGGACGTGTGCCGTAACTTGGGAGTTTTTATTAGGATACCCGGGGGCGCTTCGCTGCTCCCGGGCTGCATTGATTTTAAAATAGACTATCTTCGCTCATTGGAAGTGGTTGCTGATCATTATTCGCATTATAGATAGGTGTTGGATCTTCTTCCGATGGAACTTCCTTATTACGAAAATACTCGATAATACCATTTGCCTGATTTGGATGTGCTAATAAGCCGCTGTGTGGATCAATACGAACTGCGACTACATCCTCAGGTTGTTTTATTTCACTTTCAGGTTTTCCTTTCAAAGCAACTTTCATAAAGTCGATCCATAAGGGCAGGGCGAGTCCTGCTGCATATTCGTGTAAGGATTTAGGATTATCAAAACCAACCCAGGTTGTTACCACGAGATCAGAGTTAAACCCAGCAAACCATGCGTCCACTTGATCATTAGTTGTTCCGGTTTTGCCTGCTATATCCTGACGATTAAGCACTCTGGCTGCGCGGGCAGTGCCATGCTGAATTACATCTTTTAAAGCGGTATACATTAAAAAGTTAATATCTTCAGGAATAACTCGTGGTGCCAACGTTGAATGATCTACATTGCCGTCACAATTGTTACAAACAACAGTTGGTTTGGCTTGTAATAAAATTTTACCATCTTTATCAGTAATGTGGTCGATGAGATAAGGTTCAATTTTATAACCGCCATTAGCGAACACTGCATAAGCAGCAGTAAGATCCATAGGACTGACTGACAAACTACCTAAAGCCAAAGATAAGCCTCTAGGAAGAGTTTTCTTATTAAATCCAAAACGAGCCAGGAAATCAATCGTGTAATTAATACCGATATCATCAAGGATACGTATGGACACGAGATTTTTTGATTGAACCAGAGCTTGTTTTAAACGTGTTGGTCCATTGAATTTAAGATTCACATTATGAGGACGCCATAAGTTCGGTTGGCTTGGATCATCAACGACAATAGGTGCATCATTAATTAATGTTGCTAAGGTATAACCATTATTTAATGCTGCGGCATAGACAAAAGGTTTAAAACTGGATCCAGGTTGTCTACTTGATTGAGTTGCACGGTTAAATTTACTTTTTTGGAAGTTGAACCCTCCAACCAGGACCTCTATAGCACCATTTTTAGGATCGAGTGCTACCATTGCTGACTCAGCTTCAGGAATTTGTGCTAACTCCCAATGCTCCTTTGTTGAATGAACATAAATAATATCTCCCACAGCAACAACTTGCATGGCTTTAGATGGCGATTTTCCAACCCAGCCATTTTTAAGTGCTGGTCTAGCCCAAGATAAACCGGCCCAAGGAATAATAATAGCGCGCCCACTTTGTAAGGTGGCTGTTGCCTCTTTATCACCGACTTCGGTAACGACTGCTGGCGTAAGATGATTCAGTTCTGGATATTTTTCTAGAATTTTTTGAATTGAGTTTAAGGATTTGCTGTCATTCTCACCAATAGTGGCAACAGGTCCTCGATAACCATGCCGATGGTCATAGGCTATCAAATTTTTTTCGACGACATCATTGGCTGTGTTTTGTAATTTCCCATCAATAGTCGTATAAACTTTGTAGCCTTTAGTGTAAGCATCAGGGCCGAAATTGTCGTATAAAGATTGACGAATCATTTCAGCAACGTAAGGAGCTTTTACGTCAATAGGACTGCCATGATACTTAGCAGTAATTGGTTGATTTATGGCATTTTGATACTGTTCTTCGTTGATATAATGTTCTTCAAGCAAGCGTTCTAAGACGTGATCTCGACGTTTTTTCGCAGCAAGTGGATTTGCGATGGGGTTTTGTGTTGAAGGGGCTTGCGGAAGCCCTGCAATCATTGCTAGTTCTGCTAGATTTAATTCTTTGAGCGGCTTTCCAAAATAAACCATTGCTGCTGCGCCAACGCCATAAGCACGATTACCTAAATAGATCCTGTTAAGATATAGTTCGAGAATTTTTTCCTTGCTCAACTCTCGGTCTATTTTTATGGCCAGCATAATTTCATTAAATTTGCGCAAAAAGGTTTTTTTACGGCTTAAGAAAAAATTACGCGCAACCTGCATGGTAATGGTACTGCCACCTTGAGATTTTGTACCCGTTTTCACCATACGAACTGCCGCACGGCCAAGACCTAGAACATCCACACCAGGGTGTTCAAAAAAACGTTGATCTTCAGTGGCAATCAAAGCATTGATCAACATAGGTGGTATTTCATCGTAAGTAACTGGGATTCGTTTTTTCTCGCCATATTCCTGAATTAGCAGACCTTCCTTACTGAAAATTTGTAACGGTACTTGTAATTGTACTGTTTTCAACGAATCTACATTGGGAAGTTGACTTTCAAGATAGAGGTACAACAGACAGCCTGCTACAATTAAAACAAAAGACAGGCTCATCAGCGCCCATAGACCTTTACGCCAGAAGTATGCCATTTTCATAGAGTCATGTGATTTTAATGAAATTTGGGGGATATTATACAGTGATTCTCTATAAGATTGCGAGTTTTGTGCAAAAAAGAGGGTAATTTTACACTGGTTTCTAATGTTTCATTGAATTTTGTAGTAAAAATCCAATGAAACATAGGGAGTTGCCTAAATATATCGATGCTTTACTCCATTGTCACCTTTGAAACATTATCATCAAGCTCCTCTATTGTTGATCCAATTTGAGATGAGGAAGGCAGATTTTGGATTGATGGTGAAAAAAATCGAGAATTAATTCCTCCATGTCTTTGTAATGCGGGTATTCCAGCAAGACCAAAAATGGGAGGGTATGCTGAGAAACGTCTGAAGGGTGCTTCGCCTTCGCTTTGTCTTTTGATGTTCTCGAGCTCTGACTGTAGTTTTTGTAATTCCGCTTTTCTTTTTTCCAGTTCACTAGCTAATGCATCAATAGTCGTAAGCTGTTCTTTATTTTTTTCATTTAACGCCTCTATCCGGGTTTCAAACTCAGATTTTTGTGTCTTCACTAACAATTTTAGTTGTTCTAACTCTATTTTTTCAGATTCTTTGTCTGATTCTTTAGCTGATTTGTTCACTTTTTCGCTTTGCAACTCGAGAAGAGTTTGTTGTTCTGAACAGATGTTTGCTGCAATATCTTTGAGTTCTTCATTAGAATCTTCGGGCGTCATATGAAGTACAAAAAGAACTTCATCAATCAGTAGTTGACCTGAGTTACAGTATTTACTTCCTATATATCGATCATTCAATAAACCAGATAACTCTTTAACTTTAGAATCTTGGAGCATTACTGGATGCTTAAACCCTTTTTTTATGTTTAATAACTTTCTAAAATCAATGAATAATTGAGTTAATTGTTCTTGAAATACTTTTAATTCGTGTTCCTTGAACGGAGTTTTAATATCGAGTTGTTCCTTTAGAAAAGAGATCTTATTTAAAAGGAAAAAAAGGAATTCTTCTCGACCATGATAACCCTTTGTACACGCAGCGATCCTTCCTTCTAGGTACGGAACAAAATTTTCGTTTTGAATTATTTCTACTGCACGATCATGAGATTTTTTTCTGTGTATTATAGGGTCAACTGCAGTAACTAGTTTATCTTTAGCCTCGATATTGTCTTGGCTGTCATGATAACGAACTATAACGGTTGCCAATGCATAAATTAACTCTTCTAACCTAGTCATGAAAATCTCCTTTTCAAAGCATAAATGCGAAATCCCCTTACAAGTTGGTCTTTCACTATATTAAATGTTTTTGAGTAGTGCAAGTTGTTTTAACTGAATGGCGAAAATGACAACATGTAATCATTTTAATAAGTTTAACTAGGTAGAAAACATTGTAATTTTTTAATAGGTTACGTTAACATCAACATATGATCTTAGAGGAGTATTTTTTGAATGCATGGAAGACTCAAGGGAATAAGAGACATGCTCAAATTGTTTCAGCCCAAGCATCGTTCAATTCTCGGAATAGACATTACATCAACAGCAGTTAAAATCTTGGAGCTTTCAGGTCAAGGCTATGAACTTATTATTGAAAACTATGGTCGAGAAGTATTGCCTGCAAATGCAATGGATGGAAACACCATTAAAGATATTGATGCAGTCTCCCAGTGTATCAAGAAAATAATTGACCGCTTACATACCTCATGTAAACAAGCCGTTCTAGCTGTGCCTGATTCCTCAATAATCAGTAAAGTAATACAAATCAATGAGGGTTTAAATGACGCAGAGATGGAAGAATTGATTGTTACAGAGGCAGATAAATATATTCCTTATCCAATTGATGAAATCAACCTTGACTTTGAAATTTTAGGTCCTTCCGAAAAAAACCAGAATATGCTCGACGTGCTTATTGTTGCCTCAAGAGCAGAAAATGTGAATCAACGTGTTGATATTGCAGTTCATTCAGGTTTGGATGCTGTAGTGATCGACGTAGAATCTTATGCCGTGGAACGAGCAGCGCAACAAATTGCTAAAGATTTACCTGCATCTGGACAAGATAAAACAATTGCCATCATTGATATTGGTGCAATCTACACCCATTTATTTGTATTACAAGGAATGAAATTAGTTTACTCAAGAGAAGAAAAATTTGGAGGAAAACAATTAATAGACTCGATTGCCGAACACTACAAAATGACCTCGGAGCAAGCTGCGTTGGCTAAGGATAATGGAGAGTTACCTGCGGATTATGAAAAGGAAGTGTTAGAACCTTTTAAAGAAGACATTTTGTTGCAAATCAAACGTACCTTGCAGTTTTTTTATTCCACAAGTCAGGATGGAGATGTAGATCATGTTTTATTAGCTGGAGGATTAGCTAATTTACCAGGTTTAGTGGCTTTGGTTCAAGAGCGTTTGGGGATGAGCACCACGATCGCCAATCCATTTGCACACATGACTCCAGGTAAAATGGTACATTTAGATTCTATAAATAATGATGCACCAGGGCTTATGGTAGTTTGTGGTTTGGCTCTAAGGGAAATTAAGTGAGACCATATGACGCAAATTAATCTTCTTCCTTGGCGAGAACTCAAGCGTGATCAGGAGAAAAAGCTGTTTATGACCATGCTGCTTTTGTGCATCGTATTCGCTGCGTTTATTGTATTTTTAATTAATTCTTATGCCACGGGTTTGGTAAGCAATCAAATTATACGGAATCAAATGCTTCAGAAAGAAATTAATGAAATGGATGCGCAAATAAGCGAAATAAAAAATTTACAAAAAACTAGAGAAATGCTTATTTCCAGAATGTCTATAGTTCAGCATTTACAGTCTACGCGAACATTAATGGTTCATTTATTTGATGAATTGATTCATGTAATCCCGGCAGGTATCTATTTTACTCAGATAGAGGGAAAAAGAGATGTTATTTCAGTCACTGGTTATGCTGAATCAAATACTTTTGTTTCCATATTAATGAAAAACATTGAAAATAATGAATGGATTCATGATCCTGTTCTAAGTGAAATCAAAAGAGAAGATACAGATAAAGAAAAAGCTATAAAGGAGTCAGCAGAGAATGAGTTTAAGTTAACTTTTGTGCTTGCTCCTCAATTCCAGATTGGGTTAAAACTATGAACAGTATTAACCTGAATGAATTAACTCTGGAAAATGTGGGACAATGGCCATTAGTAGTGAAGAGCTGTGTTCTTGTTGGTGTTAGTATTTTGATTGTTGCTCTAGGGTATTGGTTGATCATAAAAGATAATTTTACTCAGTTTGATCAATTACAAGCTCAAGAGGTCACTTTGAAGGCTGATTTTGAAAGGAAGCAACGCCAATTAATTAATTTGCCAGCTTATCGCCAACAATTGCAGATTATGATGGGGCGATTTGCCGAAATGCTTAAACAGCTCCCAGAAAAAAATCAGATGCCTGGCTTGTTGGAAACAATTTCCAAAACAGGAGTCGCATCAGGTTTAAGATTTGAGTTATTTGCGCCACAGCCTGAGGTAATGCACGATTTTTATATTGAGTTACCTATAAAAATTTCAGTAGTAGGAACTTATTTTCAATTGGCTATGTTTATTAGTCGTGTAGCCGAAATGGATCGTATTGTAACGTTACATGACTTTAGTATTGAAAGGGTGTCTTCCAAAGATGATAAAGCAGTTTCGGGGGATGAGTTGATAATGAGCATCACTGCCAAAATATATCGATATCGCACACAATGATGAGACGAAAACTAGGGATTAGTTCTATCTGTTCATTATCTTTACTATTGGTTGCTTGTTCCAGTAGTAATGATGATTTGGTGCGATACATCCATGAAGTAAAATTTAGAAAAACACGAGATATTGAACCAATCCCTTCATTTACACCTTTACCTACTTTTAAATTTCCTGATAATAGTAACAGGCGAAATCCATTTAAGCCTACGGCTCAAAAAAGGACGGAAGTTGATGTTAATGCTCCAGATAAAAATAGGCCAAAGGAACCTTTGGAGGCATATCCTTTAGACGCATTAAAATTTGTAGGTACTTTAACGCAAGGAAACGAAACATGGGCATTGATTAAATTACCTGACAAGAATATTACTCATGTCCGAATAGGTAATTATATGGGACAAAATTATGGTCGTATTGTTTCAATTAAGAATAATTCAATTCAATTAATAGAAACAACACAATCTTCAGGAAAGTGGGGTAATTCCTTTACCGGAGGAAAAGTTGCGTATGGATTTCGAGTTTACCCAGCCGATAAAGCAAGAGCCTGCAAGTTTTGTCACCCAAAGCCCGGCACGTATTGTTCTTGATTTTATTGACTCGAATCTGCAGATAGCTCCCCAACAGAGAGCAAAAGAAATTAAATTGGGATCGCTTAATAAGTACTCTGTTGTTGCGGTGGGTTCGCGTGTTCGGGCTGTATTGGAGTTAAATTATTCAGTGCCTTTTTCAGGTACAATTTCTGGGAAAGTTTATACTCTTATTTTGAATGGCAAAAGCAATGAGTTATTCCAACCGCCCCAAGAACTTATAATTACTCATCGCCCAGCCAAGACAAATTATGTGATTAATCATTTTGATTTTCGAGGAATTGAACGGCAGGGCGGTCGGGCCATAGTCAATGTTTCCAGCACGAGTGTTCCGACCCAGGTTGAAGAGCATGGTAAAGAAATTCTAGTTAAATTTTTAAATACTAAAGTTCCTCCGAACTTAAGAAAGAGATTCGATGTTTCAGATTTCCACAGCCCTGTACAAATAGTTACTTTTCAGCAAGTTGGTAAAAATGCACATATGACTTTATTCAATAAAGGGGGCTTTGGCCAATCTGTATATCAGGTTAATAAACAATTTATGATTGATGTAATTCCTTTAACTCCAGAAGAGGTGCAACAGGGCAAATTGAAAAAGAAAGTGTTCTCTGGGAGAAGACTTTCCTTAAATTTCCAAAGCATCAGCATACGAGCCGTATTACAGTTGCTGGCTGATTTTACAGGAATTAATATCGTAGTGAGTGATCAGGTTCAAGGTGATATTACTCTGAGATTGAATAATGTTCCATGGGATCAAGCATTGGATATTATTTTAACTACCCAAGGTTTAGAAAAGCGGCAAACAGGTAATGTAATTCTGATTGATAAAAAAGGGGTTTTTGAGAAAATGGAGGCAGAACAACTCAAGGCCCAACAAAACATCCGAAAAATTGAGCCTGTACGTTCTGAGCTAATACAAATTAATTATGCTAAAGCAACCGATCTTGCCGTTTTGATTAAAGACAAACAAAATTCTCTTTTATCTGAGAAGGGTACCGTGAGTGTCGATACACGTACAAATACCATCTGGATTCAAGATATTGGTTCTAAAATTGATGAAGTTAGAGATTTGATTAAGCAGTTAGATATACCTGTCAAACAAGTGCTTATTGAGGCTCGTATCGTCGAAGTAACGAAAGATTTTGCTCAGGACCTTGGAATTCGTTGGGGGGTATCTAAACCAACCCATCTCAGTGGTACTCTAGAAGGGGCAAATCAATTAGCGCAGGGCGTCGCTCCTGCAAATGTCAAACCCTTTACAGACAGATTAAACCTGGATTTAGTCGCTGCCCCAATAACCGGTGCTACCCCAGCTTCTGTAGGTATTGCATTAGCACAGCTTGGCGATAATATTCTGCTTGATCTTGAACTTTCCGCTTTGGAAAGTGAGGGACTAGCTGAATTGATATCCAGTCCAAGGCTCATTACAGCAAATCAACAGCCTGCTGTAATTGATTCAGGACAGGAAATTCCTTATCAAGAAGCGACTTCAAGTGGTGCTACGGCAGTGGCCTTTAAAAAGGCTGTATTAAGCCTAAAGGTAACACCACAAATTACCCCGGACAACAAGATACTTATGGAGTTGAAGATTAATCAGGATAGGGCATTGCCCAACCTGACATTTAATGGGGTGCCAGCAATTGCAACTAAAGAAATTCAGACGAATGTTCTGGTCAGTAATGGACAAACCATAGTGCTTGGTGGGATTTATCAGCAAGATAAGAGTAAGACCATTACGAGGGTACCATTTTTTGGTCAGTTGCCGGTAGTTGGAAATTTATTCAAAAACACGCAAATTGGTATTCAAAATGATGAGTTACTTATTTTTATAACCCCCAAAATAATAACAAATTCATTATCAATTACGGCAATTGAGGGGAGAAAAGCAGTTCGATTTGATGAAAAATAAAATTTATTAAGTGATTAGGGGCTGTTGACAATTGCTTCATTTATCTACGCACTGCACTTTATGCGCGAAATCCAGTAAAGGCGGCATTGAAAATAGGTAGATTTTAGTGTGTCTCCGTATAGAGCCCGTGCATAAGCCGCAGAAACTAGGTGGAATTAAATGAAATGCCAACAGACCCTAGAGAAATTGCTATGAATTCAGCAATTAAGGTTTGTTTTATTTATAATTTGCTTTTAACAGGGCATTTTTTTATTAATGAAGTGATATAATATAAATGAATAAGAGTAAATAGTTATAAAATATGCTCATTTGTTGTAGAATAATGGGCGGGAATTTCTAACTGCGAAAAATACAGTTAGGGTTGAGCCCCAAATATCCCCCACTTTTGGCTACTGAATCATATTTTAGTCCAATGCTAAAATGGGAAGTTATTTCGGACTCGATCTTTAATTAATGACATTTCAGTTAAAGAGGTATGTGATAAAAAATGAGCATAGTTAAAGTACGAAATATTTTTCTCATCGGACCCATGGGTGCAGGTAAAAGCACTATAGGTCGTGCTTTGGCAAAGGAGCTCAAATTAGAATTTTTTGATTCGGATGAAGTTATTGAAGAGCGTGCTGGCGCCGATATATCTTGGATTTTTGATATTGAAGGAGAAGAGGGCTTTAGACGTCGCGAACAAAAAGTTATAGAAGAATTAACTCAAAAAACCAATATTGTTTTGGCAACGGGTGGTGGTGTTGTAATTACTCCTGAAAACAGAAATGCATTAGCAGGACGTGGCACCGTAATCTATCTTAAAACCTCATTGCAACAACAATTTGAAAGAACTAAGCGAGATACCAAGCGTCCTTTGCTACAAACAACAGATCTTGAAGGAAGATTGGAATTATTGAGAGATGAGCGAGAGCCATTCTACAATGAGTTAGCTGATGTTAGTTTTGAAACAGATAAATTAACAGTCAAGGCTGTTGCAAACAATATAATAAAATATATTTATGGCGAACTTTGAGATTTATGATCGGGTTGATGTTTCTTTAACGGAACATCAATATCCTATTGTTATTTGTCGCAATGGTTTGCAAAATCCGGATTTTTTGCAAACTCTTGTAACTTCTTCGCAAATTTTAATTGTTACCAACCAAACAATAGCTCCTTTTTATTTGCACTACGTGCAGTCCGCTTTTACCAAAGCTCAGTGTGACGTGTTGATTTTAGAAGATGGTGAACAATATAAAAATCAACAAAGTCTTTTCGCTATTTATGATGCATTAATCCAGAAAAAACACCATAGGGATACGACTCTTATAGCCTTAGGTGGAGGAGTAATTGGTGATATGACTGGATTTGCAGCATCAACATATCAGCGTGGAGTAAAGCTGATACAAATTCCTACAACTTTATTATCGCAAATTGATGCTTCCGTGGGTGGAAAAACAGGAATTAATCATGCTTTGGGTAAAAATATGATTGGCAGTTTTTACCAACCACAAGCAGTAGTTATTGATTTAAATACATTAAACACTCTTCCTGAAAGAGAGTTTCGTGCTGGTTTGGCGGAAATGATAAAATATGCTCTGCTTGCTGGCGATGAATTTTTCAAACTGCTTAGTGAAGCGCTCCGACAGGGATTAACTACCAAGAACCCGCAGTTACCTCAATTAATAGCTGAGTGCTGCCGTATTAAAGCTCAATTTGTTGTAACGGATGAAAAGGAAACTGGGCAACGAGCCTTATTGAATCTTGGCCATACTTTTGCTCATGCACTGGAAACTTATACCCATTATCAACAATGGTTACATGGTGAAGCAGTAGCAATTGGCTTATATTGTGCAGCAGTTCTGTCGTATAAAATGCATTTAGTTGATGAACAATTGGTCGAACAAGTAGAGCAAATTCTGCAACTGGCAGGTCTACCACATAAAATTCCACGAAATATCAATTTAGAAAAACTCAAAGAGTTGATGCAATCGGATAAAAAAATTAAAAATAACCGTTTACGCTTTGTGCTGATTAGAAAGCCTGGTGATTGTTATCTCGACTCTGAAGTAACAGAAGATTGTTTGGGTAATGCACTTGTTGCAGCTGTAAGAGGAGAATAAAAATGAAAGAGGGAATGATTCAGTCTGATTTAGCGGCTGTTATTCAACCAAGAGTATTATTTAAACCAGGATCTTGGCTCGCTAAGATTGATTTCATTAACCATTTGATTCTTTTTAATAACGTGCTCGTTACGGTTTTATCTGAAAAAGAAGGAGGTAAATCTTCTTTTGGTACTTTGTTGCAAGGCAACTTAGATCAACAGATCAAATCAATTTTTATTACCGTGAAGCCTCCTTGCAATCGAGAAAACATCATTGAGGATATTGCAACTCAGCTGCATCTTAATTGCGATGAACATACTGATATTAGTTCTTTAGTGGCACAAATAAACGAACGTAAAGCACATGTGTTGATACTGATTGATGATGCGCAACATTTGCCAGAGTCTTTTATCAAGGAAGCAATGCTAGCAATAAAGAGCCAGGAGAATTTCAGTTTTTTCCATCTTTGTTTAATATCTGACTATTCAATCGTTGCAACGCTTAATAATTTAGTCGCTTCTTTTTTTGAGAATTTAGTCCACACTATTGAATTGGGCTCATTGAATGAAAGCGAAACAAGGACTTATGTATTACAACGTGCTATGGCTACACATTTGATCAGTAAACCATTAACTGATACACAGTTTAAGCAGTTTTATCAATTAACAAAAGGGAATCTAGCAAAGATTAACAGCAATCTAGAGGCATTTGTATTTAAGTGCGCCACCCAAAAGAAAAAAGAACCCTTAAAACTGGTTAAAAAAGCAAGCCTTGCTGCGAGTGTGGCATTTATTGCGGGGCTTGTGGGATTTTATTTTGCTCAAAACTATGATCTTTCATCATTTTATCATTCAATAACTGGTTCTAACCAAAATAGAAATGTAAGAGATCTAGCAATAAAACAACAGGCACAACCTGAAGTACTTGAGAGCCAAATTGCTTCTTGGCAAGATTCTTCAACGCGACAGTTAGTATACTCTTCCTTACCCAAAAAACAGATTTTAGATGATATTAACGATGAGATGCTCAATGATCCTCCTGTAGCAATTATTGATAAGGTCGTTGTGATTCCTAAATTGCAAATGCAGAGCCTTGCAAAACAAGAGGCCAGAATTCCTGAGTCTGAGTTTCAACGTGAAAACCCAGAGTCAGATCTCAAGCGTGAATCAAAATTAGTTGAAATTCCAGCAACAAAACAGAATAAAGATAAGAAAGATCAATCTTCAAGTAATAATACAACTATCAACTTGTATACCATACAAGTCGCTGCGAGCCATAATAAAAAAGATATAGAACGTTTTCAGCAGAATAATAAGTTACTTGCCGAAAATGCTAAAATAAGACATTTTACCAATGCTAAAGGTGTTTGGTATGTGCTGACGGTGGGGGAATATAAAAACAGGGCTGAAGCACAACGTAGCATAGGTAAGTTACCAACAGCTATAACTAAATTAAATCCTTGGGTTAGGCCTGTATCGAGTCTTGGATAAGTTACCTAGGGCTGAACATAAAAAATCATTAGAACTGTAATAAGTGTTTACGCCCTACTCACTGAACGGCTGTATTTGGCACTTCTTCCTCGAAAATCCAACCGTTTCCCAAGATCCAAGCATACTCCCTAAACGGTTACGAATTGTAGCCTGGTTGAAGTACGGGGTAACCCGGGTTACGGCGACTAAAAATTTGCGAGTTATACAGTGCTACAATCTTACTCTCGAATATTCAATGTTTGGGTTATTTGTTCAATACGTTCTTCTGCTGCTTCATAGATTTGTTTAAAGAGATCAAAAAAATCAGTAAAAGACAGTTTCTCTAAGGAGTGGGCTGTTACACCATGAGGAGTACTTACACCTGCTCGTAATTGGGCAAAAGAGCGCCCAGACTTTTTAGCAAGTTCTGCTGCACCAAACACAGATTCCAGGGCGATTTTTTCTGAGAGCTCTTCTGGGATACCTCTACTCATGGCCGCCTTTTGCAACGCTTCGAGAAATAGAAAGACATAAGCCGGAGCACAACCAATCGGGGCTGTAAGTGTGTCAAGCATGGATTCTTGCTCTACCCAAAAAGTGTATCCTACTTCATTAAAAAGAGTTTCAATTAATTGTTTTTTTTCAGATGTTGTGAAGGAGTTAGCAAATAAAGCAGAGGTTCCCTTACAAAATTCAGTTGGAGTATTGGTCATTACACGAATAACCCCCAGATTTTTCTTGTTGAGCCAACGAGTTATATTATCAATGTCTATTACACCTGCCAAAGAAATAATCATAGGTTCTCTTGATTGCATGGCTGGCGCAATTTCCTGACATACTTCCTGCATATATTGAGGTTTTACAGCAAAAATAAGGATCTCCGCGTTTTGAGCCGCTTCAATGTTGGTTTTTGCTGACTGCACGCCCAGTTCCTTAACTAAACGTTCTGATTTACTGGGATCGCGATTACTGAATGTTATTGAACTTGCAGGATATCCACTTTTAATGAGACCACGTGCTAAAGCACTTCCTAAATGACCTGCACCAATGATAGAAATGGTATTAAACTTGAGCATATTGACTTATATTTTAAATTTTATCCAAAAAGTACCAAGATGAAGGGGTGTCTGTCAAGAATAGATTGAGAAAGAGCAAATGAAAAATTACTATTTTACATTGAATATATTGCACATCCTGTTAAACTAAAAAAAGTTAAAAACGCCTATCCTGTCGGTTCTGTCATATCTTTTGTAAAATACTGTTGATAAGGTTAGATAGATAAATTAATTTATCGATTATTATGGATTAAAAATAGAAATGATGGAAACAGTACAGCTACAACAAGAAATCCATTCCAAGTGGCGTGATATAGATGGTTGGAACTATTATTTTTTATTGAAATTTGCTCTTTTATGGGCTGGATATCTAAATTTTCATCCTTTTAATAATCTGGTTTTTTTGGCGTTTTTGTTGTTTCCATTACCTTCAAGACTACTCCATCGTTGTCGTAATTGGATAGCTATTCCAATAGGTCTAGCGGTATTTTACAATGATACCTGGCTACCTGGTTTCAGTACAATTGCGAGTCAGTGGACAAATCTTTTGGCTTTCAACTTCAGCTACCTTATTGACTTATTAAATCGAATTATTAATTGGGAACTGGTGGGAATGGCTTTTGTACTCTTAGTCGCCTACCTGTTTCTTTCTCAGTGGATTCGAATTACTTCGTTTACTGTAATTGCCTTAACTTGGCTAAACATTCTCACACTGACCGCCCCAACCATTAACCTTTCGCCAGTTCAAACCAAGAGCGTTACAAATAACGTTCTAGCTGAGACTGAAGTTAAGACGAGTGGAACAGAGCTCAGCAGTAATTTGCCACCTACCAATGAAAATCTTAATGCGTACTTGAATCAATTTTATGAGCAGCAAAAAAAATTACGTACCTCTTTCCCCAGTTCTCTTGCTACTGATGCACAGACTTTTGACATAATTTTTATTCAGATCTGTTCGTTGGCTTGGGCAGATATAGAGGCCGTGCATTTAAGAGATCATCCTATATGGGGTAAATTTGATATTATGTTTAATGATTTTAATTCGGTTTCATCGTATAGCGGTCCTGCAGCAATACGTTTATTACGTGCAAGCTGCGGCCAGACGCCACATGCGGATCTTTATAAACCAGTTGCTCAAGATTGTTATATTTTAGATAACCTGGCTAAACTTGGTTTTTCTCTGGAGATGGTGCTTGACCATGATGGTTTATTTGATAATTTTCTTAAACAGATACAAGAATATGGTGGCTTAGCTAATGTACCTTTAATGTCACGAGCAGGTATACCCCCTGATGTGCTTTCATTTGATGGAAAACTGCTTTCAGATGATAGTAAATTACAGGAGCGATGGATTAAGCAACGAAATCTCTCAGGTATGAAACGGAATGCTACCTATTTTAATGATATCTCACTCCATGATGGTAATACTTTTGTTGGAGAAAATAAACCGGCACCTTATGAACCGCGAGCAAAAAGATTTTTAGATCAAACGATGAATTTTTTCACTGCATTAGAAAAGTCAGGTCATAAAGTGATGGTAGTTTTTATCCCGGATCAAGGAGATAATCTTGTTGGTGATAAATTACAAATGCCAGGTTTACGTGATATTCCTGGCCCGAGTGTTACTCATGTTCCTGTAGGTATTAAATTTATTGGGATGAAAGCAAAGCCTGCACAAATCCAAATAAATGATCCAAGCAGTTATTTGGCTGTTTCAGAATTAATTGCTCGTTTGATTGATGGAAAAATCTTTAATCAGGATTATGTAAGTTTAGAAACATTAACACAAAACTTGCCAAAGACCCCCTTTGTTTCATCCAATCAAGGCGTAACTGTGATGAAATATCAAGATAAATTTTATATTTTATTGAAAGGTGAAAGTAACTGGGTACCTTATCCTTAGCAATTACTAATTAACCTATTCAAATGAGGAGCAGGGTGAAACGCAACGTAACCTGGGATTGAGCGGTTTCTTCATTTTTAAAACCCGAGTAACATTTCACCAGCTAACAATTAAAGGTATATCATCTAAAGTTGGAGTAGGGTATTAGTGGGACAATAGGCATGTCCATGTCACCTTGCCAACCTTCGAATGAGTAACGAAGAAAGAGAGAGAGATGGCTAGGCGTATAATCTGTTGATTGTTGGATATCTACCAGTCCCCCTATAATAAAATGCGAACCTAGCCGACGTTCTATTAATGCGTGGTATGAGTAACCGTAACCTACGCTAGGCCCACCAGTTTGAATGGAGTTTTGTGTAGTGTCAAAATTTGGAATAAGGTTGGGTAGTGGATATGAAACAAGATCTTGGGTTACCGCACGTGACCAGGTTACTGTGCCTCCTAACTCATAAGACCAGTTTGCGACTCGTCGTCGATAATTAATTGGGACTGTAAATGATAAAAAAAAGTCAGGGCTATAATATCCGCCTTGTCCAATATTAAAGCCGTATAGATTCTTATCATAGTGCCAGACCATATTTGTAAGTCCGATGATAAAACGGCGATTATCTTCATTGATTATTTTATAATAATAACCATCCAATAAAAGAATACGGGTATTAGACTCAACATTTTTCCCAGTTAATTCACTACCAATGATATTTGCCCAGAAACCATTTGCTTCGCCCCGATCATAACTGAGCGATAAAGTAAGTCCCGTAGCAACAACCCCGCCCCATGCAATTCCTGTATTTGGATCAACTGCTCCTGCAAAAGAAAGTAGCGTGTTAGTCATTGGGCGTTGTGATGCCGTAATCGTCCAGCCAATATGTCGTATTTCACCGCTATAATTGATACCCCCAATCCAATTTCCCACAGGAAATCCTATAGGTGTTTCGCCAATATCAAATCCCCAAGTTGGATTTTGCCATCCTCCGTCCCAGCCAATACCCTTAGCTCGTTGTGCGATGCCAGTAGTGCATCCATTAATCGCACAAGTGCCAAAATCATCAAAATAAACTCCATTGACTGTAGTAAAACTTCCTGCACTTAAATTGACTCTATCAGCTCTTAAAAATGCACGACCGTTGGCATAACCCCAATCTGCTTGAGCTATGGTATCTTCGGCACGCAATTCGGAGGTCCCAGCTGTACCTGCCAATCGCCAATAATCTTCGTCTACAGTAATGCGTGTTTCTTGCTGCTGATAAAGTAGGGCTGACTCAGAACGGATGCTGCGTTTTAGCCAATCATCCTCTACATGATTACGGGTCAGCCAAGTATAATAGTCGTTGCTGGCAGGCCATATTGATGTTATCTTGCTTTGGAGCATGGATCTTTTGTAATCTTCTTGTGCTAATTTTGGTATTCTAAGTTGTGTTTCCAAGCGGGCTGCATCACGCATGATCAGCGCACTATCTTGGCTGGGTGCCGCATGAATGCTTTCTTTTTTGATTTGGTTAAACATAGCTAATGCTTTTTGAGGCTCCCCTACAGCATTCCAAGCATTTGCTATTTTTCTTTGCATGTTGGGATTGAACCTTAATTCCATTTCTCGTAAATGTTCTAGCAATTGGCGTGCTTCACTCTTTTTTCCTAGAGCGATTAGTGACTCTATAACCCCGAGATTTGCATCAGCATTAAGTGGTTCATGAATTTTCACATCTTGATAATAGTCTAGTGCTTTTACAAATTTACCATCCAATAAAGCCCAATCTGCTAAAGTGAGTTTAATGGGAGTGATTTGCTTTTGACTCATTAAATAAGCTTCTGCACCTTGTATATTGCCGCTATCTCGCAACTGCTGTGCATGTTGTAAAATCAATTCAGTAGATATCCGTTCTGCCAACTGATGCATGCCTACATTCCATTGTTTTTGTGGAATGGTATGAAGATGAGCCAATGCTTTTTGCAACTGATCAGTGCTCGATAAATAAAGTGCATAAGCATATACTTGAACCGGATTCATTTTTTGTTTTGCTATCAATCGTTGAAACAACTCATCTGCTTTTTTGGATTGACCTATATGGTTCAACGCTAAGGCTAAATGATAAGTTAACCAAACATCATCTGGAGCAATTTTTAGTGCTTGGGTGTACCTCTCTATTGCTTTTATCCATTTGTTTGTTTTTTCAAGTTGTTCTGCTTGTTCTTGGAACGAAGAACTCTCCAAACTGAGCATTGCGTCTTTAAATTTTAATTTTAGATCTTCGGGTAAACTATTTAGGTAATTTAATGCCTTTTGTAATGATTGACGTTTGTAGATGCCAAGTAGCCCATAGATTGCACTACTTTTGCCTGGGCTAACGAGTAAAGCTTGTTTAAATGCTTTTTCTGAATCGACAAAATTCTTTCGGGCAAAACCTACTTCACCTACTCCTACCCAAGCATCATAATTCGTCTTATCAAGTAGGAGTGCTTGCTGATATCTTTTTTCAGCCAAATCCATATTACCCGATTGAAATGCGATTTCTCCACTAGAAACCCATAAATCTGAAAGGGTTTCTTTGAGGGCATAGGACCAATTATCTTGATTGTTACTACTCGAATAAACTTGATGTTCATTCAAATAATTATATATTTCTTGCAGGTGATTGAACGCATTTTGGCGTTGCGCTGGAATTCTGGATAAGATGCGCCAATATTCAGCACTTAATTCAGGAGTGGGAAAAACCCCATGAAATAGCGCATCGTATTGAGTTTTAGCCAAATCGAGATGCCCAGACATCGCCATTACTCTTGCTCGCTGAAGTTTTTGCTTTGTATCTTCTTCAGTTAGAAATAAGCTCATTTGAGCCTGTTTGTAATCCATTGAATTAGGTGCCTTCTGCCTTAATAGTTCAAGCAGCTCTTCTGCGAGAATTAGGTTTTTTTGCCGTATAGCTAGTCTAATTCGCGCTGCAAGAACATCAGGGTCATTAGGGGCGATCAATTGTAAGCGATTTAGCGAATTCTTCACAAAATCATCACGATAATAGGTTTCACCCCAAATCACCTGATTCAATAGAAATTGTTTCGGATTAATATCAACAGCATGCGCTTTTAAAACGATTATGCTAAACAAACATAGAGCGAATCTTGCTATAAGCATTAACTAATCCATTGATTCTGTCTAAATAGTTCTTTAGCGCTTTCAACTCCAGGTTGATCAAATGAATTGATATTCCAAATAACACCCTGGACAAAAATTTTATGTTCATATAAGGCAATTAATGAGCCAAGAGTTCGTGGAGAGCAATCGTTCATGCTGAGAAGATTTACAGGAATTTCCCCTGGAATGTAACTGTGAGGATTCTCACTATGATTTCCACCTTTTATTAAGACTTCCTTGTGAGCATGACATATTTTATTAATTACACTATCATCGAAACTACGAAGATAAATTAAATCAGCCGCTATTTTATTAGTTCCTTGACACAATAGCTGGTAGTAACTGTGTTGTGCATGATTACCCAAGCCTCCCCAGATAATGGGGCCAGTTGCATATTCTACTCTACGACCCTGCTTGTTTATTGATTTTCCATTACTTTCCATATCAAGTTGTTGAAGATAAGGAACAAAATATTGTAAGTCTTGGGAGTAAGTCATAACTAACAAGTTATGAATGTTTAAAAAATTAATGTCCCATATTCCTAATAAAGCCAAAAGAACCGGTAAATTTTTATTAAAATGCTCGGTGCAGAAATGCATATCCATATGGTATGCCCCATCAAGGATTTCTGAAAAATGTTCAAAACCGATGGCAATACAGGAAATTAAATTAATTGCCGAGCAGAAGGAATAGCGTCCTCCAACCCAATCCCATATAGGAAGAATAGTTTCAAACCCCATTTCTTCTGCTTTCTTAACATTTGCAGTGATTGCGATAAAATGTTGATTAAAATGTTGTTTCTGATTGATCCACGATAAGGCATTTTGGAAATGAGATAAGGTTTCCGGTGTAGTAAATGACTTCGAGGAAATAATAAATAGCGTGGTTTCGGGATTTAGTTTTTTAGTCACGCGTGGAAATGCGTTTGGATCTAAATCGGAAATAAAATGAAAGTCTAATTTGTCCGTTACTATATCACTTAATGCATTGATACAAAATAAGGGGCCAAGCATAGAGCCGCCTATTCCTATATTAATTACATCAGTAATAGGCTTACCAGAATAACCAAGCCACTCCCCATTTCGAATTTTTGTGGAAATAAGCTTCATCGAGTTACGAACATTGACTATATCAGTAATAATATTCTTCTCATTTACTAATAAGACTTTATTGTCAGGGGCACGAAGAGCTGTATGTAAGGCTGGCCTATTTTCGGTATTATTAATAGGCTTTCCACTCATCATGGCATTAATGTTCTCATGCAGATTACATTCATTAGCAAGTTCAATAAGTGAATCCATGATCTGGGCATTAACGTGTTGTCCACTGTAGTCCAGAGTAATGTTGTCACTAGATATAGAGAAAATTTTTGCTTCTGGATTTTGACTATTGTATGTTTTGGCCAATTTTTCGAGTTTTTTCCAGGAGTTCATTTTCGTAAGTTGTTCCATATACATTCTCAATCTAAATTATTTAAGTTAAAAGCCACTCGGAAAAATTTTTTCCCTCAGTAGGGTGCTCTTTTCCTAAGTCTACATTCGCTTTAAGAAAACCGAGGACATTTCCACAATCATATCGTTTTCCTTCATAAGGTAATGCTAAAACAGTTTCCTTCTTTACTAACCCATTAATTGCATCAGTTAATTGAATTTCTTTATGGTCCATACGTGGCAACATTCTAATTTGCTCGAAAATACCCGGAGTTAGAACATAACGGCCAACGATTGCAATATTTGATGCAGCAAGGTGGGGTTTAGGTTTTTCCTCCAGATGGTGTATGCTCAAAAGGCCTTGTTCCCAAGGCGCGCCTTGAATAATACCATAGCACTCTGTTAATTCTTGAGGAACATTTTCTACCGCGATAATACTATGCCCATACCGCTCATGCATTTGGGTTAATTGTTGGATAACAGGTGGTGTATTTGTCATTAAGTCATCAGCAAGAATTACAGCAAATGCTTCATTGCAAACGATTTGTTCAACACATAAAACGGCATGTCCCAGACCAAGGGGCCTTGCCTGTCGTACATAAAAACATTCCATGTCATCAGGTGTTACTGATTTAACTATAGATAAAAGTTCATTTTTATGATGAAGTTCTAATTCATTTTCAAGCTGATAGGCAAGATCAAAATGATCTTCAATGGCACGTTTATTATGACATGTGACAAAAATCATTTGGCGTATGCCGGCAGCATAAGCTTCTTCAACCGCATATTGAATCAAAGGTTTGTTGACTACAGTTAACATTTCTTTGGGGGCTGCTTTCGTTGCGGGTAAAAATCGAGTCCCTAAACCAGCTACTGGAAATACCGCTTTACGTATTCGTGGAAATGTTGCATTCATTGCTAATCTATCCATTTAGTAACAATTAATATAAATTGTGCAGCAAATATTTGAGTATGCACTTAAAATTTTTTGATTTATATAGTTTTTTATCAAATTTTTGGTAAAAGGTAGAGTAAATTTCAGCAAGGGTTGTTGTCAATGTATTCTTTAGATTGGTCCTATGTTAATGGACTACCAAAGTCCACTTCGTATTTTAAATGTACCCCAGAAGATTTTCAGGTGAATGAATTTTTTGATAGTCCATTTTCTGGAGAAGGCGAACATATTGTCCTGAAAATAGAAAAAACAGGCTTAACCACTATGGAGGTGGTTAAGTCATTGGCAAAATTAGTACATAAGCCAGAAAAATCTATTGGCTATGCGGGGTTAAAAGACAGACAAGCACTGACTACCCAATGGTTGAGTATTCATGCTCCGGGGGAGCAGATTCCAGAAATTGCACAGCTTGCGGCACCTGGCTGGCGCATTTTAGAATGCACGCGCCATTATAAAAAACTGAAACCGGGTTTTTTGACTGGAAATCAGTTTATTGTACGTTTGCGCGAAATCTCTAATCAAGAAGATTTACTCGAACGCATCGAGCGGATAAAAAAGCATGGCGTTCCAAACTATTTTGGAGAACAGCGATTTGGTCGCAATGCAGGCAATATGTTAAAAGCAGAAGAGATGCTTGTCCGTGGTCGTAAAGTGAAAGACCGTTTTTTACGGGGCATGTATTGTTCTGCCGCACGCTCATGGATTTACAATTTGATTTTATCGCATCGTGTTAGAGAACAATGCTGGAATAAACCCCTGCCTGGTGATGTGATGCAACTTCAAGGATCAAACAGTATTTTTGTTATCGATCACGTTGATAATGAATTACTTCAAAGGATTCAAGACAAAGATATCTCTCCCGCGAGTCCTTTACCTGGAAAAAGTAAATACAAAGTCAAAGATGAAGCATTGCAATTGATTAATAAAATTTATCTTGATTGGCAACCCTGGTTAGCAGCTTTGGAGCATTATGGCTTGGATGAGGATTGGCGGGCTAATATTCTGCATGTAAAGCAATTCACCTGCATAATTAAGGATAATTTAGCTGAGTTATCTTTTAGTTTGCCTGCTGGAGCATATGCCACAGCAATATTACGTGAGTTAACTCTTTATCAGAATGGATAATCCATCTGATGTATGATGTTGAGATTTTTCTTTGATTTGGCTCTTACAGCAGGATTTGCTTATTTACTTTCTCATAGTATTTCATTCAATCGAACTATACTTTGATTAATAGAGTGATAGATAGGATGAATATTTAATGGGAAAAGAGGAATTACTCAAAGCTGCAATTAGACAGGGAAATTTGGTTCAATTCGCAAAGCTCATGTCCAGCGTATATGAAGAAAATTTTCTAATGACAGATGAAAACGGTAATACACTTGCGCATCTGGCTGCAATATATGATCAACCTGAAATTCTGAAAGTGCTTCTGAGTAAAGCAGAAGAATTTAATAGTTCAATACTTGAAATTACCAATGACAATGGATTTACCCCTTTAGAGTGCTGTTACTTGTATTCATCATTAAAGACGCTGTCATTATTAGAATCTAATCCTCAATTAAGTGCCTCTACGAAGCTGGTTATCTCAAAACAGTATGATAGATTGAAGGGCTTGCCCCCAAATGGTTTGCGTAGAGAAGGACTCGAAAAAATTGCCCTGGTTGCGAGTGCCTTAGGTGACGTTACGGCATTGCAGATTATTTTAAATATTACAAGAAATAAAGAAAATTTACTTCATTATCAAACCAAAGATGGCTGGTCTGGAGTTCATTTCGCCGCATTGAATGATCGATTGGATGCAATTAAATTATTTCCAGAAGAATTTGCCGCAAAAGTTAGAGATAATTATGGCAATACTCCCTTAATGGTTGCTGCTGGAAGGGGAAATTTAAAAATTATTGAGTACCTACTTGAAAATGGGGTGGACCTGCATCTAAAAAATAATCAAGGGGAAGCGGCGATTATTTTTGCTGCTGAAAATGGACATTTAAATGCACTTAAGTTTTTAGAAGAAAAAGGTGCAGACCTGACAATAGTGAATGATAATGGTGAAAACGCTTTGCTCGTGGCTGCACGCCAGGGACATGTAGCGTGTGTTTCATATCTGTTGGAGCGTGGTCTATCTGTAGATTTGCAAAACAATCAAGGAAAATCAGCTTTTCAACTTGCTTTAGAGGCGTCTCAACTTGAGATCGCTGATTTATTAGTGGCCCGTAGTACTTCAAATGAAAAAGACTATGCTTTGATTGATGCCGTAAATAGAGGAGATTTAGTAGCGGTACAATGGTTGATGGAACATGGCGCTTCTTTAGCAGCGATGGATAAATTTCAAATGACTCCTCTGCTATTAGCGGCACAATTGGGTAATATAAAATTATTTGATTATTTTCTTAGTTTAGATCCTTCACTTATTCATGATAAGGATGGCGAGGGTGATAACGTATTGTTTGTGGCAATAAAAAACCGACAGGTTTTTGTTGTGGAGCATTTAATTGCTAAAGATCTTTTTCCGCTGGAAGATAGAAATTCACAAGGAAAAACTCCGTTATTAGTAGCCGCAGAAATTAACTCCGAAATACTTGTTGAACTCTTGCATCGAAATGGGGGTTCATTAGAGGTACAAGATCGAGAAGGAAATACCGCGCTTCATTTGTTGTTCGCCAAGGGGTATTGGGGAAATGCTACGGGGTACCTTTATACTCATAGCCCTAATTTGATCTTGAAAAAAAATAATAAAGGAGAACCACCCTTACATACAGCGATTTTAAATAAGCACAATGAAGAAATAGAGCACATCATGGGTTTGGTTCGTGAGGAACCTGAAAAAAAAGCTCAGTTGGTTGAGCTAAGAGACGCTAAGGGCAATACTGCCTTATTGTCGGCTGTCGAATCTCATAATCTGGAGGCTATACCAATATTGAGGAAAGCGGGAGCTAATTTCTTAGCCAAAAACGATAAAGATCAATCGGTTATTACCATAACTGCCTTGAATACCTTTCCCCAGGAAATACTTAAACTTTTGTTTGATGCTCATCAACTTGATTATAGAGAATATTATGCCAGGCGAAGACTTTACTTTATATTCGGTGGAGAAAAGTTGAATGAGGTTCTTAAATTTCCTAACGCGGATGTCAAGTTTGGTTCCGGTTTATTCGATGAAGGGGTTCAGGTACTTGATGAGTATTTAAATGACTTTATTCGGGAAAAACATCCAGAATATGCTTCACAATTCGAACCTTTATTGGCTGCGTTAAATCAACTTCAATCTGATACCACAGTTGAGGATATATTAAGTCGTTTAGATAGAGAAGGTATGGCTTTTCAGGCAACGGGTTTTACTGGTCATGGTGTTCTTGCCACATTGAAAAATATGTCAGATGAACATATGAAACTCTCGCTTGCTGAGCGAGGTGCTCGGGTAGGTGGCGCTCCTTTTTTAAATGATGAAAACAAAAAATTTGCAGCGGTTCGCTCCGTTATTGTTCCTAAAGAAAAACGTCAGCAAGTGATAGAGCTTTTATATCAAGCAAAAAATTCATCTCAGGCAATAGGCGTGGATATCCTGTTTAACCAAATACCAGAATTTGTCGGTGAACCCTATCAGTTCTCATCTATTTATCAAAAAAAATTTATGGATATATGTTTTTATAGTAATCCCAAAACAGGTTTATATGAACAATTCATTGATATTCTAGGCGATGAGAAGGGAAAGGCCTTTTACAAGGAATTTGAACTCTATATGCGAGAACAAGAGTTAGAGCAATATAAAAAACTCCACAAACAAACTCATCCAGGGGAAAGCGTACAAGAAAATCTAATCATTGTTAAAGCAGAGGAGCTCATTGAAAAAAGGAGGGAGTCAATTCATGCTTCATTAACTCACTTAAAGTGATGCCAGTGGGTTGTAGCTTGAGTAAAAATGCATATCGTAACTCGAGAAATCGAACGGTAAATTACTGTTTCGCTTTGCAGAACACAGACTGCAATGAATTGAAATGTAACATCATAGATAAAATTGCTTTTTTTCTCAAAGAGGGCTATGTTTGAGGAGGGATCGGTGTTACCTCGATTGCTGTGGGCCTGACTTGGGTGCACTCTTATTTGGATAGCAAAGCATTAGCCAATTGGTGCATGAGCTATGATTTTGGAAATACAAAATGAGTAATGTCCTGTATTTACTTTTGTCTCATAATACATATAAAAAAGTTGAAAAAACTTACCATCATTTTCGGCGACATCAAACTTCATTTTTTACTACAACATTCATTATTTTATCCCAATTAATAGGCTGGACTTTTTTAAGACTGGAATCACGCAGTTGGCAAATGGTACTTAAGAATCATCACTATTTTTTTCCACATATCTCAAGGAAATATCCTCGTCCCGGAGACATGTTTCGTTATTTAATTCAAAGCCTATGGTTTATTTTGTTCTTTCCTGAATCAAGTAGAAGAACGTTTTATGGTACAAATACTTTTTTGAAAAGAATCCTTGCTTATTACTATTCCTGGATAGAACAATTACCTTCAAAGATTATAGCCAGTAAAGTAGCGAAGCAAACTATAAAACATTTTGGACAAGTAAATAATGTTGTACGCCGTGCAGTGTTTATTATATTAAGTATTTTTTCAGCCATATTGTTATTAATTTGTATTACTCAACCATTTGCGCCGGTAGCACAATTTATTTTCGTAGTGCTCCTCTGGGTAATGGCTATGAGCATTCGTAAAATTCCTGGTCGTGTCAGTACTGTTATGCTAGTGGTTCTTTCTGTGATTGTTTCATGTCGTTATTTGTGGTGGAGATACGCATATACGTTGGTCTGGGATGATACCGCAAGTGTTGTATTTGGGAGCTTACTTATCTTTGCTGAAACATATATTTGGCTAGTGATGGTATTGGGATATTTTCAAAGTCTTTGGCCATTACAGCGTCAGCCTGTACCATTGCCCGTTGATCCTTCTACATGGCCCACGGTAGATATTTTGTTCGCAACTTATAATGAAGATTTAAGTATCCTTAAACCTGGGATATATTCTGCTTTGGGTGTGGATTGGCCAAAAGAAAAACTTAATATATATATTCTGGATGATGGTAATCGTCCCGAATTTAAAGCATTTGCTGAGGAGGTCGGTGTACATTATATAGCGCGTCCTAACCATGAGCATGCAAAAGCTGGAAATATCAACTATGCTCTGAAGCAGACAAATGGTGAGTTAGTGGCAATTTTTGATTGCGACTATGTGATTTCCAATCCTTTTTTGCTATTGACTGTAGGTTGGTTTTTAAAAGACCCTAATCTTGCTATCTTACAAACTCCACATCACTTTTTCTCACCAGATCCTTTTGAGCGCAATTTGAAATCTTTTCGGAAAACACCCAATGAAAGTGCCTTATTCTATGGTGTAGTTCAAGATGGAAATGATACCTGGAATGCAACTTACTTTTGTGGTTCGAGCGGTATTTTGCGCCGTTCTGCATTGGAAAAAATTGGTGGTCTGGCGGTAGAAAGCGTTACCGAAGATGCTCATACCTCATTACGACTGCAACGTCTCGGTTATAATTCTGCTTACATTCGAATTCCATTAGCAGCAGGCCTGGCAACTGAGAGCCTTGCGAGCCATGTGGGTCAACGTATTCGATGGGCCCGTGGTATGATACAGATTTTGCGTATGGATAATCCCTTGTTGGGTAAAGGCTTAACCTTTGGCCAACGACTTTGCTATTTTAATTCAATGTTGCATTTTCTTTCTGGGCTACCTCGCTTAATCTTTTTCATCACCCCTGCGGCATTTTTAATTTTGAATGCTTATGTAGTTTATGCATCTGGAGTGATGATATTACTTTATGCCATACCTCATATTGTTCATGCAGTAGTGACGAATAACCAAATTCAAGGACGGTTCCGTCATTTCCTATGGAATGAAATCTATGAAACAGTGATGGCCTGGTATATTGCGGTCCCTACGACTATGGCTTTAATCAATCCACATAAGGGTCGATTTAACGTCACACCTAAAGGAGATGTTACTCCAGAAACACATGTAGATTGGATGACCGCACGACCTTATATCATATTATTATGCATTAATATTGCTGGCTTAATCGCAGTAGGCTTTCGTTTGACATTTGATCCAGCGGCAACAATTTTAGCTGTTCTTATAACTGCAACCTGGTCTTTATATAATATAGCTATTCTTGGAGGGGCTCTTGGAGTAAGCATTGAAGCAAGGCAAAGACGTAAAGCACCTCGTGTAACTTTTGTTATGCCTGCAGCGATCAGGCGATCGGATGGTCAAGTATTTCAATGCACTTTGAGGGATTATTCTGATAAAGGGGTGGGGATACAAATGGAGCATGAGGATTTGCTGGGTGCAGGAGAGGGGGTAAGCCTTCTACTTAAACACAAAGACGATGAATTTGCTTTCCCTGGAACCATTGCCTACACATTTCATCGCAAGGCAGGCATTCGATTGTATGAGTTATCTCTGAGGCAAAATATTGACTTTATCCAATGTACTTTCGCGCGAGCGGATATTTGGTTATTGTGGCACGAAGGGTTTAGCCAGGATAATCCTCTTAAAAGCATGCAAGATGTAGTTACTCTGGACTTGCGTGGTTATTACGATATCATAGAATATACACCACAAAGAATTCGAAAAATACTCTTATGGTTTACCAATGCTATTATTTGGATGGGGACATTTCTTCCACATAAGCCTCAATTAAAGAGTAATCTGTAATCATGGATTATCTGAATTGAAATAAAATTTAAAAACTAATGGATGAGATAATGATAAGAAGAGTAATCTGGATTATATTGCTGGCCTTGGGGGGCGCGAACGTTGGATTATATGCTGCTCCTTATATTTCAGCAAATCCCGCTCCTACAAAGCCTGTATTATCTACTCCTGCCAATGTTCCAACACGAAAAGTTCAGTTGTATTTTAATGATTTAAATCAGCAGCAGGGGAACTTTACTTTAGGTAGCTTCTCTACAGGCAGAAATATCGACTTCAGTATACGCAAAGATGAACTGGTATTTCAGGCGGTATTGCATCTCCAGTTTACACCATCACCAGCACTGATTCCTTTACTGTCACAACTTAAAATTTATGTAAATGATCAATTGGTTGATGTTATCGCAATTACTGCCGAACAATTAGGTAAATTAAATTCTATAGATGTGTCCATTGATCCTCGTTTTATCAATGATTTCAATCGTCTCCGACTGGAATTCATTGGTCATTACAATGCTATTTGTGAAAATCCGGCACACAACTCAATATGGATTGATATTGATAAACTTAGCTACCTTGAGTTAAATTTTCAGACGTTACTGTTGAAAAATGATCTTTCACATTTTCCTGAGCCTTTCTTCGATCCTCTTGATAATAATCAATTAAATCTACCCATAATATTTGCTGGTCAACCTGATTTAATGCAACAGCGAGCTGCAGCAATTTTAACTTCTTGGTTTGGTAGCAAAGCCTTATGGCGTGGTTCATTCTTTCCTGTTTTAAATAATCAATTACCAGTAAGTCATGCTGTAGTATTTGCTACCAATTCACAAAGACCAGATTTCTTGAAAAATTATAAAACTGTAGAGGCGCCTACAGTCGAAATGATCAGTCATCCTAATAACCCCTATATCAAATTATTGTTGATTTTGGGACGTGATGATCAGGATTTATTGACTGCCGTTTACGGTATCGCACAAGGTAATGTTCTTTTCCGAGGACCAAGTGTCAAAATCGAAAACGTAAAAATGTTAGAGATCCGAAAACCCTATGATGCCCCAAATTGGGTTCCTACAGATAAGCCAGTGCCTTTTGAGAAATTAGTAGAAATTGAGGGGCAACTACAAACAAAAGGATATACTCCTTATCCAGTCTCACTCAGATTTAATGTACCTCCTGATTTGTATTTTAATCAAAGCAGGGGTATTGATTTACGGTTAAAATACCGTTATTCATTACCGCCAGTTGCCAGTATGTCACAACTGGATGTTAGTCTGAATAATTCTTTTGTGAAAAGCTATAAGTTGGAGCCTAAGGGAGAGCACACTCTTACAGAAAATATAGCTGTAACAAGTAAAAATCTATATATTCCAGCAAAATTAGGAGTACATAATCAATTTACTTTTGACTTTGCATATGGAACACAGATTGCTGGAGGAATGCAAAATGAACAGTGCATTACCTATCAGGTAATAAATAATTTGGGAGTTATTGATGGTTCTTCAACTTTAAATTTATCCAATTATTCTCATTTTATTACGATGCCCAATTTAAAAGCATTTATAAGCGCTGGTTTTCCTTTTAGTATTCTGGCTGATCTATCGCAAACAATTGTGTACATTGATCCTCGATCACCAGCTGAAGCGGTGACTACCTTACTTAATGTTGCAGGTAATATTGGTGCAGAAACAGGTTATCCTGTTTTGGCGATGACTTTGACAGATGACTGGTCTCGGGTGAAAAATAAAGATGCGGATCTGTTGATTATTGGTGTACTGCCTAAAGAGCTTGATGATAATAATGATCTCAATCTATTGATCAATAAAACTCAAGATTGGATTAAAAAACCGTTAAATAGAAATGCTTTGCCGGATACACATCGAGTGACTGCTTTCACCGCGGCTGAGAGTAAAACTACTGTTAGTGCAATGGGTTCTGTAGGAGCTATTCTCGGTATTCAATCACCCTATTATGAAAAACGCAGCATTATTGCTTTATTAGCGGAAAACCAACAAGGTTTTAGCCTACTCAATAGAGCATTAACCAATAAAAAAAATGTAGACAAGATCTTTGGTTCGGTAGCGGTGATCCGTGATTCTGGTATTAGCAGCTTACGGGTGGGGAATACTTATCAAATAGGAAATTTACCATTTTGGGAGCGCTTTTGGTACTCGTTGCAAAAGCATCCAATTTCTTTAGCCCTCATATCTCTTTTGGCAGCTTTCATAGTTACATTTTTGGTTTGGAATGGTTTATTACGAATAAGTAAGCGTCGTTTAAATAGTTCACAACAGGATAAAACGTGATTTTAAAATTAAGAAATAAGAAATTCTTGTCTGGTTTTATCTTATTTGCATTAAGTACTGGTAAGGTCGTGGCCAGTACACAATGGCCAATGTGGGAGAAATTTAAGCAGTATTACATCAGTATGGACGGACGAGTCATTGATCCACAGCTTCCGGAAAGAAAGACAACTTCAGAGGGGCAAAGTTATGGATTATTCTTTGCCTTGGTTGCTGATGATCAACCTATGTTTGATAAATTATTACATTGGACTGAAAATAATCTTGCTGAAGGTGATTTGAGGAAACGCTTACCTGCATGGGCATGGGGACAAAATGCCAAAAAAGAATGGGCTGTTTTAGATAGTAATTCTGCAGCGGATGCTGATCTATGGATTGCGTATGATTTACTTGAAGCAGGGCGCTTGTGGAAAAACAAACGCTATGATTCTCTGGGCAAAATGCTTCTTCAGCGTATTCTCAAAGAAGAAATCATTCAAATTCCGAAACTTGGACTTATGTTACTTCCTGGTAAATTCGGGTTTAATTTTAAAAATACCTGGCGCTTTAACCCCAGTTATTTGCCCCCGCAGTTGTTTGCTCGATTTGCCGCACTGAACCGCAAATGGAATATACTAGAGCGCAATAGCAGGCGTTTGCTGTTAGAAACTTCTCCAAAGGGTTTTGCTCCAGATTGGGTGATGTGGAAAAAAAATATGGGTTGGCAGCCTGATTCACAGCGCCCTAACTTAGGCAGTTATGATGCAATTCGCGTGTATCTTTGGATAGGGATGTTAGCCCCTGATGCGCCCCAAGCAGCAGAATTAGTGAAACACTTTCTGCCCATTATTTATCTGACGCAACAATTGGGGTGGGTCCCAGAAAAAATTGATATTGTCAACGGTAAAACACAAGGTAAAGGTCCCATTGGCTTTGCCGCTGCGTTATTGCCTCTATTGGCAAACAATCAATCGGAACTCATAATACAAAGACAACGTATTGATGCAGTGGAATTTACCAATAATGATTATTACGGCTCGGTATTAAGACTTTATGGCGAAGGTTGGGATCAAAATCGATATCGCTTTAACGCTCAAGGGGAGTTGATATTACCATAGACGGGGCCGGAAAGCCGTGGAATATTCATTCACTGTATTCATTCAACACGGTAAGAAACTGACTTCCATAATGAGTCAATTTATGTTGTCCCACACCGGGTACTGCAATTAACTGTTCCAGGTTTTGAGGTCTTATTTCGGTCATTGCATGCAAGGTTGCATCACTGAAGATCATAAAAGGTGGTTTGTTCTCTTCATCTGCTAACCGACGTCTTAATGCTCGAAGTAATTCGAATAAGGGGCTATTTGTGGCTTGAATTGAGCGTCGTTCTTTGCCTTTCTTTTTACTATCCTGAAGATCATTATTGGGTAGAGTCAGTGATATTTTTTCTTCCCCTTTAAGCAAAGGAATGGCCTTGGGCGTCAGTTTAAGAACATGAAACTGATTCATATCTTGTAGGCAATACTCTTTATGGATGAGTTGCCAGGCTAGTTGTTTCCAGTAGTGGGCTGATTTGTCTTTACCAATGCCGAAGGTACTGAGTTGCTCATGGCCATATTGTTTTATTTTATCTGAAGAACTACCTCGCAATACATCTATGGTATACGTTAAACCATAATTTTGCCGCAATCGATAAATACAGGATAAGAATTTTTGCGCATCCTCTGTCGCATCGGCAGTAACGGGTGGATTATCACATACGTCACAATACCGGCATTCAGTATCACAGATCTCATCAAAGTAGCGTAACAAAATTTGACGACGGCAATGAGATGCTTCGGCAAAAGCAAGCATATGGTTGAGCTTGTTGGTTTCAACTCGTCTTTGCTCATCGAGCGGGTTGTTCATGATCCATGAACGTAGTCTGGCACTATCAGCTGCGTCATAGAGTAAGAGTGCTTGAGCTGGTAAACCATCACGCCCGGCACGTCCTGTTTCTTGATAGTAACCTTCAATATTCTTTGGTAAATCATGATGCACAACGAAACGAACATTAGGCTTATCAATTCCCATTCCAAAAGCGATGGTAGCAACAACAATATCGATGCGATCATACCTGAATAAAGTTTGCACTTCTCGGCGTTCTTTATGGGGAAGGCCTGCATGATAGGCACGGGCTTTGAATCCCATTTCTTGTAGTTTTTGCGCCAGATTCTCTACACCTGTACGAGTCCCACAATAAATAATACCTGATTGTTGTTCTACTGTTTGTAAAAACTGATTTAATTGCTTCGAGGCATTGGTCTTAGAAATTACTTTATAATGGATATTAGGTCTGTTAAATGAAGCAATGTATTTTTTGGGTGAATAGTTTAATTTGTCAACAATATCTTGGCGTGTTTGTTTATCTGCAGTCGCAGTTAAAGCAATAATAGGAATATCAGGAAATTCATTTTTTAAAATGCCTAAAGCAGAATATTCGGGACGAAAATCATGTCCCCATTGGGAAATGCAATGGGCCTCATCAATGGCAAAAAGTGCTATATGACACTCTTTCAATCGCTCTAGGAACGATGTGCTAATCAAGCGCTCAGGAGCAATGTACAGCAAATCCAATTCATCCTGATGTAATTGAGTTAATACCTGCTTTGCTTCTTCACTGGTTAAAGCCGAATTATAATAAGCGGCACGAACTCCCTGTAATCTAAGCGCAGTTACCTGATCTTCCATTAAGGCAATTAATGGAGAAACAACAATGCCTACACCTGGCCTTATTAGGGCAGGTATCTGATAACATAGAGACTTACCACCGCCGGTGGGCATCAAAACAAGCACATCATGTCCAGAAATAACATCATTAATAATGTCTTCCTGTGGTGTTCTGAATGAGTCAAAACCAAAGTATTCTTTGAGTACAGCAAGTGAGTTTTTATTGCGAGTTACCGATGCTGCAAGAGTTTCCATTGACTATTCTTATTCTTTTCACGGACGCAGAAAATTTGCAATCATATCACTATCGTTACAAAAGCAGTAGACCTCTTGATGAATGCCTAGGATTAATACCATTAAGTTAAGAATTTGCCATTAAGTTAAGGATTTTTGTCATTCCCGCGAAGGCGGGAATCTATTTTTATAATCCCACTTGGCCTCGTTAGAAATGGGTTCCCGCTTTCGCGGGAACGACAGTCCGCATAGGGGCTACACTTTTTTTAAGGATTATGGTTTGGAAATAAAAGCATTATCCTTTATATAAAAGCGCAGTAATTTTTCTGCCCAATCCTTTGCATAATGAACTCCAACTCTTGGTTTTTCCACAATGCTAATTGGTTGTTGATCCTCTGATTCGGCAATGTAAAAGGTATCACTGGTTAGATCCTGCTGGTTCAGTTGTTTATCTATATGCATTGCTTTAGAAAGCAAACCCGGCCCTTGTGTTCGTCCTTGAATGTTTTTGATGGGCTCGATAGCGCGCAGCAATATTGCCGAACCGGTACCTTCAGTTTCAGTAACGACATTAGTACAGTAATACATCCCGTAAATTAAGTAGATGTAAGCGTAACCAGCAGGCCCAAACATGACTTTTGTTCTTTGAGTAAGGCCTTTAGATGAATGAGACGCTAGATCATGTTGTCCCAGGTACGCTTCAACTTCGACGATTTTTCCTATGTATTCCAATCCGGATTGATTATGAATAATGTATTTGCCTAAAAGTTCTTTGGCAACAATAATAGTATCCCGTTCATAAAATGTTTTGGGTAATTTTCGGAGCATATACTTTCACGGATGATAAAAATTCGCAATAATAATATAATTGAATAAATTTTCTAAGGACAGTTTATGGATTTTGAATTCACAGCGGAGCATTTAGCATTTCGTGAGATGGCGGCTGATTTTGCACGCGATAAATTAGCGCCTATGGCCGATAGTTGGGATGAGCATGATTATTTCCCCATTGAAGTTTTACGTGAAGCCGCTGCATTAGGAATGGCTGGGATGATGGCGCGTGAGGATATTGGTGGATCGCAATTAACGCGTTTGGACTCTGCATTATTGTTTGAGCAATTAGCAACTGGTTGTATCAGTACTAGTGCTTATCTTTCTATCCATAACATGGTTACATCGTTAGTTGATCGGTATGCTGATTCTGAGTTACGAATGAAATGGGGACCTAAATTAACCTCTATGGACGTGATCGGCAGTTATTGCTTGACTGAACCTGAGTCGGGTTCTGATGCGGCCTCCTTAAAAACTCGAGCTATAAAAGATGGGGATTATTACATTCTTAATGGCTCTAAGGCTTTTATTTCAGGAGGTTCAGTAAGTGATGTTTATTTATGCATGGTTCGTACTGGTGATGAATCACATCATGGAATAAGTTGTTTGTTGATCGAAAAAAACACTCCGGGATTGAGTTTTGGCAAATTAGAGAAAAAAATGGGTTGGCATAGTCAACCTACCAGCATGGTATATTTTGAAAATTGTCATGTACCCGTTGCCAACCGTGTTGGTGAAGAAGGAATGGGCTTTAAAATTGCCTTGAATGCTTTAAACGGAGGGCGAATTAATATTGCTTCATGTTCTTTAGGAGGGGCACTCGCTTGTTTACGATTAACTCAAAGCTATATGCATGAGCGTAAACAATTCGGCAAACCGCTTACCGAGATGCAAGCCTTGCGTTTTTATTTTGCTGATATGTTAACAGATTATGAAGCAGCACGCCTAATGGTTTATCGAGCAGCGAGTGCTATGGATAAAAATGATCCTCAAGCCCCGATATACTGTGCTATGGCGAAACGTCTGGCTACGGATGTTGCTTTCCGTATTTGCGATAAAGCAATGCAAATTCATGGTGGCTATGGTTATTTACGTGATTATAAGATTGAGCGAATATTCAGAGATTTAAGAGTGCATCAAATTCTTGAAGGTACTAACGAAATTATGCGGGAAATTGTAGCCAAGGCAACTTTGGATGAGGAGCACTTTTTGTCCTGATTAACCTGGTTGTAGTTTGTAGTCTGATATGTCCTTCAATAGAAAGGGAGTAAATGAATGAATTTAATTGAACAAGATTTGGATGATCATGGAATTTTAACTTTAACTTTAAACAGACCAGAGAAGTTAAATGCTTTAAGTTCCGAGGTATTAGATGCTTTAGAAGAATTATTTCATTATGCAAAAACAAATCCAAAAGTTAATGCAGTGATGATTACGGGAAATGGTAAGGCCTTTTGTGCCGGAGCAGATATAAATCGCTTGGCTGAATGTACTGCACAAACAGGATACGAGTTTGCTTGTCGTGGACAAGAAGTGTTTCGACTTTTGGAAACTTTGGGTAAACCTTCATTGGCAGCCGTGAACGGATTTTCATTTGGTGGTGGTTGTGAATTGGCTATTTCTGCAACATTAAGAATTGCTTCAACAAAAGCTCAGTTTGGTCAGCCTGAAGTAAAACTAGGGGTTATTCCTGGTTATGGCGGCACACAACGATTAGCTCGTTTGATTGGTAAAGGGCGAGCTCTGGATTTATGTTTGACTGGTCGATTTATCAATGCAGATACTGCATTAGATTGGGGATTGGTTAGTGATGTTGTTGAACCAGAAGCATTGTTAGAGCGTGGTAAAGCATTATTGCATGGAATATTGAGTATGGCGCCTCTTGCTGTAACGAGTATTATGGAAGTTATTGATCATGGTTATGATTTATCTTTAACTGATGCATTACATCTGGAAGCAATCCATTTTGCCAAAGTATGTGCTTCTGAAGACAAGAGAGAGGGCGTTGCTGCATTTCTAGAGAAACGAGTTGCTCAGTTCGAAGGAAGATAATCATGACCGATGAAGTACTTTTTAATCAAGAAGGTTCATTAGGAGTCATCACATTAAATAGACCCAGCGCATTGAATGCGTTGACTTTAAATATGATTCTTAGCATCCAAAGACAGTTGAGTCTTTGGAAAGAAGATGCTGCTATTCATGCAGTGGTTGTGCGAGCAGTTCCTGGGAATGCATTTTGTGCCGGGGGTGATATACGTTCGCTTTATTTTTCCGGGCAAGTCAATGATGCGGAACAAATGCAATTTTTTTGGCACGAATATCGGTTAAATCATTTTATTCATCATTTTGGTAAACCTTATATTGCTTTAATTGATGGCATTGTGATGGGAGGGGGGGTAGGAATTTCCATGCACGGGAGTCACCCTATAGCCAGTGAGCGTTTCGTATTCGCTATGCCTGAGACCGGTATTGGTTTCTTTCCTGATATTGGTGCCAGTTATTTGTTAACACGATGCCCAGGATCTTTGGGTGTTTATTTGGGGTTAACAGGTAATCGCTTGAGTTCACATGATGCAATGAAAGCTGGGTTGGTTAAAAAAATAGTCTCTTCGGAACAAATGCCTGCATTGTATGATGCATTAATGAATGAAGATTTATCTACAGATGCTATTCAACGTGTCAATCGATGTGTCCAAGCCTTTAACAGTATATCGTCTACTGATGAGGTAAGCCAAATTAAACCCCTGATTGATGTCTGTTTTGCTCATCCAACAGTCGAAATGATCCGCGAATCGTTACAAAGTGCTAATACAGTATGGGCGGAAGCCGTTGATAATACCTTGGCACAGAAATCTCCTTTGAGTCTTAAAGTCACGTTAGCGCAATTACAAAAAGCCAAAGGTTTATCTTTGGCACAATGTTTGCAAATGGACTATGACATAGTTAGTCATTTTATGCATGGGCATGATTTTTATGAAGGAGTTCGAGCTTTATTAATTGATAAAGATAAGAATCCTCAATGGCATCCGGCACGTTTGGATTTGGTTTCAGAGCAAATGGTTCAGAAGTACTTTGAACGCTTGCATCCTGGTTTGGAATGCATATAGAGATTCCATTTCTTATAAAATTGTTTGGATTGGTGTTGACAATTCTGACAACACCATCATTAGGTTGTTTATTGAAATTAAATGATGATTTTGAATTAAAAACTCATTTTTATGTCACTTGGCATATTGTCTTGTTCTTCAGATTCTGGTTTAGCGTCTTTGGTTTTGTCATTAATAGTTGTGAGTGCATGAATTGTGGAGCCTACTACTGAGGCCGCAATGGAGTAGCCTGTGGTTTCAACAACTGCTTTAACAGGTCCGGAAAAAAGTCGTGACATCATTTTTAATCCTTTTAATAACGTTAAATACTGCAATGTGCCCCAAAATTGGGCATTACAGTATTTATCATACACTATATTTGTGTATAGCAAACCATTTTTTGAAAATTAAATGGTTTGCTATACAATCTTCCTTAATCACTAATTTAATTTGGAACTTTTACTTTGTTCTTTTTCATTGGTTTGCTCTTCAACCACTTCTTCAATTCGAGGAGTTGTTTCCTTGGTTGCAAACATACTATGTCTGGATTTTCCAGGTGAAGGTTGATATTTTTCTGGAACAACTTTTTTCAGTGGTTCAGCACCCATAGTTTCACCAACGCCTGCAACAAGAGCAAATATGACTCCAGTTAACCCCATGCGCATAGGAACTTGTTTCAGAGCCATCTGCCCAAAGGATTTCATTGACGCTTTTGGATCGCCGAGGAAGCAATAAAATAATTCTTTGGTTATTTTAAATGTGTTCGCATTATGCAGGCGTCCATCAGGCGTAACTGTAGATTGCACGAGTAAGTAATCTTTAAATACTGTAGGTGCATATGCAATACCCCCAGCAAGCGCTCCCGCAACTCCCCCGCCTATAAAATGTGCCTTATCCCCTTTAAATGGCAGATTTTTTGCTATCATATCTTCAAGAATGCATAAAGCTCCAAAATTAATCATTCCTGCTGCATATCTTGGTATAAAGCCCCCAGTCATCAAATTCCATGCATTATTAGGAGTTTTCCACACAAAATTTTCAGGAAGAATATTAGCCTTTCTCAGTGTAGATAAAGATTCGGGTATTTGGGTTACCAAAATATCGCCTAATGCCATAGCCATAACATAATGAAAACTTGCTAATGAATATTTTTTTGCCTCTTCTTTAGCTGCTTCATCTCTCAGAATTCCTTCTTCTATAGGCTTACTGCCACCTTTAGCACCAGTAACATAGCCAGTTCGAATTACTGAGCCTGAAATAGAAGCTGAAGTCCCAGCATACATCGCATTGAAGAATCCCATAACTCCGCCTTTGTAAGGAGGAATCATCGTACCGTTCTTGGTCAAGTTAACTAGCATCGTTTTTATAGGACTTTGAACCATTACGATACTCAAACTGGTGAATAATGCAACGGTTGAAAAATTAAGTCCATCCCAAGCTTTTTGGTACACCTGATCCATTTCAGGCATCCATTTTGGAAGATTACCGCCTTTTTTCCCTGGGGGGGGCACAATAGGAGCTGAAGCAACTGGTGTTGAAACAACTGGTGTTGTTACAGGCGTAGGTGTTTTAACCGCTTTGGCGTGCAGATTATGCTTTACTATATCCATTGGTGTTGAAAACCACGCAGTGCTATTGGTATATAGGTTTGAAAACCATCGTGGAGTCATAGGTGCTTGACCAGAGTTTGAAGCTACACTCTGCCTTATTATTTCTGTTGGTGATATAAACCAGGGCATTTTGGTGAGGTCAGGAAAATTCCACATTGGTGGAACCACGGGGCCTTTTCCACTTGAATCTTGCATTCTTTGCTTGATTAAATCCATAGGTGACAATGTGCTCCATATAGATGGAACTATGGTTGTTTGCCCAGATTTTGTATTTGATGTTTCTCTTTTAGTCTGCATAGCTATATCTTATATTAATTGTTGAATATAAAGTCCTAGTATACAGGCCAAAAATTAACTGAACCTTAAGAAATATGACTAATTAGATCAAAATAAATTCTTTGGGGTTATTTTATGGGCACATGAGTATTCTCATTAAATAAACCCTCCAGTAGGTCGATTTTTTATTAAGAGAAAATATTATATTTACATGATGTTACATAAGAAATGCATCTTTAATGCAGCAAACGAATCACAATCTGGAGGGTAGAGGAATCTATTATCTAAATGTTCTAAATTTTTAAAACTCAAATCGGAAAATCAAAGATGTGAATTATTTCAGCCAATCACCAAGAATATCAATAATTTTTTGTGCTTGTTCTGTGCTGGAAATATTAAATTTAGATTTTTGCCAGTATTGATTGTTACGTTTTTGATAACGTCGAATTGAAAATTTAACTGGGCCATAGTCATTTTGGGCATTATCCCAATCTTGATACTTGAACATAATTGTAGTCCATGCTCCACGAGTTAATACTTTCTTATCCAACTCTTTAACGGTTTCTGTTCCATTTTCGCCATATGCAATAGTAATTTCATCTATACTTGCTGTCATTTCGAGCCTTACCTCAATAAATATTTCAAAAAAACAAAGAGCGTATCAATAATAATGTGTCTTTGCGCTAAAATTTCGGGAGTTTATCTTATTTTTGTAACTTACCATAGTGTTGTACTGTGATTTGCCAAAAAATAGAAAACCAACCGAAGTAAACTTGGAGCATTGAATTACTAGTCGTACTATTGAATGGATTGTAGTTTACCGTTAACAAAAGTCATAGACACAGTCGGTTGATACTCTCCAGGCTGATAGATCCATACTATAGGTTTTGTTGCTGTAGGTACGATTTCATTGATAAAAGAATTATTTACCATAGAAGGGCTACCGCAAGCGTAATATACTTTTTGTACTGGGTCACCTGCTTGAATATTTGCTCCCTGGCAAACGGAAATCGCATTGCTAGAAGAACCATTCATTTTAATGGATCGTACTTTTTGATTCACAATATCTATTTCAAGCTGCACTCCACCACTACCTGTAGGTATATTCCATACTCCATAAAAAGCAGTACTCGTTCCCATATTATTATAAATGAGTTGTTGTACGGGAATTTTTTGCATAACAGGTTGATTTGATTCCTGTTGGCTTATTGGTTGACCACAAGCCGCAATCACTTCATCAGGAGTCATACCTACATTAATATATCCATGATTTTGCGGACAATAATAAGATTGGGTATCAGCAAAGAGACTAAAAGGTAAAAGGAGCAATCCTAAGCCAGTACTACTGAGGAGCGTCATTTTCATAATTTAATCCTGATAATCCTCTGCTTAAAATAAAGTATAGTCGCTTTTATAATAATCTCCAGGGTAAGTTTGCGCTAATAAATAAAGTAATAATTTTTAATAAAACCAGGATGATAAATGGTGAAAAGTCAAAACCTGAAATATCTGGAACTATCTTTCTACCAAGCTTTAACAAGGGCTCTGTTAGCAAGCGTAAAAGATCAGCGATGGGGCCTTGCCAATTTGGATTAACAAAACTCATTATAACGCGTACGAGGATGGCATAAAATAGAATATCACAAGGTTGAATGATTAGGTCTGCAATGATGTAAATGAATATGAAGACGATAGGAATTATTCCATGCAAGGCAAGAAGGCTGATGCAGATAATTTTTAATAGCTCTACAAGAACTAAAGTAATTAAAGCGGGGATGTCATATTTTTGTCCCGGTTTATAGGGTTGTTTTGATAGCAGTTGAATGGGATTGACTATGGGGTTAGTCACTTTATAAAGAAGCTGGTTTACTGGATGAAGTGCACTAACACGTAAATAGCGTAGGGCGATGCGAAGCCATAAACTGAAAATGACTAGTGAAAAAAATAAAGAAACAATAAAGATCAGTACTGCGATAATCCCGGACATATATTTTCCCCTATAATGCATTCGTTCAACTGATTTTTCAGGATTATATCGCGTCGCTTTATTTTTGTCGCTCACCAAATAATGCTCGTCCAACACGCACAATAGTAGCTCCCGCTTTAATTGCGGGGACTAAGTCATCGCTCATTCCCATAGATAAGGTATCCATGTTTAGGCCAAGTTCCTGATTGAGCGAATGCATCAATTGATTAAGCTGCATAAATAATTCATATTGAGTTCGCATATCATGTTGTGGGGGAGGAATAGTCATTAACCCTCTTAGTTTGAGATGGGGAAGTTTGTTGACTGCCAAGGCTAACTCAGCAGCATGTTCGGGCGGTATTCCTGATTTGGTTTTTTCCTCTACCAGGCTAATTTGTAAACAAACGTTGAGTGGACCTAAATCGATTGGGCGGTATTCATTGAGATATTGAGCAATTTTAAAGCGGCTAATACTGTGAACCCAGCTAAACGAAGTAGCAATCCCTTTGGTTTTGTTACTTTGAATGGGGCCGATAAAATGCCAACATATGGGCATGCTTTTTAAGGCATTTATTTTTTGTTGTGCTTCTTGGTAATAGCTTTCACCAAAGTGAGTGATTCCAAGATGAAATAATTCACTAATTGCCTCGGTGCTTTGTTGTTTACTGACAGCGAGCAATAGAACACTCCCGGGTTTTCTATCACATTCAAGTTCAGTTTGTGTGATTAATTGTTTAATTTGATTTAGATTTTGACAAAAATTCATGATCTCTAGATATACCTTGGAAAATCTCAACAATAGCAAAAGAAACAATGTTTGCCGAGTACCACTTCGTGAGCTAATCTAATAACATCAGATTTGAGATTGGGCATCAAGGTTCAATCTATTATTGATTCAATCAGGATGAATTAAGCAATGGACATAGCAGAACTACTGGCGTTTTCTGTAAAAAATAAATCATCAGACTTACATCTTTCCGCGGGTTTGCCCCCAATGATTCGCGTTGATGGGGATTTACGTAAAATAAATTTACCCGCCATGCAGCATAAAGAGGTAATGAAAATTATCTACGATGTAATGAATGACAGGCAAAGAAAAGAATTTGAAGAATTTTTAGAAGTCGATTTTTCTTTTGAAATAACAAATCTGGCTCGTTTTAGGGTGAATGTTTTTAATCAATTACGTGGTGCAGCAGCAGTTTTTCGTACTATTCCAGCGGATATTTTAAGCATGAATGATTTAGGATTACCAGCCATTTTTGAAGAAATGGCCAGTTATCCCAAAGGGTTAGTGCTAATTACTGGTCCAACAGGTTCAGGGAAAAGTACGACTTTGGCTGCCATGATCGATTACATCAATGCAAACCGTTATGATCACATTTTAACGGTTGAAGATCCTATAGAGTTTGTACATCAAAGTAAGAAATGTTTGTTGAATCAGCGTGAAGTTCATCGTGATACGCTGAGTTTTAATGCCGCTTTGCGTTCCGCATTACGTGAGGATCCGGATGTAATTCTGGTAGGGGAGTTGCGGGATTTGGAAACAATACGTTTGGCAATGACTGCTGCGGAAACTGGACATTTAGTATTTGGTACGTTACATACCAATTCGGCAACCAAGACTATCAATAGGATTATTGATGTGTTTCCTGCTGAGGAAAAATCGATGGTTCGTTCCATGTTGTCTGAATCTTTGCAAGCTGTAGTAGCACAAACTTTACTGAAAAAAAATGGTGGGGGACGAGTTGCAGCTTTGGAAATTATGATTTGTACCGGCGCGATACGAAACTTGATTCGCGAAGATAAAGTGGCACAAATGTATTCCTCCATTCAAACGGGTCAAGCCAAGGGAATGCAAACTTTGGATCAGCATTTAACTGAACTGGTTAAAAAAAATATTATCTCATCCCATACAGCACATGAAGTGGCTATTGATAAATCGTTGTTTTAAAGTATTGGTCTCACGAAGGCCATCCAGGAGGTACTTCCATTAAATTAAACGTTTTAACTACACTCTTTGCCATCATCTTCGCGAAGACGGAGAGCCATTTTTTAGAGAGGCTTAACGTTTCATGAAGAAATAGATTCCCGCTTTCGCGGGAATGACAAAAATTCTTAACTTAATGGCAGTGAGGTCGTGAGAATTCTAAAAAGCTTTTAGGCGTTTTTCTGTAATTCAATTAATTGAGGAATACCAATTTCAGCTAGTGCCAGCATGTTGTTTAATTCATCGCGATTAAAATGTCTGTCTTCGGCAGTTCCTTGAATTTCTATGAAATGTCCGTCTTCGGTCATTACTACATTCATGTCTGTTTCAGCAAGTACGTCTTCTGCATAATCTAAATCAAGCACGGATTGACCTCGATAGAGTCCCACAGAAACAGCAGCGATATAATTAAATGCGGGCATTCTACGAATTTTTTCTCGCTCGACCATCCAGGTTATTGCATCTCTCATGGCGACACAAGACCCTGTAATGGCTGCTGTTCTTGTCCCTCCATCAGCCTGGATTACATCACAATCTAGAGTTATTGTATTTTCACCCAAGAATTTTAGATCAACACAGGCTCTTAGGGAACGGCCGATTAGACGTTGAATTTCCATCGTTCTGCCGCCTTGTTTTCCCTTGCTTGCTTCGCGTTCAGTACGGCTGTGTGTTGCACGTGGAAGCATACCGTATTCAGCAGTAACCCAACCTTGGTTTTTACCTTTAATAAAACGGGGAACTCCTTCGGTTACCGATGCGTTACACAATACTTTAGTTTGTCCAAATTCAACCAGAACAGATCCTTCAGCATGCTTTGTATAGTTTCTGGTTATTTTAACAGAACGTAGTTGATTGGCTTCTCGGTTACTTGGGCGCATAGGATAATCCTCGTGAAAATTAGGAATTATAACGCTTAACTCCCTGAGTTGCATCCTAAAGTATGTAATAAAACAAATATGGATCCGGTTGAACATAGATGAGGTATCGACAAAATAATTTACACAAGCGCTAATTAAGTTACAAAAATATCTTTATAATCATATTGATTAATATTAATTCGTTGTGTTAATTTGAATTTTCTTTTGTAAAAAAAGCGCCATTATGTACAACCGCAGTCATAAACACAGTGTTGCCTTATCTGCAGATTTATCTGCAAGCTCGCTGTTTGCCTGCGATTTAGTTGATACTCAAAATCTTTCTTCTTTATTAGTGATTCTTTTCTTACCCCTTTTTCCCTAGGGCGGTCTTTTTTCGTTATCCGCGCCTCTCTAGGGAGGAAGCGAGCGGGTAATAAATTCAATTTGACATAAGCTATTGGAGAATATTATGGCTCAAACTAAATTTGAGGCGCATAAAGAAGAGGCGCGCTCTAAAGAAAAGAAAAACAATCTAAGTGTAGTTCAAAGCATTTTCTCGGGAAGTGTTACTGGGGCTTTTGAAGTATTTGTTGATCACCCTTTGTGGTCGATAAAAACTCGAATGCAGAAGAGAGAGCCTTTTACTCTAAATCCACAAGTATTGTATCGAGGTATATTGCCAAATGCTGCCAGCATGGTCCCAATAACTGCAGTACAAGTAGGTTTGAACCGTTTTTTCCAAAAATGGTTTTTTGAGAATAAATATGAATTGTCTGATACTCAAAAATTGATCAGTGCATTTGCTGCAGGAGTGGGTTCTGCTGTAATTAGTTGTCCAACCGAAATGATTATGACCCATCAAAAAACGAGTTTTTGTTCGGCCGGCGCTCAGCTGGTGAAGCAGGGTGGATGGTCTCGTCTTTATACAGGGATGATGGCAACGATGCTGAGAGAGGGTATGTTTTCTACATTTTTTTTGGCTGTGACTCCTGCATTGAAAGACAGAATAAAGGAGCATTGTCCAAATGATTTTGTTGCTTCTTCGCTTGCGGGTGTATTGGCAGGAGTAGGTGCAACATTCGCCTCACAAAAGTTTGATGTGATAAAGACAGTCCAGCAATCATCAACGGCTAAAAATCCTTCAGGTTTTTTCAAAACGACTCAAAAAATTCATGCAGAATATGGCATTTATGGTTTTTTTAATGGTGGGCTGCCACGAGGTCTACGCGTAATGTCTGCAGTAACACTGATGAGTTGGATGAATGAGAAAATGAGTGAGTTGTTGTCCCAAAATCAGCAATCGAAATCAATTACAGGTTCATCGCTAAGTAAATAATTCTTTAATCCCGGGTTAAAAATTATTAATTCGGGATAAATTATATGTAAAGCGTCGAAGGAATTTCATGTCCAGGTCTTTAATTAACTACCAAATTGCTTTATTATTGATCATGGTAATTGCTAAGCCTTGGTAAATATCATGCGGTGTTTCTCTGTCCAATTGCTTTAAATTGGGGTATATTCGCGCAAGGTTTATTCATTGGTACTCTATATGCTTCAAAGTATGACGGCTTTCTCACGAGTGCAAAAGCAAATCGAAGAAGGTCATTTTTGTTGGGAAATCAAGTCAGTTAATCATCGATATCTGGATGTTTCATTTCGTTTACCTGAATCATTCCGATTTATAGAACCTCAGTTGCGTCATGTGTTGCGAGATGTAATCAATCGTGGCAAATTGGAGTGTCAGCTGAAATATCAAGATACAAGTTCTAATAATCAGTCTATGCTTATAAATGTAGGCATGGTTAATGCATTAGTAAATTTAAGTGAAAAGCTTTCTGCATCCCATCATTTGCCGAATGATTTAGGTATTAGTCGCGTCTTATCCTGGCCTGGTGTGGTGCAAGCCAGTGTGCCCGATGCAGATGTTTTAGGAGGGCACGCACTTTCTTTATTTAAGGATGCAATTGACCAACTAAAACAAATGCGTATAACAGAAGGGAGCGCATTAAAAGCACATGTAGAAGGACGATTAAGTGAATTAAGTGAAGAAGTTAAGCGAGCACGCTCTATAGTGTTAATGCAAACAGAACAAGTAAAAGATAAACTGTTGACTCGATTGCACTCAGTGAAACTTGAAGTTCAAGAGTCACGTGTGGAGCAGGAAATTGCTTTAATCTTGACTCGTATTGATGTCAGTGAGGAATTAGATAGACTAGAGACTCATCTTGATGAAGTGAGTCGGACGTTAAATTGCGATAAAATCGCAGGAAGACGTCTTGATTTTTTGATGCAAGAATTAAATAGGGAGGCGAATACGCTAAGCTCCAAATCCGACTCTGTAGAATTGACCAAGAGTGCGGTGGAAATGAAGGTTTTAATTGAGCAAATGCGTGAGCAAATTCAAAATATTGAGTGAGTACTATTGTGGGTGATTATTCGGGTAATTTATTTATTGTTGCAGCACCTTCAGGGGGAGGCAAAACAAGTTTAGTAAAAAGGTTAATCGAAACTATGGACGACATTGAAGTATCCATTTCGCATACAACGCGAACAATGCGACCTGGAGAACGAAACGGAGTGGACTACTTTTTTACTGATGAAAATGAATTTATGCGTATGATTGATGATTGTGCCTTTTTAGAGCACGCCCGAGTCTTCAATCATTTGTATGGAACCTCGATGGAGCAAATTACAAGACGTTTGCAAAATGGCATCGATGTGGTTCTGGATATAGATTGGCAAGGAGCGACTCAGATTAGACGTTCTTTTCCAGAGGCAGTAAGTATTTTTATTGTGCCACCATCTTTGGAAGTCTTAAGACAAAGATTGCTAAATAGACGACAAGATAAAGATGAAGTGGTTAGTGACCGAATGAAAAAGGCTCAAGATGAGCTGAGTCATTATCCTGAATTTGATTATTTAATTGTTAATGATAATTTTGAAAAAGCGGCGATGGAGCTAGGGGCGATTGTGATTGCAAACCGCTTATGTATTAAGCGACAGATAAATAAACAATCAAAATTGCTTTCTTTCCTGTTGTCATCGCAGTAAAATGCAGGGTTTTGCTACCGGAGAATGATTTATGGCACGAGTTACAGTTGAAGATTGTTTAAAGAATGTTGCGAATCGATTTGAGCTGGTTATGGTAGCCACGAAACGTGCACGCCAAATTGCAGTTCGAGGAGATCAGCCCATGGTTGAATGGGAAAATGATAAACCTACAGTAGTTGCTTTACGTGAAATAGCAGAAGGTTTAATTACCCCAGACATTTTGGATAAAGAGTAATTTTTAGGGATACTGGTAAACTATTTATATAGCTTGGGCGAAGCGACGCGAAGCCCAGGTTTTTAAGCAACTAAAAATTCCAGGATTCCACTTTTCACCCCAGCTACGAATGATAGAGAGGATAGTGAATATTCGGGGTCGCCATAACAGGGTGAATTTAGGGGTATAGGGGTATGGTCATGTTAGATACTAGGGAGTACTGCGTGAGCTACTTTAAGGAGCTCGATGAAGAGCTGAAATGCTATCTTGAGCAGTCGCAAATTGAAAAGTGTTATCAAGCCTATTTGGTCGCTGAGAAAGCGCATCAAGGGCAAATGCGTCGTTCTGGCGAACCTTATATTACCCACCCTGTAGCAGCAGCCCTTATTCTCGCTCGAATGCGTCTTGATTATCAAACAATAATGGCAACTTTACTCCACGATGTAGTTGAAGATACTTCGGTGAGTAAAGAAGATTTAACCCGCCAATTTGGTGAAGAAATTACCTCTCTGGTAGATGGTGTTACCAAACTAACTAAAATCAAATTTGAATCAAAGGCAGAAGCCCAGGCGGAAAATTTCCGTAAAATGGTCTTGGCCATGGTCAAAGATATCCGCGTAATAATTGTTAAGCTGGCTGATCGCCTGCACAATATGAGAACTCTTGGTGCAATGCCTTATGCAAAGCGTAGACGCATCGCCATAGAAACTTTAGAAATTTATGCACCCATTGCTAACCGTTTGGGGATGCATTCAATTTATGTAGGCTTGGAGGATTTGGGATTTCAGGCTTTATATCCCATGCGCTATAGGGCAATTAAATCAGCAGTTGAAAAATCTCGTGGCAATCGACGTGAATTGACCCAAACTATTGAGCGTGATTTGCAACTGGCTTTAGCACAATTGAATATCCCTTACGAACAAGTATTCGGTAGACAAAAGCACTTATACAGCATTTATAAGAAAATGCGTCAGAAAAAAGCCTCATTTACCGAGATTACCGATGTTTTTGCTTTTCGTGTTATTACGGAAGATATTGATTCCTGTTACCGTATTTTAGGTGCTTTGCACTGTACTTATAAACCTGTTCCTCAACGCTTTAAAGACTATATTGGCATACCTAAGGCAAATGGATATCAATCGCTGCATACAACCTTGTTCGGACCTTTTGGGGTCCCTCTGGAAGTGCAAATTCGTACTCGCGATATGGATAAAGTAGCTGATAATGGGGTCGCTGCACATTGGATTTATAAATCATCTGGTCTCGAGGTAAACGAAGCACAATTACGTGCAAGAGAGTGGGTGCAAAGTTTATTGGAAATGCAACGCAGCACAGGAAGTTCGTTGGAATTTATCGAAAACGTAAAAATTGATTTATTTCCTGATGAAGTATACGTATTTACCCCTAAAGGCCATATTATGGAATTACCCAAAGGGGCAACTCCTGTTGATTTTGCTTATTCAGTCCATTCTGGAGTAGGTAATAGTTGTGTCGCAGCTAAAGTAAATAGAAAACTGGTGCCACTCAGCATCCCCTTATCTAATGGGCAAACAGTTGAGATTATTACCGCACAAGGGGCTCATCCTAACCCGGCATGGTTAAACTTTGTAGTTACTGGAAAAGCACGATCAAATATTCGTCATTTTCTGAAGAGCCAACAAAATACAGAATCAATTAGTTTAGGTAAACGTCTTCTTGAGCAGTCATTAAATGAACTGTCCAGTGATTATGCTAAAATACCACCAGAGTCCTTACAGGCATTATTAAGCGACTTACATTATAAAATGATGGATGATTTGCTTTATGCGATTGGAATAGGCAATCAAATGGCGATGGTAATTGCTAAAAGATTGGTGGTAACTCAAGATTCTAATGAGTTGGATAAAGGAATTAAGACACGACCATTGGCAATTAAGGGAACAGAAGGAATGGTGGTGCATTTTAGTGAGTGTTGTCAGCCCATTCCTGGTGATAACATTGTTGGAAAATTCCAGCAAGGCCGAGGAATTATCGTTCATAGCAGTGATTGTGCTACATTAAAAAATTCACGAACCAATCCAGAACAATTTGTTGCCTTGCGTTGGGATGAGAAGGTTGAAGGCGAATACTGGGTTGATATTACTGTTGATGTAGTGAATGAGCGCGGAGTATTGGCGGCATTGGCAACTGCTATTGCTGAGGCGGGATCAAACATTGGAAATATCAATGTCGATCCGCGTGATGGTCGACATAATGCCGTTACCTTCTCAATTAGCGTTGTCGATAGAACGCATTTGGCTCGAGTTATGCGTCGATTACGAGCAAATAAAGTAGTGATGCGTCTTTATAGAAAAAAACAAGGGGATAATTAATGCGACCTGTAAATACAAAATTGGCTCCTGAGGCTATTGGAACCTATTCACAAGCCATCCAATGTGGTAATACAGTTTATCTTTCAGGACAAATACCGCTTGATCCAGTAACGATGCAACTATGTAGTGAAGATATTAAACTACAAATTACTCAGGTTTTAGAAAATTTATCAGCAGTTTGTGAAGCCGCTGGTGGCAGTTTGGCGCAAATAGCGAAATTGAATGTGTATCTTACTGATTTGCATCATTTTCCATTAATTAATGAAGCAATGAGTCGTTATTTTGCTGCACCTTACCCAGCAAGAGCTGCGATAGAAGTGTCTGCATTGCCACGTGGTGCGCAAGTTGAGATGGATGGTATAATGGTTTTATCTTCGAAGTAATTCATTTATAAAGTAGCCTCGACGAGGCGCAAGTCGTAACCGGGAAATCCATAATAAGAAAACCGAGCTCTGCTTCGCTTCATACAGGCTAGATATTTTAAAGTCAGAGTTAGTGTATGAGTATAATTTCCCTTCATGGTGTGTCCCTCAATATTGCGGGAAATCAGTTATTGGATAATGCAGATTGGCAGATCCAACCTCAGGATCGTATTGCATTAGTTGGACGAAATGGAGCGGGTAAATCCACTCTACTTAAACTCCTGCAGGGAGACTTGATTCCTGATAGTGGTCAAATCAATCAGCTTTCCGGATTGCGTGTTGCTGGACTCACGCAGGAAGTCCCAGTAGCAGAAGAGGAATCTGTCTATCATTTTCTAGTGAAAAGACTTGGTGAAGTAGGTGAGGTTTTATCTCGTTTTAATGAATTATCCCAATTGGGTAATATGGAAAAATTAGCCATATGCCAGCAACAAATGGATAATTTACATGCTTGGGACAAATTGCCACAAATTGAGACTATGGCCAGTCGTTTAGGCATAGACACTCGTGAGCGTATGAATAACTTGTCAGGAGGCATGAAACGCCGTGTTCTTTTAGGAGCAGCACTCATCGCGACTCCGGATTTATTATTATTGGATGAACCGACAAACCATTTGGATATTGAAGCGATTGAATGGTTAGAGTCATATTTGAAAAGTTTCAAAGGGTCGGTGCTTTTGGTAACTCATGATAGAGAGTTTTTGAGTCAAGTATCCAATCGGATTGTAGAAATTGATAGAGGGAAGTTGTACCAGCATGATTGTGATTATGAAACATATCTGGATAGAAGAGAGTCTATTCGTCAAAGCGAGCAAAAGCAAAATGATTTATTTGATAAAAAGCTGGCTGAGGAAGAGGTATGGATTCGTACTGGAATCAAAGCACGACGAACCCGAAATGAAGGTCGGGTTCGTGCGTTAAAGGCATTGCGTGAAGAATATAAGGCACGTCGTAATCAATTGGGTAAGGTCAAATCATTTTCCTTGGATGTAACTCGTTCAGGTTCGGTGGTCATTGAAGCAAACCATGTTAATTATACCTTGGGAGATAAAACGATTTTACGTGATTTCTCCTTATTGCTAAGTCGGGGGGATAAGCTTGGAATAATTGGTCCTAATGGATGCGGTAAAACGACTTTAGTAAGACTATTGCTTGGAGAATTACAACCAGATTCTGGGCAGATAAAACTTGGTACATCCTTGAGTGTTGCTTATTTTGATCAATTACGCCGGCAACTACATGAAGATCAAACCGTCATGTTTAATGTTGGTGATGGGGCAGATTATGTAACGATTAACGGTAAACAAAAACATGTTGCCAGTTACTTGCGTGAATTTTTATTTTCATCCGAGCGTTTTAATCAACCGGTTTCAGTGCTTTCAGGTGGTGAACGCAACAGATTATTACTCGCAAAACTCTTTGCCAAACCAGTCAATCTGTTGGTGATGGATGAGCCTACTAATGATTTAGATATTGAAACTTTAGAGCTCCTGGAAGGTATGTTAGCTGATTATCCTGGAACTTTAATATTAATTAGTCACGATAGAGCCTTTATTAATCAGGTCGTTACCAGTGTTCTGGTCTATGAGGAAGCAGGACAGTTTAATGAATTTGTTGGTGGTTATGATGAATACAAAATGCATAAGAAACAACAACAGCGTGATCAGGTAACAAAAGCACCGGTTTTAAAACGAACTACGGTAACCAATAAATTAAGTTTTAATGAGCAACGAGAGCTTGCGCAATTACCACAGAAAATTGAGCAATTAGAAGGAAAAATAGCGGAGTTACAATTACAAATGGCTGATCCTAAATTTTACCAACAAGATGCTCAGATGATTGCAAAGATAAATCAAGGATTGGTTGAGGATGAAACGTTATTAACCCAGCTTTATGAGCGCTGGGAGGTGCTAGAAGATGTTGAGAAAAGGAATAGATAAATGTTATTAACCTTAGCTTTGGTTATTCTTTTTAGTGCGATTACAGTTTTCTTTTCAGAAGAATTTATCAAAGCCTTTAATAATCTCTTTGCTATAAAAGGTGCTAAATTATTAATACCAATGTTTGCTGCATCCTGGCTCATTTATACTTATAATTTTTGGTTTCTATGGGGAATATTTTACGCACGTGAACTATTGCATGATGTATTGAATTTTTTAGTGCGTATGATGCCTTTTCAGAAAGAGGCGGTTTCGTTGGTATTGGTATTTATGATAACTGTACTTTCTGTGGTCCCGGTTCTTATTCTTGATGTTCTATCCCGAAGAAAAAATTTTAAGGGATATCAGCATCCTTATGTTGCGAGTGGTTTAATTTGGATACTGTCTGTTTTTCTATTAATCATCCTATGATCTTTATGTATAGAAATGTAATTTTTTTGTAAAGACTCAGTGATTTTATTAATAAAACCTTAAGTTTTCTTTTTTATACTTCTTGCCTCAAGTTTGGAATTTAATAAAAACAAAAGGAGAATAAAAGTGGCGTCTTCTCATAAGCAGCATGCTCATAATCAAGTTACTCGTGGTACTCCTTCGTGGGGGGGGTATGATAATCAGCATCATCATGCTTCCAACGTTTTTAATACCCCCGCTACCCGTCACGCTCATGCCCCAACTCCATCAGTTACGAGAGCGAGTTATAATGCCCACGATTATACATATTATTCTCGCCGAAGCCATTACGCAGGTACTGGGGCACTACTCATAGGTTCTTTTATTATTCTTCCTATTATTATTTTTGCGTTGACAGTTAAGTTCGCTTTTGGTTTAGCTGCATCATCGTTAACTACTGCAGGAGTTGCGGGCGCAGGTGCTGCGGGTGCAATTGCTCTTAGTGCTGCAACTTTTGGGCTCGGTGCTCTTGTTTTATATGGGGCTTTAGGTCTGGTTTCTTTGTATTCTAGTGCTAAAGAATGCTATAGAAGTGATAAAAATGTGTTTGACATGATTAAATCACGAGTTGTTAATGAAGATGGATTAAGTTTTAAAGGAGTTATGAAATCTATAGGCGCTGTACTTTGGTCACCATTTTTACTCATTGGTGGTTTGGCTGGAATGGGAGCTAAAGCAGCGGTGAATGCTCGTGCTTCAAAATCTTCAGGCTCAGAAAAGCAGGATGTAGGTCCTGAAATAAGTGGTTCTTATTCCGAGATGGGTAGTGACTTCCATCCACAAAAGAAAACGACATATGGGAACGATGAAAATCCAATTCATTCTAAGGTATTTGCTGATCCTTCTTCTTCAGAAGTTCCGGATCTTCATCTTTTAAACTCACAGACATCGTTTCCTCACTTGTACCCTCTTGTAAAAAACTAAAGACAAAGTAGATCGCAGGTTTTTGGGTTCTGGTTACAGAACCCAAAAACCAAAAGAGAAATAAATACCATTGAATCCTTAATTATGATTCTTATCCGTCAGGGGTGATGAATGGTTATAATCCGTGTATAATAGCGGCAATTTATTTTCAGGTTGCTCTATGAATAAACAGGATTTTTACTTTGATTTACCTCCAGAACTCATTGCGCAGTATCCGTTAGCGAATCGCAGTGACTCACGTCTTTTAACCTATAATCGTCAGAATGGTGAATACGGTCATTACCAGTTTCGTGAAATAGCTGATTTTTTAAACCCTGGCGATTTATTGGTAATGAATGATTCCAAGGTGATCCCAGCCAGACTTTATGGCCATAAGAATACTGGTGGAAAAGTTGAGTTATTGGTTGAACGTATTACTGGCGAACTTACCTTTCTAGCTCATATTAAGGCCAGTAAAGCGCTGAAAGCTGGCTCAATGATTAAGTTGGAGCAAGATAAAGAAATCAAAGTTCTTGATCGACACGATGATTTATTTCTTTGTCATGCCGATATGGATGTCTTGAACTTATTGAATGGAATAGGGCATATTCCATTGCCACCTTATATTACCCGAATTGATGAAACGCTAGATCAGAATCGTTATCAAACGGTTTATGCAAAATATGAAGGATCTGTTGCTGCTCCCACAGCAGGTTTGCATTTTGATGAGCATGTATTATCCAGCGTACGTTCAAGAGGCGTTACTGTGGCGTATCTTACTTTGCATGTTGGAGCGGGAACATTTAGACCCGTTCGTTGCGATAATATTAAAGATCATAAAATGCATAGTGAGCGATTTACAATTAGTCCTGAATTGTGTGAGACAGTACACGCCACGAAAGCAGCAGGAAATCGAGTAATTGCAGTAGGTACAACCACTTTGCGTAGTCTTGAAAGTGCTGCACAAAATGGAGAACTAACCCCATGTAGCAGAGATACAGACATCTTTATTTACCCGGGATATGAGTTTAAGATTTGCGATGGATTAATGACTAATTTTCACTTGCCTGAGTCCACTTTATTAATGCTGGTTTCAGCTTTTATAGGCCATAAACAAGCAATGATGCTTTACCAGGAAGCAATTGAAAAAAGGTACAGGTTTTTTAGTTATGGCGACACCAGTTTATTGCTGTAAATCAGGAGATCAGGAATGTTGGCTGCAGTACAAAATTTTATACCTGTTTTAACTTCAGAAGCAGGTTTGTGCCTTACAACGGCAAATTGGCAAGAGGCAAAGGTAACTGCCGCATCCTATTCTTTGGAGAGTTTGTTGTATAAGCCTGGTCAGGATGTACTTCAAAAAATACCTGATTTAGCGCATTATCTGGCTTGTCCTGGAATGATGATAATCAATGCTGCGTCACTTGTTGCCAATAAAGAAAAGGTTTATGTTCTTAAGTCTCCTTATGATGGGTCCCGAGTCAAACTTGCTTTGGAAGAGCTCATCGGACTGATCCTGTATCTAAAACCGGATGCAGTACTATTACCCCAACATATCATGCGTGATTTTCCACAAATTTGGGACAATTGGGATGATGCAATTGTTCCATTTATTCATAGTGATGATTTAGAACAGCATGCAGTTATGAAACCTCATGGGGTTTATTTTAAGATTTTGAATGAACCGAATTGGGCTAAATTAGAGCAATTCTCCCATGTCCCACGTTATGTTATGGGATGTTTTGAGTCTGAACTAATTCAACGTTTGCGTCATCAGGGAATAGGATTTATTGAGACGGATGAGCCAGCTCAAGCAGCAATGCAAGGAAGGGTGTACAGCAAGACAGGCACTGTGGATCTAATGGATTCAAAAACACAAATGCAATTTGAAATGATCGATGCGAATTGTGTTTGTCCTACTTGTTCGCAACAATTTACTCGCGCTTATTTACATCATTTATTGCAACATACTCCTTTATTATGTCAGCGATTTCTGATCCAGCATAATGTTTTTTATGTGCAGAATTGTGAGGTTAGTTGATGCTCTTTAAACCTGACCCTAGCACTCACTGCCATTAAGTTAAGGTTTTTTGTCATTCTCGCGAAGTCGAGAATCTATTCTTAAATTGGCACAATGCTTTGTCAGAAATGGGTTCCCGCCTTCGCGGGAACGACAGTTTTTCTTAACTTAATGGTAATACCCTCAGCTCTCTCCCATAAATGGGAGAAGGTGCCCGTTAGGGGCGATGAGGGGCCTCTTATAATATTTGACAGTTTTTTCCATACCAGCTAGCATTACGGTCAATTTGATGGCGCGGGGTGTCGTGATAAACGTCTGAGAAATACCCGTTGAACTTGATCTGGTTCATACCAGCGTAAGAACGCCTTAAATCTGTATCTATTTTTAGAACAGTTAATTTCTTAGAGTACTCTCTACCGTATTGTAGACCGGTCTTTAAGAGTTATTTAACTGTTTTGTTGAATGCAGATTCATTTCTTCTATTAAGTCTTAACGCGATATCTTTAGCCATCCTATTTTATTAATTAAACAAGGAGCTATGGCATGAGTGCGTTATCTATGAGAACTACCCTATTACTTAATTGGTATGCAAACCCTTACCATACCCCCATTTTTGTTGCCCATGCGTTAGGGTATTACCAACAAGAAGGTATAAAACTCGCAATTTTAGAACCTAGCGATCCAAGCGATGTGACCGAAATTGTCGGTATGGGCCATGTTGATTTTGGGGTCAAGGCCATGATTCATACCTTAGCTGCCCGTGCAAAAGGCTATCCTGTTACCTCAATTGGTACATTATTGGATGAACCTCCTACAGGTCTGATTGCACTGAAATCCAGTGGTATAAGCTCATTTCAGGATATTGTTGGCAAACGGGTTGGTTATATTGGCGAGTTTGGCAAAATCATTATCGATAATTTGGCAACATTAGCTGGCATTGATCCCTCAAGTTATGAAACAGTTCGTATTGGCATGAATGTTACTGATGCGATTTGTCGTGATATCGTTGATACAGGGATTGGTTTTATTAATTTTCAAAAAGTTGAATTAGAACATTTACGGGGTGAAACGGTATTTCTGCGTATCGATCAGCTTGCAGGCTTAGGTTGTTGCTGCTTTTGTTCCATTCAATTTATTGTGCCAGAACGCATGTTAAAAAAGCCTGAAACACTTAAAGGATTTCTCAATGCCACACAACGGGGGGCTGCGTTTACTACCGAAAACCCCGAAGAAGCTTATGAACTGTTATGCAGGGTGAAACCTCAATTGCGAACCCCTATGTATCATACAATTTTCATCCGCAGTTTACCCTTTTTCTCGCGTACTCTTTTAAATGTGGAGCGTGATTGGAATAAAGTAGGTCGTTTCGGCAAGCATTTGGGAATTATCGATGAGTCTTTTGCAGTAAATGCTTGTTATACAAACGAGTTGCTCCCTAAGATACCTCATTCGGAGCTGGAACCTATTGCGTGTTGCATTAGTGAATGAAAATACAATTGTAGCCTAGATGCAGCTGCAAACAGGCTACCAATATATTGAGAAAAGTGATTCTAATTAAATGAAAAATGTTGCTGTTGTTGGTGCTGGAATTATGGGGTGTTTATTGGCTTTTCGTTTACAAAATGAAGGCTTGCAAGTGACATTATTTGAGGCAGAACCCTTTTTCAATAATTGCAGTAATGCAGCAGCAGGGCTTTTGGCACCAATGTCTGAACTCGATAAAGCGGAGCAAGTGATTTTTAATCTGGGAGTAGAGTCAGTTGACACCTTATGGAGATCTATTTTGGATCAATTAGCGGACCCCGTATATTTTCGCCAAAATGGATGTCTTGTGGTGCATCATCCTCAAGATAAAGCAGAATGGCAGCAATTTAGTGGCAGAATTGTCAATAAATTAAGTGATTCCTGTTATCAGTTGCTCAACCAAAATGAATTAAGCCAACTGGAACCAGAACTGCATCAGTTGAAAATGGCATATTATTTTCCCAGAGAAGCACAACTTGATAATCAGACGTTATTGCTGGCACTTAAAAAACATCTTTGCCAGCGCGGTGCTATTTGGCGAGATCATACTTTTGTTTCTCGCATGCATCCAGGCGAGATAGAAACAAGAGAGAGGTCTTATTCATTTGATTTTGTATTTGATTGCAGAGGTCTTGGAGCAAAAAACACTTTTCCAAATTTACGTGGGCTTCGAGGCGAACTTCTTTGGCTGTATGCTCCTGATGTTCAATTAAAAAGGCCAATACGCCTCTTGCATCCACGCTATAATATTTATATTGCACCGCGCCCTAATTGTTATTACCTTATCGGCGCCAGTGAATTAGAATCAGAAGATCCCAGCCCCATTTCAGTGCGTACCACACTTGAATTATTAACCGCTGCATACTATGTGCACCGAGGTTTTGCTGAAGCACGGGTAATTAAGACAGTGACGCATTGCCGACCTACCTTAATGCATCATCAGCCACGCATACGATATGCCCAACGAATTATTGCTGTTAACGGACTTTATCGTCATGGATATTTAATCGCTCCGGCATTAGTAGAGGAAATTCTACGTGGATTAAAGAGCAATCAAAAAGACATTTGTTATCCTGAGCTTTGGGAGGCTTATTCATGATCATTTATATAAATGATAAACCATATACTCTTGATTCATCCTGTACCTTGCAGGAAATGCTTGAGCAGAGAGAGGGTATTGCTGCACATGTAGCAATCGCAATTAATAATCAGTTTGTTCCTAAGTCTATGTTTTCCAACACCACATTGTGTGAAGGCGATCGTATTGATTTGATTGTTCCGATGCAGGGAGGGTAGGGCTATGTGGTATTTAGCAGATAAACCCTTAACAAGTCGTTTGCTTTTGGGGACAGCTGGCTATCCATCACTTGAGGTAATGACTGATGCAATTCGAGCTTCCAAAACCAACGTGATTACTGTTTCTTTAAAACGGCAAATGCCTTGTGATATGGGGGGCGATTTATTTTGGCAAACCATACAGTCTTTGGGTTGCAATATACTTCCTAATACTGCGGGCTGCCGTGACGCACAAACTGCGATTACTACAGCCGAAATGGCACGTGAACTATTTCAAACTTCATGGGTTAAATTGGAAGTAATTGGTGATGATTACAGTTTACAACCCGATCCTTTTGAATTGTTACATGCTGCCGCCGAATTAGTAAAACGAGGCTTTGAAGTGTTTCCTTATTGTACGGATGATTTGGTTTTATGTCAGCGTTTAGTGGATTGCGGTTGTCGGATTTTGATGCCTTGGGCCGCACCTATAGGTTCTGGAAAAGGGCTACTTAATCCTTTTGCTTTGGAGACATTACGCCAACGATTACCGGATGTAACCCTGATTGTCGATGCAGGAATTGGAAAGCCATCTCATGCGACACGCATTTTGGAGTTAGGTTTTGATGCGGTCTTGTTGAATAGTGCAGTCGCTTCATCGATTTATCCATTGACTATGGCTGAGGCTTTTTCACATGCTGTCATCGCAGGACGTTCTGCTTTTGAAGCTGGCCTTATGCCTGAACGAATTACGGCACAATCGTGTACTCCTTTAATCGATACACCGTTTTGGCATCAGGAGATCGCATGATGAGTACTGTATGGAGCAACATGGGTAATGAAGCAGATAGACAAACACTTCGAGGATTGGGTCTTGAGATGCAATCGCAGCGATTTCTTAAAACTCCGCCTGCCGCAATTAAAATTGAAACGAGAGTTTCTGCTGACGACATTCAGATTCTCAATCATTATGCGGGACCTGTAGTTTGGGATTTTAGCTTATCCTTATCTCAATATGTTGAGGAAAAGAAGAGTAATTTAGGCGCTGGACTTTCTTTTGCCGATGTTTTGGTACTAAATACGCATGAAGCTGAATTTATTTTAAATTGTCAGGTCAAAACACATCACGCCATGCAAGAAACTGCATATAAACTACTAGCTCTTGGTGCTAAAAGTGTATTTCTCATAGGGCAGCCTATGCACGAGTCTTCATGGCAGCATGATTATTGGACCAATGGAAGCACTTCATTTTGGCTGACTCAAAATCGTATCTATGATGCAAAATATCCGGAACTTCGTTCGATTTTCTCCGCAGCAATTACTGGTGCACTGGCTCTTGGTTATTTGCTTGAAGACGCATTAATCATAGCAAAAATGTACGTACATCAGGCAGTACGTCGAGGACAAACCAGTGTGTATTACGGTGGTTTTCCAGAAGATGAAACTGATTTACCTTATCTTGCATCTAAACCATTGTATGAAGCGCCACAACCATTTAAGCCATGTCACCGATTAGGTCTTTATCCGGTGGTTGATGAATTTTCTTGGGTTGAACGGCTCTTGAATCTTGGAGTAAAAACCATTCAATTACGAATTAAAGAAAAAACAAACACCCTTGAAGAGGAGATGCGGCAAAGCATTGCTTTGGCTAAAAAACATCGGGCCACATTATTTATAAATGACTACTGGGAAATGGCTTTAAAGTTAAATGCAGAAGCAGTGCATTTAGGGCAATCAGATTTGGATACAGCGGATCTTGATGCAATTAGAAAACAAGGGCTTTTGCTGGGAGTAAGTACTCATTGTTACTACGAAGTAGCACGAGCGCATGCGCTGTGCCCTTCATATATTGCAATTGGCCCAATTTTTCCGACAACAAGCAAAGAAATGCCTTTTGCAGCTCAAGGCATTGAATGCTTACAGCGCTGGAAACGTACGTTAAATTATCCTTTAGTTGCAATAGGAGGAATTAATATCGATCGCATGCCTGATGTGGTGGCTACAGGTGTTCAAGGCGTTGCCCTTATTTCTGCAATTACCAAAGCAGCCGATCCTCACCAATCTACTCTGAAGCTTTTGAGTTTAATCGAACAATGAGAGGCTAAACATGTTTTCGTCATCCGAATTAAAACGTTATGCACAGCAAATTAGATTAGAAGAGATAGGCGTTCATGGACAAAAAAAACTCCAAAAATCTCGTGTATTGTGTGTTGGGGCGGGAGGAATCGGGGCAACTTTACTTCCATACCTAGCAGGGGCAGGGGTCGGGACTTTAGGGATAATCGATGATGATTTTATCGAAGAAAGTAATTTACATCGGCAAATACTTTATCAAGAAAAGGATATCTATCACCTAAAAGCGACCACTGCAAAAATGAAATTACAGGGCTTGAATTCAAACATTAACATTCAGGTATATGAGGCTCGTTTAAATAATGAGAATGCTGAAGATATCATCGCGCAATATGATCTTGTTGCCGACTGCTCGGATAATTTTTACACTCGTTACTTGACCCATGGGATTTGCTATCGCTTGGAAAAGCCTTATGTTTATGCCAGTGCTTACCAATTTCAAGGTCATTGCTCGCTGTTCTATGGTAAAGACAATCCATGTTTACACTGTTTGTTTCCCGTGATTCCTGATTCATTTGCAAATTGTCAGAATGGTGGTGTGTTAGGGACTCTCCCGGGTTTACTAGGGATCGTGCAAGCGACAGAAATTATCAAATGGATTACTCAAAGTGGTGTTTCTCTGTTGAATCGCTTGCTTTGTATCGATTTTTTATCAATGGAAATGAAAAATATTCATTTGGTAAAAAATGAGGAATGTTCCTTCTGTGTGTCTGGCCAAACCGTAGAGAAAAATATTTTTACTCAAAGTGTACCATCCGATGAGATGCAATCTTTTGCAGTATTAGCAGATGCTTTACCAAGCTTTTTGCAAAATAATCCCGACGCATTATTGTTGGATGTAAGAACAGTTACAGAACATAATATGAATAACTTGGGCGGGACATTAATTCCACTGTCTGAATTGCCTGACCGCTTTAATGAATTAAATCCGTTACAAACCACCCTTATTTATTGTCAGTCAGGTCAAAGAAGTCAGCGAGCTTTGATATTATTAAGACAAGCTGGGTTTCGTACTGTTTATCATTTGGCTAATGGACTGGATTCAGTGATATCAAATAGGTCATTATAAATAAAGAATAAAGCGCTTAATTTTGTTCATTTGAATTCCCTTTTAAATCCTTCCAGAAAATTATAGTTCTAAATAAAAACTACTATTGTGAAAAACTGTTTTAATTTCCTCGTTGATTCATTTACCTTAAGGGCAATTCGCTATATGATGTCACGCGATTATCAATAGTAGATTATAGGAGACAATATGAGTTTTTTTATTAGCGATGCTCTAGCTGCAGCGGGGACTACAGCAGCGCCTCAAGGAGATGGAACTTTTTCGCTCATTATGATCGCCGCAATTTTTGTGTTGTTCTACTTTATGCTTATAAGACCCCAAAACAAAAGAGCAAAGGAACATCGTGATTTAATAAGCCGTTTAAAGAAAGGTGATGAGATTATTACCTCAGGAGGTATATTAGCTAAAGTAGTTAGTCTGGATGAGCAATACATCAAAATCAGTCTTGCCGAAGGTGTAGAGATTAATATACAAAGAGGTGCAGTGAGCACTGTTTTGCCGAAAGGCACTTTAAAATCGCTTTAAGAAAGTCAGGACACGGAAATGCAAAATAAATATCCTTTATGGAAAAACCTGATGCTGATTATTATTGCAGTGGTTGGGTTTATTTACGCTATACCTAATTTGTATACAGAGAATCCTGTAGTACAGATTTCGTCTGAAACACCTGTGGATTATGATGAATTAAAAAACCAGGTAGAAGGTATCTTAAAGAAAGATAATCTATCTTATAAATCAGTCATCACTCAAAATGAATCTGTTGAAGTCGTTTTTTCATCAACTGATTCACAGTTGTTAGCTCGCGATACCATCAAAAATGCTTTGGGATCTCAATATACTGTGGCCTTGAATTTAGCTCCATCTACACCAAGATGGTTGGATTCTATTCGTGCGGCTCCAATGAAACAAGGTCTTGATTTACGTGGAGGGGTACACTTTCTATTAGAGGTTGATGTGGAAAGTGTGATTAGCCGTCGTTATGAAGGGGTAATGAAAAATATTAGTCAAGAATTACGCGAGCTTGGCATTCGTTATATCGGCATTCGTTATGTAGCAGATAAAGGTGTTGACTTACATTTCCGTGATAGTGAATCAATGAATAATGCCTATTCGGGCTTAAAGGAAAAAATGCCTGATCTCGTTTTTGTAAAAGGCAAAACGGGCAATCAAATAATAGGTTCGATTTCACCAGTCGAGTTAAACAGTACCCGTCAAAATACCATTGAACAAACAATGAGTATTTTACGAAATCGAGTTAATGAGTTAGGAGTTGGTGAAGCTGTTGTGCAACAACAGGGAGCAACCCGTGTTGCCGTAGATTTGCCTGGAATTCAAGATGCAGCACGTGCGAAGCAAATTCTTGGTGGAACTGCAACGTTGCAATTCTATATGGTGGATCAGGATAATGATCCTCAAATTGCGAAACAAACTGGGGCTATTCCTGTCAATGATAAATTACTGGTGATGGATGGACGTCCTATTCTGTTAAAAAGACAAGTGGTATTGAGTGGTGATTCAATTACCTCAGCCGTTTCCAGTTATGATCAGCAATCAGCTACCCCAGCAGTACAAATACAGCTTGGTGGGGGCGGTGAAAGTTTGTTTACCAAAGTAACTCGAGAGAATATTGGTAAACGTATGGCCATTGTTTATGTTGAAACAAAAAATTCCATACAAACTGTAAATGGAGTGGAAAAAAGAGTTACTCATAGAGAAGAGCGTGTTATTAGTGCTCCAGTAATTCAAAATGCTTTGGGTAATAATTTCCAGATTACTGGCCTTACTGACAGTAAAGAAGCAAGTAACCTGGCTTTATTGCTTCGAGCAGGTGCTTTGCCTGCTGCGATCTACCCAATAGAAGAACGCACCGTAGGACCCACTTTAGGTAAGGAAAATATTCGTAGAGGTATTATTTCATTAGAAGTTGGCATGGGCTTAATTCTAGTCTTAATGCTGGTTTATTACCGCCTTTTTGGTCTTATCGCTGATATTGCGCTGATGCTTAACTTGGTTTTACTTTGTGCATTACTGTCTGTGATCGATGCAACTTTAACCCTTCCAGGTATTGCAGGGATTGTATTGACGGTGGGTATGGCGGTGGATGCCAACGTACTGATTTATGAGCGTATTCGTGAAGAGTTACGGCATGGATTATCACCCCAGGCTGCAATTAATGCAGGATATGAGCGTGCATTTTCTACCATTCTTGACGCGAACGTAACTACCCTAATCGTAGCTATTATCTTGTTTGCTGTGGGTACAGGACCTGTGCGTGGATTTGCTGTAACGCTTTCTTTAGGATTGCTGACCTCCATGTTAACCGGCATCACTTACACCCGAGGGATTGTAAATTGGTATTATGGCGGTAGGGCTGTTAAGAAATTATCTATTGGTATTTAAGGCGAGGCTCAGATGGAATTTTTTAATCCAAATTCAAATGTGGACTTTATGGGTGCTCGTCGTTGGACGGCGATATTCTCTATGTTGATCTTTGTGCTTTCTATAGGTGCTTTAGCGATTCATGGTTTGAAGTGGGGACTTGATTTTACGGGTGGAACTCAAATTGAAGTTTCTTATTCTTCAGCTGCAGACTTACCTTCAATCAGGGAAAGTTTGAGTAAGGCAGGATTTAAAGAAGCTCAGGTTGTGAGTTACGGTACTTCCAAAGATGTATTAATTAGTATTGCTCCTCGAGAGGATAAAGAGCAGGCTCGCTTGGTTGATCAGGTTATGAGTGCTCTTCCTGGTGCTGCAAAACAAAGGGTGGATATTGTTGGGCCACAAGTAGGGCAAGAGTTAGCGACTAAAGGAGCCCTGGCTGTTGTTGTTTCTTTGTTAGCAACGATGATTTATATTGCCATGCGCTTTGAATATCGACTTGCAGTGAGCTCTGCTGTTGCTTTAGTCCATGACCCTGTATTGATATTAGGTATTTTTGCCTTTTTTGGTATTGAGTTTGATCTTAAAGCATTGGCAGGCTTATTGGCAGTCATTGGTTACTCTCTAAATGATACCATTGTAGTTTTTGATAGAGTACGCGAGAATTTTGTGAAGATTCGTCGTGCCAGCTCTATAGAAATTATGAATATTTCGATTAACCAAACTTTATCACGTACCATCATGACATCGATGTTGACGCTTTTTGTGGTGGTTGCTCTGTTTATCTATGGAGGTGAGGCCATTCATGGATTTTCTCTGGCATTGATCATTGGTATTCTGATAGGTACTTACTCTTCTATCTATGTTGCAGGAGCTTTAGCAGTGGCAATGGGGCTTGATAGAAAAGATTTTATGCCCAGTCAACGCAAAGAGGTTGATAATCGCCCTTAATATGTACAGCGGAACCCGAAGATAGGCTCGAAATTACTTGCTTTTAAACCTGGGTTCCGCTGCGCTGCACCCAGGCTAAATAGGAAATGCAATTTTATTGAATCAATATGTATGTTTTTCCTACTCTTAACTCAAATTTCCATTTTGTCATCAACGGCAATAGTTTATACCAGAGAGAATGAATCTCCCAGTTCCTCCTCTTCTTCTTTTTTCTGAGTTTTCTTTGCATCATTTTCTTGCTGGACTCCAGTTGATTCGGGCGTTTGAGTGGAGCTGTTTTCCAATTGTTTCTTTAGCTCTTCAATAACTTCACGAGGGATTTGCATGGGGTTTTCACTGTCGTTTACCTCTTCTCCCTCAATGTGAATTTCACCTTCTTCAGTTATTTCAAGAATTTTTTTAGTACAACCTTCCGGTAGAGAGTTCTCAGCAACCCATTGAATAGGAATGCCTGCAATGATTATAGCGCCATCAACAATGCGTATGCCATCAATTGGAGCAAGTTCGGGTTTTTTACTGTAGTGATGATTTATAAGAGAACAAATAGACCAGAGTAAGTTATATGCCGCATCAAAAGGAAATCCTATTCCTATCCCTACACCTTGCCCCAGGTATCTTCCTGCTGTTCCCATAAGATGAGCCAAACTGATTGTACAAAAAGATGTAAAAAGCTTTGTTGCAATTACAGGTGCAAAGAGGGCAACTCCTGTTGTTCCTGCAGGACTGAAAATTAATAAGGTGCTTCCAACCAGAGCCGTTAGTTGAACCCGAGGGGATATGGCTGTGGTCGAATTAGTCGCGCCTTCGGCTAATACGACACCTACAGTGGCTCCAACATAGGCAAAAGCGGCGCCGAATAAAGGTTGTGTAATTGAGATGACGGGGAAGTTTGTGATTTGATCTTGTGCTTCTTTTTTATGACATATCTCATTTAAAAAATCTGCGAATTGTTTCCATTCTTTTTCAGTAAATGGCCTAAGCCCATCCTTTTCGAGAACCAGATTAGCATGCTCCAGAGCATGTGGCGTTTTAATAAGTCGCTCTGCAGTTAAATAACATGTTTCTTTATCTTCCTCATCCAGAAAATTCTCGGCAGTTATTCCTAAATTATCCTCAGTGAGTCGATATAAAGCAGAATTACGTTTGGAATTCCCAATTTGGGATTGCACATATAAACATGCAGCAATCATAAATCGTGCTGCAATGATATATACTTGACGTTGTGCGGGGGTTTTAATGTCTTGTTCATGTAGCAAATGGATTTTAAGAACCGCTTTGATTTTTTCCAAGAATGAAACCTGTTTGTTTCTACTGACAACATCGGTTCCTCCAAAAAAAATAGGTTTTCCTATCATCGAAGGTTTTTCATTTAAATCAACATGTTTTTCTGCTTCATAATCTTTACGTAGATTATCGAATTTTGCGATACATCCTGGTGTAAGAATAAAGTGCATGATGTCCCCCGTCCGTTGGCATTCTTGGTATGTACTATATGCGTGTAATTCCTTTTGTATATTTTATCTTACTTCGTAATTGTATAAATGCAATGTTATTTGATTACTATTTACTAAATTGCTTCAATATGTTGAAAGTTTATATTTTATTTAATGATTAAGCTTTTGAAATGATGCATTTTTTCAGGATTATGATACTTTTACTTATTGACTATAGTTATAGTGTAATTGCTAGGTATGTACGTCGTGTAACTTCAGTACTGAGTTATGCTACTACGTAGTTGCCCCTATGTGTATTTTTACCGGAACAGAGAAGGTGATTGAATTGATAAATGATATAAAAAAAGTGAGTGTCATGGAAAGGCTGAAACATTTATTTTTGCTTCTTCGTGTATCCCATTGGTCCAAAGCAGTCTTTGTGATGTTGGGATTTTGTTATACACCTACTCCTGGATATTTTATACCTGCTTTACTCGCTTCTTTAGCTTTTTGCCTGATTTCGAGTGCCATATACATTTATAACGACATTGAAGACAGAACAGAAGACAGCTTGCATCCTCACAAACGACATAGGCCAATAGCAAGTGGAAGTGTTTCTGTGGTCGAAGCGATTTTTATGTTGTTTTTATTGTTACTCACTGGACTCACTTTAGGTTGGTTAATTTCTAAAAAACTGGCAATTATACTCTGTATTTATTTAGTAATTAATGTTGCCTACAACCATCTTTTCAAATTGATTCCTATTGTTGATGTGCTTTGCATTGCTGCAGGATTTATGCTGCGCGTATTAGCAGGGACGTTGGGTATAGGTTTGCCTATTTCTATTTGGTTAATTGTTACAGCAACCTTGCTTAGCCTCTTTATTGCTTTAAACAAACGAAGGATGGAAATGCAATTAGGTCTAAAGCATGCGACACGAAAAGTATTGAAGAAGTATAATCCTCTAATGCTTCATTGGCTGATTCTTGTAATTGGTGTCAGCAGTTTCCTTACTTACGTTTTCTATATTATATACGCTCGTGATGAATCGTTTTACTTTATGTTGACAGTTCCATTTGCTGCAATTGCATTGTGGCGTTTTGCCTGGCTTGCAACGCAAAATATTGAAAATGATGATCCTGTTATTGTTTTTTTAAGCGATCGATTATCACGAATAAATCTTTGGTGTTTTGTAGTTTTAACCTTTATGGCTTTGGCTCAATGAAATCAGGAGTTCGTTGGTATGACAGTATTCTGATTTTATTGTTTTTTTATTTATTTATTCTGCAGATACAAGCGATTTGGCCATTTACCATTGATGATATGTACATTTCTTTGCGCTATGCCAAGCATTGGGCTGGTGGAGAGGGCTTATTATGGAATTTGCATGCTCCTCCTGTAGAAGGATATTCCAATTTTAGCTTTGTCGCTCTGGGCGCTTTAACCCTCCTGTTAAAAGGTAACCCCATAGTTGTTTTAAAAATAGCTGGATTATTCGGGCTGTTTTTTACCTGTTATTTTATTTACTTAATTAGCAGATTCTGGCTTTCTGTACGTGAATCACTTCTTCCATGTATGGGTTTATTATTTTATAAAGGTCAAATTATATGGGCAACTAGCGGTTTGGAGACTACAGTATATCAATCATTCATATGTGGGGCTGTATATTGTTGTTTTAGAGGAATGGGGTATAACCTTTTTCCTAATGTGCGTGCAGCCACACGAAAACCTTATTTTGTAAGTGCTGGGATTTTGCTTGCGCTGGCTGGAATGACAAGACCTGAGGCTCCTGTATTTATGATTTTGTTTTTTATTTTGATGTGCTGGGATAGGCCTAAAGAAAAAACAGAACAGTACTGGTATGATATCTTACTTTTTTGCTTAACCCTCATATTGTTTTATGGACCTTATTTTTTTTGGCGCCTCATTTATTTTGGATATTTCTTTCCTAATTCAGTTTATTGTAAAGGGCTAACTCAATCACTCACATTTTCTTTGGATTTTCATTACCTCAAACTAATTTGGCCATTAGCTCTTTTATCTTTGCCTGCCTGCATCAAGCCTCAAGATAAACGGTATTTTTTTCTATGGTTACCCAGTCTTGTTTACCTAATTATGCTAGCAGATTCAGATCCCGTGGTGGCATTTGATAATCGACTTTTTTTACCAGCTTTTGCTCTGTTGCTTCCCCTGTTAGTACAAGGTATTCGCAGAATAGTGTTTGCCTGTAGGCAAAAGGAGGATTTCACTTTCGCGTTGCTTTTTTATTTAAGTTTTTTTGTTTTTTTGTTTCTTTTTATCCCGGCCATGAGTTTGGCCGATTACCAGTACTTTAGCCAAAATCCAGTTAAAGGCGAACAATTACGTGGCAAGGTAGTGGATTGGTTACATAGTCATGGCTCTCCCAAGGATTGGGTGGTTTTAGCAGATAGCGGGTTGATTCCTTATGCCAGCCCACTGAATTTTATTGATTCATATTGTTTAAACAATTTGTCGATGGCCCACTATCCGACAAAACAGATGTATGAGCAATTTTGTAAGGAAGTTTTGCATAAAAAACCAGCATTTATCATTTTAACTTCGCTTATTGATCAAGGAAGAGTAATATATACCCCTAGTGATGTTTGTTTAAAAGCAGTTTTACGCAACCGTCACGACTATAAATTAAGTAACACTTATGTGAGCAATAACCCTGATTCAATGTATCGCTATGAAATATATGAAAATTCCACTTTTTTTTCATCAGAAAAGAAATAGATTAGAATTAAGGTTTGCTAGGGCAGTAGTGATTTTTGATGAGATACCTATCAACATAGTGTACTATCTCTCGATAATAAGAAATAAAATGAGTGAAGGATGATTCTTTATGATACACAAAATGCCAATATTTCTGCAAAAACTGCATAAAAAATTTCCGGTTTTTCTGTGTGATATTTTTGCTATTCCAGTAGCATGGTATACAGCATATTGGTTGCGTTATAACATGCATCCCTTACCTAAAATATTTACTTCGACGCATTTCATTATTGCCTTGACTCTATTAACAATGATTCAAGTTTGCTGTTATTTTTATTTTAAGACATACCGCGGCCTGTGGCGCTTTTTTTCATTAAACGATGTAGTACGAATTTTAAAAGCTACCCTCTCGGCTACAGTGTTGGGAATCCCTGTTTTATATCTCGCTTCAATTCTCCATGAGGTTCCTCGTTCTGTATTTCCTTTATATTGTCTGATTTTAACTACACTTCTTTGTAGTTGTAGGATGCTGAGAAGAATTTATTGGGATAAGCGAGCCAAATGGAATAAATCAACTGAAATGAAACGGGTACTCATTATTGGTGCGGGTATGGCGGGAGAAGGACTTGGCCGTGATTTAAGACGTTCCAATCAATATAAACCAGTAGGTTTTATTGATGATAATTTGGCAAAACGTGGTCTTGAGGTTCATGGAATTCCTGTTCTGGGAACGACTTGCCAAATCGCCGATCGAGTCAAGGAGTATGAGATTGATTTGATTTTTATTGCTATTCCATCAGCGAGTTCTTCGTTGATGCGCCGTATTGTAACCTGTTGTGAGGAGAGCCAAATTCCATTCAGTACACTTCCTGGCCTGAATGATTTAGCGTCTGGAAGAGTAGAGGTCAATGCATTAAGACCAGTTAATATAGAAGATTTATTAGGCAGGGATCAGGTCAATTTACAATGGGACCGATTAACAGCGGGTATAGCCGGCAAGCGAGTTTTGGTTACTGGTGGGGGAGGTTCAATTGGTTCAGAACTATGCCGACAAATTTTAGCCCTTAAACCGAAGAGTTTGGCAATAGTTGAAAACAGCGAGTTTAATTTATATCAAATTGAACTTGAGCTGAAGCAAGGTTTCCCAAATATCCCTTTAGAACTTAAGTTGATCAGTGTTACAGATGAAGTAGCGATTAATGATCTCTTTGCTGATTTTTTACCTGAAATAGTATTTCATGCTGCGGCATACAAACATGTACCACTTTTACAAAATCAAATACGTGTTGCAGTGGTTAATAACGTACTTGGAACTCAGACTGTTGCTAAGGCTAGCGTCACCGTTGGTGTCGAAAAATTTATTTTGATTTCTACGGATAAAGCAGTAAATCCAACCAACATAATGGGAACTACCAAGCGAGTCGCTGAGATTTATTGTCAGAACCTGAATGGAAGGGTTAACACCCAATTTATTACAGTTCGTTTTGGAAATGTTTTGGGTTCAGCGGGAAGCGTTGTTCCGTTATTTCAAAAACAATTACAAAGTGGTGGTCCGATAAAAGTAACTCATCCTGATATGCAACGGTATTTTATGACCATACCTGAAGCATGTCAGTTGATTTTACAGGCCATGGTTAATGGAAGAGGTGGAGAAATTTTTGTCCTGGATATGGGGGAGCCGGTTAAAATCAGCTATTTGGCAGAGCAAATGATTCGTTTGGCAGGGAAAGAGCCTGGAAAGGACATTATGATTGAATACACTGGATTACGTCCAGGAGAGAAGTTATTTGAAGAATTGTTCCATGAATCTGAACAATTGGCTTCAACAGAACATGAAAAATTATTCAAGGCAAAATTCCGTGAACTCAATTGGGACGAGTTAATTCAAACAATGCGCTTATTGAATACGGCTTGTCAGGAAAATCAGAGCGATGAGTTGTTTATCTTATTAAAAAGCTTGGTTCCTGAGTTAAATACAAGCACTGTAGCAACGGTAGCTTAATTGGTTTAAGAGTGTTTTATAGTACTCATTTATGAGGAAGAGGTTTTAAATGATTATATCGTTCGATGATTTTGCCAAAGTTGAATTGCGCTCAGGTACCGTTGTTAAGGTGGAAGAATTTCCTCGTGCAAAAAAACCTGCATATAAAGTTTGGGTTGATTTCGGCAAGGATATAGGAGTATTACAAACCTCTGCTCAAGTTACCGCACATTATACGCCAGAAACTTTATTAGGACGTTCCGTAGTAGGGTGTGTCAACTTAGGTGAAAAAAATATCGCAGGTTTTATCTCCCAATTTTTGCTGGTTGGATTTTCTGATGAAAATGGAGCGATATGCCTCGTAACCACCGACCCCAAAGTACCTAATGGACAAAAGTTGCATTAGGGGCTGTTGCTTTATAATTTGAAGGGTAAGCAGCCATAAAAATCGCTTAGAGATAGAGTTAAAACTTTTGGGAACCCATTACTTTAGTCTTAGGTTCGTATCGTTCACTCAAAGGTTGAATATTTTTTTTATGTAAATATTTTTTAATTTCTGGCAAGTCTTCTGCCCATTCAAGATAACTTTTCAAATTAGTATAATTGTCTTCATAACCTTTAAAAATATTATTTTTGTCTTTAAGCCTTTTAGGCCTACGCAAGTCGGCTATTTGTGCATTTGGATGAAGTAGATTTTTATCATGCAAGAGACAAATCAACTTATAAAAAGACAATGAAGTGGGTTTGTAATGACCACTGTTATTATCGATTGCAGTGATTTTTCCATGTTCTACTAACCACATTCCCGCACACCGTACTTTTTTTCCAGAAGTCATCGTTGAGTGATGATAGATACCAGACTCATGAATATGTGTGTAAAAATGGTTCTTATCTTTTGCATCCCAAATAAATGCAGCTGCGCCCAGTGGGCAGCCTACCTTAAAGACAAAATCAGCTAATTTACTTGTATTTAATTCAAATATATTTTTAGAATTTAATTTTTTAGCCATTAATTTATAATCACCATCCACATCTTCAATATGTACTGATACGTTTTCTGGAGATTCATAATTAACTGGACCCATTTTATTTTTATAAGAGCCACGCCAATTCGTACTAATATCTCGGGTTGTTGTGCTGATAGGATGCTTTTCCAGCCACAAGAAAAATGGGACTTTAGTTTTGGTCTCAACCCATTGATAAAAAGCAATATTCATTGGATATTCTGCGGTATTACGTTTACTTTTTAAATCTTCGAGCATAAATTCAATGGGACGATGAACTGGATCTTGCTTTTCCAATAAAGTGCCACTACTTAAACGAAAAAACTTCTGTTTACTATGTTTATTTTCTTCGGTCTTTAGGGTCTTAAGTAGTGATTTCTTATCTACATATTTCGAATGTGCATGCTTATAATACTCGCTTAATTTATTTAGGTAGTTTATTTTCTTGTTTGCTCTCTGCTGTAACCCATGGATCCATGGATCTATAGAGCCTTTAAGGCGGGTATCTTTTCGTGGCTTTGTAGATGTTGAGTCCAAAAATCCAACTGGAAATTTATCCCCAGTTACGTTCTCTTGTTCTTTAGATATAAATTGATCGCCTAAATAATCCTTATACTCTTGAGCAAGTTGTGCTATTTGTGTTAATTTTTTCTGTCGTTTGGGAATATTTTTTAAGGTTACTTTTGAAATATTATGATATTCATCTAATAGATTAGATAATTTGTTAATTAATTCTTTAGCATTTGGATCATCATGTTGTTTACAATTTTTTAAAATCATAAGCCAATCATCAAGGGCGTAAACATCTTGCCATATAGCCATGGATTAAAACCTTTACTATATTAATCTAATTGTGTACAAAAATAGATTATACCATTCAATTATAATACAATATGTTTTAAATGTGAGTTTTTATGCCTAAATACAGAAAAATTAATTTAAATGAAGCAATTTTCTTACTACAAAATAATGTACCAGATTTAGTTTCTTTAGACTTGAGCGATCAAGAGATTAGCGAACAATGTTTGTATGAACTGGTTAACGCCATAAACGCAAATATTCATTTAAAACGAATTAAAATGAATGGCTGTATGATTGATGATGATAAAATTAAAATCTTATCAAGGCTAGGTTCAATTGAAGTGCTTTCATTACGAGCGAATAAAATCTCAGATAAAGGTCTGCGTTTATTGGCTACCATTCCATCACTTAAAAAATTAGATCTAAGTTCTAACAATAATAGATATGACAAAAACATTACTGCAAAAGGTTTGAAGTTTTTTGTTAGGAATTCAACTCTAGAACAACTCATTTTAAGTGATAATGAACTTAATGATGAATGTGCAAAAACTTTAGCAAAAACTAATTTACGTCGGCTCATATTAAGTAATAATCAAATTACTCATAAAGGAGTATCTTATCTGGCTGTACATAAAAAACTTAACTTTCTCGATATAAGCACAAACAAAATTGGTGATGCTGGTGCTATTACTTTAATTAATGAGAATTTAAGAATTAGAGGGTTGGTTCTCAATAATAATAAATTAAGTATAAAAGCAATAGCTAAAATGAACTCTGAAAAGTTAAAAAAATTAGATAGATTAGACATCTGTTTAAATCCATTAGGGCAAGATGGAATTAAGTTATTACAAGATAAACGAGGATCACAGGATGGATTAAGCACTTTCTTTTGTCAAAAGAGAAATAGAAGTTTCATTAAAGGATTATTTAATACGATTCATACACAATTCTTGCCTAACAAGGACAATAAATCAGAACAATCTATTGTGTTTAAATGCACTTTGTAATGAGAACATTAGAGATTTGCTTAAATAAGAACAAGCCCAATTTAGTTTGGGCTTGTTTCGTGTGAATAAATTGATGTAAAAATTAAACAGGTGGGAAGAGATCCTGAAACTTAACACGCGATTTGAGGTGTAGTGCTTTTTTCCTGTTCTTCGACAAGTCAAAAATCTTATAGATTATGATGGGAACGATAAAGCTAACCATACCTATGTAAAAAGCAAGCTTATAGGTAGGATCTTTATTCAGTACCAGGAAAAATAAAGCAATACACATAAGTATTATTGCGAGAATTCCAGTGTAGGGAGAGTAAGGGGTCACATAGCGAAGATTCGCTGTAGTATACCCAGCTTGATATAATCGACTCCTAAAACGAATTTGTGAGGTGCACAAGGATATCCATGCCAGAGTCCCTGTAAATCCAGATACAAGAAGAAGGGCGATATAGAGTTGAGTTTGTCCGAAAAAGTACCCTACACCTAAAAGAATCCAGATGGTGATTAAGGTTGCAATAATCGCATTTTGTGGTACTGAATTATGATTGAATTTGGCAAATGTATGTGGAGCCATACCATCACGAGCTAAAGCATTCAAAGCCCTGACAGTGCCATAAAATCCCGAGTTAGCACACGATAAAGTAGCGCTGAGGGTCACAAAACTGGTTACAGCACCGGCCCATTTGAGATTGTAAAAATTTAGGGCATCTGCAAACACAGAGTTAGATAATCCGGCTTTTTGCCAAGGGAAAATTAATACAAGGCAAAATACGGGAATGATGTAGATGAAAAGAATTCTTAAAGTTACATTGCGAATTGCGTGTGGGATCATCCGTGCAGGGTTTTCTGATTCTCCAGCAGCAAGACCAATGATTTCAGAACCTTGATAGTTAACCAGCAAGAGAACCATCGCGGTTAATAGAGACATGGTCCCGTTAGGAAGAAATCCTCCATCGCCTGAAATATACTTCGAGCCAATAAATCCATCTGAGTCAGGGCCGTGAATTAGGCCTAAGAAAATTAAAATAGCTAAGATAACGAAGCCAAATAAAGCCAAAATCTTAATCAAAGCCAGCCAAAACTCGATTTCACCAAAAGTATCTACTTTGGCCAGGTTAATGTATGTAATCAGTAAGCCGAAGCAAACAGCCCATACATAACCATTTACTCCAGTAAACATTTCCATGATGATTCCCCCCGCAACACATTCGGCGGGGATGTATGCTACCCAACTGATCCAATAAGACCATCCTACGCCACAGGCAACGGATGGAGATATAAAGTCAGCGGTGTATGTGACAAAGGAACCTGAAATAGGAATTGCTACAGCAAGTTCACCCATACAAAGCATGGTGAGAAAAATAATCAAGCCGCCTAGTATGTAAGCTAGAAACACGGCAGGACCGACAAGGTTAATTACTTCACCAGTACCTAAAAAATAGCCTGATCCGATAATTCCCCCCAAGGCTATCAGCTGCACATGACGGTCTTTCAATCTTCGGCTATAACCACTGTCTTTAATGGGTTTATCTGTTTCAATCTTACTCTTTTTCACGGGCTGTTTAGTTCTCACAGGTTGTCATAATTTTGGGTGACGCTATGTTATATTCATCTGCAATAATTTAAAACCATTCTCAATTAAAAAATCAGAAATATTTTTTATATATACTAAAATATCTTTTGAGCAAGATATTATAAATCATTTTTTATCTATTTGAATATTTATTTGCTAGATTAGTGAAAATTATTACAGATAAAATCATAATTTATTGATTCAATTAAGAGATTAAACCTGCAAAAATGATTGTAATCATTAGTATTCATGTAAAAACGTGGTTTTTTGCTTGGTTTCAATACTACGACAATTCACAGCAGTTGCATCATCATTTAACTTGAGTATACTTTTCAATACGCCGCTGTAGCTCAGTTGGTAGAGCAGTTGATTCGTAATCAAAAGGTCGTGTGTTCGATTCACATCAGCGGCATAGTAAAATCAATAAGTTACAAATTTTTATTGAAGTGGTTTGTTTTTGTGTCGCAGCTGTGTCGCAGTTAAAATGGGTTCTTTAACCTAAAAAATATGAATTATGGTTTGGAATATATTACAGGTATGACATTCATTTCTTTTGCGGCATGGACAAATGAGGAAACAATCCATAATAGTTGAGTGATATTTCCCTTTACTTTTTTTCCTTTCTTTATACTATTGAATTGGTTGGTTATTTCATTTTTAGAAATGAATGAACAAACTAATATGCACTTTCTGTATAGTTGTGGATTTCTTTGGATGATACATAAATGGTTCTTGAGCTCTGATCTATTCCCTTGCCTCAATCTAATAATATCAGACTGGTTATACGTCTTTATTAATTTATCTTTTTTCCTGAGCATAAAATCATCAGGTGTAAAGTACATATTTCCCAGATTTTTAATTGCCTGTCCTACAACATCATGAAGGTTTGAGGCAGATGTACTTGTTTCTCCAAATTTGGAATGAATAAAGGAAATACTTGGTTCTTGCATATTGAAGGTAATGTGGTCTGCCCATTCATTTCCAAGATCATCGCAAAATATATAATCTTCTTTTTTAAATTCAGCCTCAACTTCATTGAATATTGATTTCGGTTCGAAATTTAAGGAAGATGAACTGATTTTACCTTTTTCATGCGTATTCCGGAGGACTTGATCACTAATTCCGTTAGTCATTTGATCACCGATTCCGGAGTATTTGATCACTTCAACGCCTCACGCAGTGGATTATCTTTTAAAGGGGTTTAGTCTGTAAA